>JABDMC010000081.1 GCA_013001695.1 Akkermansiaceae bacterium
CGTGAGAATCTCGTCTGTCCCCGTATAGGCGCGTCTGTCCCCGTGTTGGCGTGAGAATCTCGTCTGTCCCCGTATAGGCGCCCGCCGACGTGGTTGCGGGAAATTTGTGTCGGAGCGGGACTTGATGAACTGGATTTCTGGCCCCTGGAGGGGGCGATCATGCTAGCCGCGGGTGCAACCCGCGGATCGGTGAATCCATCATCCTCGGCACCCCGGGAGGGGTGCCACAAGCGGTCGAAGCGCCTCCTTCTATTCCGGCGCTTCCCGTTGCTCAGGGGCGCGCTTACGAACCCGCGGAACAGAGGTTCGCTTGATGTGACTGACACCTATGCGTCCCGAGAATGGCAGTTGATCAAGCAGGATACTCGTTGGTAGCGGCCCCGGTTCTTGTCCTGCCAAAACTCGCAGGACGAAGGGCGCTCCCGTGCCACCCGGGCGGGCATTCTAAGCGTTCGGGGGAGATTTGGCGGTCGGAAGGCGCAAGCCTTTCGCTACGTTCGGGGAGCCGTTCTCATTCGTTCCCGCGAGGTAATAGAACCACGAGGGGATGGCGTTCAGTTCGAGGAGGACTGGGAATGAAGATACACGGTCCATGATACAAATAATCCCCAACCCCGAATTCCAAATTCTAAAAGCGTGGTGCACGGGGCGGGCGGATTCCCCAGGCGAGTCGAGCGTTTGGTCGGCCGCAGGCGGATGGAAGGTGTATCTTCCGCAGTCAGCATATTTCCGCAGCCAGCAGAGTCACGCTTGCCCCGGAATCTCCGGCGGCGTGATGACCTTCGGCTTCCGCATCCACGCCCCGCCGGAGCTGAACTGCTTCCAGCCTTTCGCCAGCCACCGCAATAGCGCCGCGGCGAGCCAAAGCGCCCAGAAGAGCATCGCGAGCCGGTAGAACCAGACCGAGACGGAGAGGATGAAGGGCTCCGGGAGCTCGGTTCCGGTGCGGGGGTCGAACCACTGGAGGTAGGTTTGGGATGACCCATTGCCGACGATGAACATCTCGGGGTTGCCGAGGAGGCCGGCGCCGACGGCGACGATGAGGATGCCGAGGGCGATGAGGGTGAGGAGGACGAGGACGATCTGCTTGATGTTGAACTTCCACCAGCTCTGGGCGGCGGGATCGCGCTTGCCGCGGCGGGCGAGGGAGAAGAGCCAGAGGACGACGATGAGAGCCGCCGCGACGTGGACCTGGGTGAGGCCGATCGCGAGGAGGACCCACTCGATGCGCTTGAGCGGCGAGAGCGCGAGGCCGCCGAGGATCCAGGCGGCGAGGACGGCGAAGGCGAGGATGGACCAGAAGCGGACCGCGGGGCCGCGGCGGGGGCCGGACGCCCAGAGGACCCAGCGGCTCTCGGGGACTTCCAGGACGGTGGTGATGTTGGCGGCCTCGACCGGGAGGGTGACGGTGCCGGCGGATTCGGCGAGGTTCATGGGGTCGCCGGTGCGCCACGCGACCGCGACTTCCTGCTTGCCGGGCTGGACCGGGATGATGAGGGCCCCGTCGTCGCGCCGCACCGGGATGGCCTGGCCGCCGACCTTGATCGAGGAGACCTCCGCGGCGGGGTCGAGGCCGAGGCGGAAGTCGCTGCCGAGGCTGCTCTCGAGTTCGACCTTGAGCTCGGCGGTCCGCTGGCGGCGGCCGAGGGAGGTCTCGTGCTTCACGCGCTGCACGGTGATGGTCTGGCCGGTGACCGCCTCGGGCCGGTCGAAGGCGAGGGTGACGCTCTCGCCGGGCCACGGGTTCCAGACGGGGACGAGGTCCTCCTGGTCGGCGTCGAAGATGGGGGCGAGGCCGTCGCGGGTCACGTTCCAGACCGGGGAACTGACGAGGTGCCACCGCTCGATCCATTGGTCGGTGTCGGGGGCGGTGAGGGTGATGTCGGTGCCGACCGGCAGTTCGCTCACCCACTGGAAGCCGGCCTGCCCGGCGCCGAGTTTGACCTCGATGTGGCCGTCCTCGACGACGACGTTGGAGGTCAGGACGCGCTCGCCGGCGAGCAGGGGGACCTTGATGGAGACCGCCTTGCCGGGCGGCGAGAGGCGCGTCACCTGGTTGCGGGCCTGCCAGGTGAGGCCGGTTTCGAGGTGGCGGTCGACGGCCACGATGGCATTGAAGTCCTTGCGGTCGTACGCCGCGGCGGCGGGGTCGGCGGCGCGCTCGCGCGCGAGGAAGACCTGGTCCTCGGGGACGCCGTTGCGGCGCACCCCGGTGACGGTCCAGCCGGGGGCCTCGATGCTGACGCGGCGCGGTTTCAGGAGGAAGGTCCACTGCCAGTCGGGGACCTCGGGGAGGAGCGACTCGACGACGACGCGGTGCACGCCGGCCGGCAGGACGGTCCAGAGGTAGCCGTCCTTGCGGGCCACGACGGCGGACTGTTCGCGGTTGGTGGTGACCTTCACCGGCGACCAGTCGGGGAGTTTCCCGGGCAGGGGGACGGCGGCCTCCACCACGGTGTGGACTTCGCATTCCATCAGGACGCGGTTGCCGTCGAGCTTCATCGCGACGGTGGCGATCTCGGCGGCGCGCGGGAAGGCGTCGGGGGCCTCGAGGAGGCGCTCGCGCAGTTTCTGCAGCATGGCGTCGCCGGGGATTTCCTGCGCGGAGAGGTCGCCCGGGAGGCCGGCGAGCATCGCCGCGAGGAGGGCCGCCGCCCCCGCGCCGCGGCGGCGGAACATCGACGGCACGCGCTTGGCGCCGAGGAGGACGAACCCGAGGAGGACGAGGAGGGCGACGCGCGCCACGGTGAGGAGACGATGCGCCCCCCGCGAAATGAGAATGGGGCGGATCTCCTGTCCGGCGGTGACGGGGCCGTCCCAGCGCAGGTTGACGCGGTTCCAGCTCCACTCGGGTTCCGCGGGGCCGGTCTGGATGCGGGCCTTCGGTTCGTAGAGGAGGTTCTTCGACTGGAATTTCGACTGGCGTTGCTGCGGGGCGCCCTTGGTGGTCTGGGGCGCCATTTCCTTCCGGAGCAGAGCGTCGGTTTGATACGCGCGGCGCGCGGCCCCGATCGATTCGCGGTAGGCGAAGCCGAGTCCCGGGAACATGCTGCGCTGCGTGTAGTTGACCCCGGGCCGCTCGAGCTGCGGGTAGATGGCGCTCTGGAGCTGGATGGCGAGGAACGGGATGAGGTTGAGCAGGAGGAGGGCCACCGCGAACCACTTCCACCAGCGGAGCCACTTGCGCGCGGTGTCGTGACGGACAACCCGCAGGAGGCCGAGGGGGATCAGGAGGAAGAGCCACGTGAGCCGCGGCGCCCCGGGTTCGTGGAAGGCGAGGCCGAAGGCGAGGAAGGCCACCACCCCGGCCGGCACGCCCCACAGGCGCACGACCGCCATCCCGAAGATGAGGAGGAGAAAGAGATCGAGGAGTGACCAGGCGGTGAGCCAGTCGCCGTCGACGTGGTCGGCCCCGAACATCGCGAAGGCCCGCCAGCCGGGGGGAAGGTTCAGGGTGGCGGCGAGCGAGTCGGCGTCGCTCTGCCATCCGGTGGCGGGAATGTCATCGGCGTCCGGGATGCGGCCGATGGCCTCGAGCGTCAGGTTGCGGGTCCGGATCTCGACGCCGTGGTCGCCGGTGGCCGGGTTGGCGGTGACGAGCTGGCCGGCCCCGTCGACCCGCACCGCCCCGAGCTCCTGCCCCTTGGCGGTGTCGAGCCGCCAGATCTGCTGCATCTGCCCGGTGACGGTGTCGCGGTAGGTGAGCCCGCGGCCGTCTTCATCGAGCCAGAAGCCGCGCCGGATCCGGAGCCCCTCGGGCCGCTGGAGCCCCATGCCGCGCATCTTCTCGACCAGCACGATGGGGGTGTCGGTCGGCCATTCGTAGACCGGGAGGCCGCGCCACTTCCCGGGGAAGGTCGTCTGGGTGACGTCCACCGCCTTGAGCCCGGTGAGTTCCGCGAGGCGGAAGTCGGGCTTGGCGCGAAAGGCGACGAGTTCGCGGTCGATGAGCGGGGTGGCGGCCTCGGCGAAGCGGATCTCGCGGACGTCGGCGGCGCGGAAGGCGTGCAGGCTGATGGTCCACTTCCCGGCGCGGACCTGCGCCTTGACGCGCCCCTGGTCGTCGACCGCCACGGGGATGGGACTCTCGACGGTGGCGAGCATCCAGCCGTCGGGGAGGATCCAGCCGAGTTCCTCCTCGCGGCTCTTGCCGGAGACGGTGAGCTCGATGTCGGTGCGCAGCCAGAGCGGGAGGCCGTCCTCGAGAACGCGGTAGACCTGCGCGGTGAGGAGGTCCTTTTCGGCTTCCTCGCGACGGAGGCGTTTCAGCCAGAGGTTGCCGTTGGCATCCCAGGTCGGGAGGGCGACCGACTCGCCGTCGACGGTGAGGGCGAGCAGGCCGATGGCCTTCGGGATCGGGATCTGCTGGGGCATGCGGTCCCAGCGGAACTCGCCGGCGAGCTCGTGCCGGCCGCGAGGGAGCTGCACCGCCGGGACGCCCTGGCGCTCGACGACCACGATCGGTTCGCCGTCGGCAGTGACACCCTGCGGCCAGTGGTCCTTGTTCCCCGGGAGGGGCATCCACGATTCGGCGAAGGTCTGCACCTCGATGCGCCACGTCGCGGTCTGCGGACCGGCGGTGAGCTCGAGCCGCGACGGCCACACACAGAGGCGTTCCCTCGGGTCGTTCCAGGCCGGCGGACAAAAGCGCTCCTCGTCGTCCCAGGTGACCCAGTCGGTCCACGGCTGGAGGGGCCCGGGGATCTCGCGGTCCTGGGCGAGGGCGGCGGGGGTGGTCAAGGCGGCCAGGAGGACCGGCCACAGCGCGACGAAGAGAGTGCGGAAACAATGCATGGCAGAGGAAAAACCCGACCCGCAGGATGACGAGCGGCGCACGGCGAGGCCAGCGGCAATTTGCGGCGGCATGCGGCCCGGAAATTCAGGGCGCCGAAGTTCGTTTCGCCCATTCGGGAGTCGTGATCACACCCGCTTGCAGTTGGTGGCGGCACGGTTCTTGTGCTGCCGTCGCTCGGAGAGCGAAGGGGAAGCCCGTGCCGGGCGGCCGGGTCTTGGGGTGTTCCGGAATGGCCCGGTGGTCGGAAGGCGCAAGGCTTCCGCTACGGGGGGCAGTGGTCGGAAGGCGCAAGGCTTCCGCTACGGAGGGTCGTTTAATCCGGTGGCGTTGGTAGCGGCACGGTTGCCCGTGCCGAGCGGCCGGGTGCGGGGGTTATCCGGAACGGCCCGGCAATCGGAAGGCGCAGGCCTTCCGCTACGGAACGCAGTCCGAATCAATCGCCAATCGCGACTGGTGCCTCAAATCCGAGGGCGGGAATTTCGCGGCGGGGGCGGCGGCCCGGAAACTCACGGCTGCCGCGACTGCCGGCCGGCGGTGAGGCGGAAGTGTTCGCGCACGATTCGCAGGACGACCTCGACGCGGCTGGTGGTGCCGAGTTTCCGGTAGAGGCGGCGGCAATGGGTGTGCACGGTGTGCACCGAGATCCCGAGGTCGGTCGCGATGGTGCTGTCGGTGACATCGTCGAAGATGCTCCGCACGATCTGGACTTCGCGGGCCGAGAGCCGGAGCTTGGCGGCGATCGCCTTCCACTCGCGGGCGCTGAAGAGATCGCTCCCCGGCGGTGCGGCCGGTGGATTCGACGCGGCTGTCGCCCCGGACACACGGGAGCGTCCCTCGTCCCCGGCAACCCCCTTGGCACCGTGACGAGTGGCAGACACAGGTCCCTCCACCGGTGATTCGCGCATGAATATTGACTGTCCGGACGGACAGGTTTCACATCCTAACGGGGCGTCCCGCGGCGGCCAGAACAATCCGCCTTCGATTCGCGGAACCAGCAGGGCGGACGGCACTTCTCGAGGCGGACATTGTCGCAATATGCAACACCGGGACGCGTGGCGCACTGGACGGCAGGGCGGCGTCAGGGAATCCCCGGAGAGCCAGGCGGCCCGCGACTGTGTCCCCTCGCGAGGTGACGCCTCGGGCGGTGACTGGACGATTCCCGCCGGATGTCGATGATGAGTCACCATGACGGACCATCACACCTCCGACGTTTCGCGATTTGCGGTCCCGCCTTCCCGTCGCCGTGGCGCCGCGGTGGTGGCGGCGGTCCTGGCGGGCTGTCCGCCGCTGCTATTCGGCGGCTTGATTTTCTCGGACAGCTTCGACGGATCCGGCGGGGTGCCGGACGGCTGGGCGCAGGGCAGCTTCAGCGACATGCGGGCCGGCACCGGCATCACGGAAGGGTCCGGGACGGTGTCGATCACCGACCTGCGGGCCGACCCGGAAGGCGGCAACGGGCCGACCGGCATGACCACCACCTCGTCGTTCGATCCGTTTCCCGCGGGGGCGACCTCGGCGACCTTCACGGTGGACATTGCCGGGATGAGCAGCACCGGGGCCTCCACCCCGGAAACCATCTTCGTCCTCGGGGGCAACTACGGCTTGTTCTTCCGCCTGAACGAGGCCGACGACCAGTTGTTCATCCGGGGGCTCGATCCGACCTTCACCACGATGGACGCCCCCAGTTCGCCGTATGCCTTTCCGTATGCCGGCGAGGCGGTGAGTTTCGTGACGACCCTCGACGCCGACAGCTTCCGGGTGACCTCCAGCCTGAACTCGCTGGATACCGGTGACATCACCTACGCGAGCATCGGCTTCGCCGGCTTCGACGACATCACGGACATGAGCCCGTCGAGCATCACCCTGATCGCGGAAGCCGACGGCGGGAACGGGACGACCACCGTGAACTTCGACCGCGTGAGCTACAGCGCGGATGTTGCCGCGGCGGTTCCGGAGGCCTCCGCGCCGGCCATCTTCGCCCTCGGCGCCGCCGGGATCCTGCTGCATCGCCGACGGCGGCGGGCCTGACTCCGTCGCGCGCCAATTCCCGCCGCGGGGAGGTCGGGAGGATCAATCGCGGAGTGTGGGGTGGCCGGCTAGCTTCTGCGGCGGCGCAGGCCGATCGCGGCGATCGCCACAAGGGAGAGCAGGGCGCCGGAGGGTTCGGGGGCGACGGTCAATAATGCCGACATCCCGTAAAGGTGGTTCTGCTCGGTGTTGTCGGGTCGACTGGCCCCGTCTCCGCTCCACCCGCCGGACTGTGCCTCGTTGCCCAATTCTCCCACGTGAATTCGGCCGACGGCTTCGCCCAGGGCGCCCCCTGTCCTCGCCACGCCATTGGAATGCATTCCGGTCCAGGCCAATCCGGAAACCTCGTTTCCATTCTCGTCGGTGGTGTAGGCGGCGGCGAGAAATCCGTCCCACAGGTCGGCATAATCGTCAGCGAGCCTGACTCCATTGACGCTGTAGATTGGAACGCCAACCTCGATTGTCGGGTTCGTGGCGGTGTTGTCTCTCGCATCGACGGTGTCGGTCGCCCCGATCGCATACCAGTCCGTCCCCAAGGCCTGGAGATCCGGGGTTGCATCGGCGATCGTTTCGACAAACTGATTGTACTCAGAGATGTCTGTCGAGGCCGCGTCCCGCGTCGCACTCGTCACGAACACCAGCCGATACTGGTCGCCGGAGTTGAGGTCCGTCGGGACGGTGATAATGGCGCCGAAGCCCGACGAACTGGCGGCCGCCAGCGCGCACCATGCTGCTAAAAGCCGGCCAAGGGCCGACGATGGGTTGATCCTCATTTCTCGTGGCATGCTGTTAGGGATGGGTCCTGGACGAGAACCCCACGAATGCCGGGATCGGCGGGATCTGACGCACGTCGTCCTGCCGGTGACTTCCTCGGAATCGCAAATGAGGGCGTTCTCCCGAACGAGGCGCGATGATAAGGAGCACTCAAATGGTTAGCAATAGTTGATAATCCTGCGTGCCTGCATAAAATGCGGATTGTGAACAAGGTGCTTGGTTCCGCAGTTCGGGCCCCGCTCAAGAAGTGGGGCTTCAAGCCGGGATGGCTCGGCAGATCGGATGAATGGCCCGCACTTCGATCCGGCTCATCCAAAGGGGGAGGACGGAAGAAGCTGCAGGACCTCGAAGAATTCAGTCGAGGCTTTGGGGTCAGGGGTCAGG
>JABDMC010000097.1 GCA_013001695.1 Akkermansiaceae bacterium
GCCTTGGCGCGGGTCGGCCCGCCGGGCTTGTCGCGGGCCGCAAGCTTGCAGGCCGCCACCACGAGGAGGACGGCCGCGAGGGCGAGCAGGGAGATCTTCATGCCGGGAGGGGATTGAATCGCCCGCCGCCGGGGGGCGCAAGCTTGCGAGCGCGTGGGGCGCTCGCTAGGTAAGCGTCATGGAGCCGGCGATTGGTGTGATTGGAGGGAGCGGATTGTATGAGATGGCCGGATTCCGGCAAGAGGAGGAACGGATCGTGCCCACGCCCTTCGGGGAACCCTCCGACGCCCTCGTCGGCGGAACCATCGCGGGGCGGCCGGTGTGGTTCCTGCCGCGCCACGGAAAGGGCCACCGGCTCCTGCCGACCGAGATCAACCACCGGGCCAACATCTGGGCCCTGCGGTCCCTCGGGGTGCGCTTCGTCATCAGCGTCGGGGCGGTGGGCAGCCTGAAGGAGGAATACGCCCCGCGCTCGATCGTGATCCCCGACCAGTTCTTTGACCGCACCAGCCGCCGCGAGCACCACACCTTCTTCGGCGGGGGCATCGTGGCGCACATCTCCTTCGGGGATCCGCTGAGCGGCGGCTTGCGGGGCATTCTCCGGCAGGCCGCGAGCGGGGAGGGGGCCGAGGTGCATTTCGGCGGCACCTACGTGAATATGGATGGCCCCGCGTTCTCGACCCGGGCCGAAAGCGAGGCCAACCGCCAGCATGGTTTTGACGTCATCGGCATGACAAACCTCCCCGAGGCGAAACTCGCGCGGGAGGCCGAGATGGCGCTGGCCACCCTCGCCATGGTCACCGACTACGATTGCTGGAAGGACGAGGAGGTCAACGTCGAGGCCGTCATCGGACACCTCCACGCCAACAGCGCCCTCGCGCAGAGAATCGTGGCCCGGGCCGTCGCGGAGATCCCCCGCGAGGCCACCTGGCCGGAGCACGAGGCCCTCGGGACCGCCATCCTGACGCCCCGCGCGGCCTGGCCCGCGGAGCGCCTCGAGACGCTGAAGCCCATAATGGAACGGTTTCTCGGGAATTCCGGGGATCCGGGGGGTAAGTAAATGCGTGACATTCGGGCCCGCTTGGGCTAAAAAATCGTGCGCCTTTGGCGCTGGCTTCCTGGCCTCCGCGCCGGCTCCTTCCTAAATTTCCGCCCATGATTCCGCTTCGACTCCTGACTGTTCTCCCGCTGGCTCTCGTATTGAGCAATTGCTCGGCACTGAAGAAAGATGCCGCCGAGGCCTCCGCCGGGCCGGTGAAGGTGCCGACGGTGGCCAATACCTCCTACCGCGGACCGTCCTACGCGATGCCGTCGGCGCGGAACCCGAACGTCAACCTCCCGTCGAACATCAGCGGGGTCTCCGGAGTGAGCCACTCGCGCGGGGCCGTGACCCATCCCTACATCGCGATGACCTTCGACGATGGCCCGCACCCCAGGAACACCCCGCGCCTCCTCGACATGCTCCGGCAGCGGAACATCAAGGCGACATTCTACGTCATCGGCGAAAACGTCGAGCGCTACCCGAGCATCGCCCGCCGGATCGTCGCGGAGGGCCACGAGATCGGCAACCACACCTGGACGCACGCCAACCTCACCAAGCTCAGCGACGCCTCGGTGCGCAAGGAGATGACCCGGACGCGGAGCATCATCGTGAGCACCACCGGCGTGAAGCCCCGGACCATGCGTCCCCCGTACGGGGCGCTGCTCACCCGCCAGCGGCAGATGATTTACAATGAGTTCGGTTACCCCACCATCATGTGGTCGGTCGATCCCCGCGATTGGCAGCGGCCGGGTGTGAGCGTGGTGCGCGACCGGATTTTGAGTGGAACGAACAATGGCGCAATTGTGCTGGCGCATGATCTTCATGCGCCAACCGTCGACGCGATGCCGGGAACACTGGATGGCTTGCTCAACAAAGGGTTCAAGTTCGTCACGGTGTCCCAGCTCCTCGCATTGAAGGGCGCCGCTCAGTAACCCTTTCGTGTCAACCCCTACCGCCAAGTTCGGTGAGCGCTACTTCGCCACGCGAAAAAAGCTCTCCGGTGTCGTCAATGGAGTTCGAGAACTCGCCCGGACGACGGATTGCGCGCTGAACGGCTTCAGCGACGACAGCGAATTGTTGCAGGGGCTGAAGAACCCGTTCCTCTTCGTGGTCTGCGGGGAGGTGAACGCGGGGAAGAGCACCCTCATCAACGGGTTGTTCGGGTCGGACCTGTGCGAGTCGAACGTCCTGCCGGAAACCGACCGGGTGCTGTGGTATCGCTATGATGACTCCGAACATGACGAGGAGATCACGGAGATTCTCGAGGAGCGCTACCGGCCGATCGACTTCCTGAACGATTTCAACATCGTGGACACGCCCGGGACGAACTCGGTGGTGAAGGGGCACGAGGTCATCACGGAGCGCTTCATGCCGGTGGCGGACCTGGTGCTCTTCGTGTTCCCGGTGAACAACCCGTGGGGGGCGGCGACGTGGGATTTCATCGAGCGCTTTCCGGACGAGCTGCACGGGCGGGTGGCCTTCGTTCTGCAGCAGAAGGACCTGCGGGAGCCCAAGGAGCTCGAGATCATCATGGAGCACGTGCGGGACATCGCGCAGAAGAAGCTCGGCGAGAAGCCGGACGTCTTTGCGGTCTCGGGGCGGCAGGCGCTGCGGTCCAAGCAGCGCGAGCCGTTCGAGGAGCGGGCCTGGCGGGAGAGCGGCTACCCGGCGCTGGAAGACTTCATCTCGAAGGTCGTGACGGAATCGCCCGGGCGGCGGCAGGTCCTGCAGGATGTGCGTGACGCGACCTCCAGCGCCCTGCGCCGCATCGAGACCAAGATCGAGTCGCAGTCGGGCGTGGTGAAGAAGAAGGACGCGGTCCTGCGCGAACTGGAGGCCAGCGCCAACGAGAAGCGCGACGAGTTCGGAAACCTGTTCGAGGCGAAGCTGGAGGGACTTGGAGAAGTTTTTGCGGACGAAGCGGAAGGGGCGATCGCGGACCTGCGGGGCAGGCTCGGGGTGCTGTCGAGCGTGAGGGCGCTCTTTCAGCGGGACGAATTGCCCCGCGAGATCGAGGCGCTCCTGACCGAGTCGGTGGCGACCGCGGTGGAGGAACTGGCCGACGTGGAGGCCGAGGAAATGGAGCGGGTCTGCCGCAAGCATTGGAAGAATGCGGTTCCGCGGATGAAGAAGGAGCTCACCGAGAAGATTCCCGCCATCGATGGCGGGGTGGTCGATTTTGCCCGGGCCCGCCAGAATTTCGTGAAGCGCCTTGGCCGGGGCGCCCGCCAGGCTGCGATGCGATTGAAGCTCCGCGGAGTCCTCGAGATGCAGCTGGAAAGCCGGCGCGCGGTTTTGCGGCGCTGGCTGGTGTTGGTTTTGGTGCTGACCGCCGTGGCCGGGGGCCTGGGGGCCTTCAGCCTGCACCCGTGGTCGTGGATCGTGATGGCGCTGGCGGTGGGGGCGGGCCTCTTCGGTGTCGTCCAGTCGTTCCGGAGCGGACGGGAGCTCATCCAGTGGTTTCGCACCAGGGCGGCCGGCAGCGGCCGGAATTTCGCGAGCGACCTCGGGAAGGATTACCTCGAGGGTGTGAAGGAGTTTTTCGTGAAGTATGAGGCCCTCTTCGACGAGGTCCGCGGGGAGATCTTCGCCTCGGAAACCGAGCTCCGCCCGCAGCTCGAACAGTGGAATGACCTCTTCCTCGAGTTGAAGGCGCTCGAGCAGGAACTCTAGCCCGCATATTTCACGAAGTGAACTATGCGTTATTCAAAAGTGGCAGTGATTCAGGGTCTTGTTTCGAATAACCGACTCTGAGCATTCGGGACGGAACGTCCCTCACTTGTCGTCGGGGCAAGCCCCGATCGCCCTGACTCGTCAGGGCGCATCGGCCCCCGCGTTCGCGGGGGCGGAAATTTCATGAAATTTCCGGGCTAGGCGCCGGTCGCGCAGCAAGGCGCGCCTCGCCCGACCCGGGCCGCACCCCAACGAAAACGGGGAGGCCTGTGCCTCCCCGTGGTGATGGATTCCGAGTGGTCGCGGATCAGGCGCCGGGTTTCCGGTCGCCGCGCGGGCCGGGCTTTCCGTCCGGTCCCCGGCGCTTTCCGGGGCCGGGGCGTCCGCCCGGGCCACCGGGCCGGCGGCGCTGCATGGCCTTCTTGGCCGCGGCTTTCT
>JABDMC010000150.1 GCA_013001695.1 Akkermansiaceae bacterium
GGGTGTGCTCGGAGCCGCCCGGCCGGGCTTGTCCCGGTCGACGGCAAAGGGGGTGTGCTCGGAGCCGCCCGGCCGGGCTTGTCCCGGTCGACGGCAAAGGGGGTGTGCTCGGAGCCGCCCTGCCGGGCTTGTCCCGGTCGACGGCAAAGGAGGGGCGAGCGGAGGCCTTGGGCGTGACCTGACCGTCCCGGTGATGTCATGCCACGGTGGGAACGAGGGGCCGGGCGGTTGGAAACCGCCGCCACGTGCTACCCGCGCGGGTGGAACTGCTTGTGGATCGACTTCAGGCGTTTCTGGTCGACGTGGGTGTAGATCTGGGTGGTGGCGATGTCGGCGTGGCCGAGGAGCTCCTGGATGACCCGCAGATCGGCCCCGTTCTGGAGCAGGTGGGTCGCGAAGGAATGACGCAGGAGGTGCGGGTAGATGACCTGGTCGATCCCGGCGGCCTGCGCGCGGCGCTTCACGATCTGGCGGACGCGTGACGGGCTGAGCGGGCCGCCGCGGACCGAGATGAAGATCTCCGAGCTGGTCCGGGACTTGACGAGATTCGGCCGTTCGTTGTCGAGGTAGTCCCGGAGGGCCGCGAGGGCGCGCTTTCCGACCGGGACGAGGCGCGTCTTGTTGCCCTTGCCGGTGACCCGGATGAACCCGTCGTCGAGGTCGAGGCGGTCGAGCCGCACCGAGCAGACTTCCGCGAGCCGCAGGCCCGACGCGTAGAAGAGTTCCAGGATGGCGAGGTCGCGGCGGCCGAGGAATTGCTTCGGGTCGATCGATTCGAGGAGCTTTGTGCAGTGCTCCTCGTGGAGGGTCTCGGGGAGGTGGCTCCCGGTCTTCGGGGCGAGGAGCGGTTCGGCGGGGTCGGCCACGGTGATGTTGCGCGAGGCGAGGAAGCGAAAGAAGATCTTGAGGTGCACCACCGCGATGCGCAGCGACGACGCCTCGAGGCCGCGCTTCTTCCGCGCGGCGAGGAAGGCCGCGAGGTCGTCGACCCCGAAGTCGCCCCACGTCGCGAGGCCGCGCTTCCCCGCCCACGCCACCAGGCTTTCCAGCGTGCGCCGGACGTGCAGTTGATACGCGTCCGACAACCCCCGCTCGGTGGCGAGGTAGAGGATGAAGCTGTCGATGTGGGGGCTCAAGGTGGCGATCTTAGCAGATCGCGGGGGATTGGGTAATGGGTTATTGGTTTTGAGGGGATGAGCGTAAAAATGCGCCGCGTGGCCCCGGGAGGGGTCGCAGCAGCCGTCACCGTCCCGGTCACCGCCGCTCCGGTCATCACCCGCGCTGCGATCCCTGCCGGGATCGGACCTCATCGGCGCATCAGACGTCCCGGGGTATCGCCCTCCGCTTCGCTCGCGGCTCAACCCCGCGCTACGGGCTGCGACCCCGGCGGGGTCGATTCCCGGTCCGGGCTCATCGTCGCCCGGGGTGGGGGGATCCGGAAATTGGTTTGTGAATTGTTGCCCGCCACGCTAGTCCTTCCGCCCCACGCAGGAAGCGATGCCAAGGGTATTCATAAAGACCTACGGGTGACAGATGAACGAACGCGATTCCGAGCAGGTGGCTCGGACGTTTGTCGAGGGGGGCTACACCCTCACCCGTGACGAGCAGGAGGCCGATGCCATCCTGGTGAACACCTGTTCGGTGCGCGACCAGGCCGAGCAGAAGGCCCTCGGGAAGATGGGGATGATGGGGAAGTACCGCGAGACGCGGCCCCACGTGGTCTACGGGTTCATGGGCTGCATGGCGCAGAGCCGGGGGGAGGAGCTGTTCGAGCGGATCCCGCACCTCGACCTCGTGGTGGGGACGCAGAAGTACCACCGGGTGTTCGGCTATGTGGACGACATCCTCCGGGGTCGCATGGAAACTCGCATGGACGAGGTCGGGCCGGAGATGAGCGGGCAGGCCGTCGAGGAGGAGGTCGGACCTGTCGGACTGGTCCGACCCGTCCGACGGCCGGACCAGGGCATGGCGGTTGGAAACCGCCGCCACGTTTGCGACACCGCCGAGGAGAAGGACAGCCAGAACACCATCCGGGACCACCTGCATGACGGGCCGCGGCAGGCCTCGGCCTTCGTGTCGATCATGCAGGGGTGCAACATGCGGTGTGCGTTCTGCATCGTGCCGGACACCCGCGGGAAGGAACGGGGACGGCCGATCGCGGAAGTCGTCGAGGAGGTCAAGCGCCTCGCCGGCCGGGGGACGAGGGAGGTCACCCTCCTCGGGCAGATCGTGAACCTCTACGGGCGCACCGAGTTCGGGAAGGTCGACGGGAAGTCGCCGTTCGTGCAGTTGCTGGAGGCGGTGCACGAGGTCGACGGGATCGAGCGGATCCGCTTCACCTCGCCGCACCCCATCGGCTACCGCGACGACCTCGTGGCGGCCTTCACGTATCTCCCGAAGCTGTGCTCGCACATCCACTTCCCGATGCAGAGCGGGAGCGACCGCATCCTGAAGGCCATGCGGCGGCCGTACAAGAACGAGAAGTTTCTCGCCATCTGCGACAGGATGAAGGCGGCGCGCCCGGACCTCGCCATCACGACCGACATCATCGTGGGGTTCCCGGGGGAGAGCGAGGAGGACTTCCGCGAGACGGTGGAATGCGTGAAGCGGGTCGAATTCGACAACTCCTTCATCTTCCGGTATTCGAAGCGGAAGGACACGCCCGCCGCGGAGATGGACGGGCAGCTTCCGGAACGGGTGAAGGAGGAGCGCAACCAGGAGCTCCTCCGGATCCAGGGCGAGATCACGATGGCGAAGAACGCGGCCCTCATCGGGACCCGCCAGGAGGTCCTCTGCGAGGGGCCCAGCAAGACGAACAAGGAGCGGCTCTCGGGACGCACCCCGCAAAACAAGATCGTCATCTTTGACGGCGACCGGGATCGCATGACGGGGGAGATCTTCGAGGTGGATATCGAGGACAGCACCGGCTTCACCCTCTACGGGACGCCGCAGCTCCGGTAGGGCGGGACCCCTTGGGGGTCAAGACCCCCGCCTTTACCCTTTACGCAGCGCTCCTGCTGACGTAACCACCCCGCACGTGTTTGGAGGTCCGCATCCCTACGAGAATATCCCGCTCAGCGTGCTGGGGTATTTCGTGGGAGGGTATTGCCTGCTGGCCCACGGGTTCATGCTGCTGAAGCCGGAGTTCTGCCAGGGCTGGCTGAAGAAGCTTCCGCGGCATTACAATGCCGGCGTCTACACGCTGGCATTCGGGATGATCTGGTTCTGGCTGTTGGTCGCGCCGGACGCGATGCGCGGTCCCTTCGCCTTCCTCGGCAACCTCTCGATGGACATCGGTGAGTTCAATGCCGTGAAGAAGTGGCTGCGGATCATCGTGCCGATCGCCTATATCGGAATGGTTCTCTACGTGAAGGAGTTCCTCTTCGTGAGGGGGCTCGGGGTGGTGGCCCTCATGGCGGCCGGCCCCATCCTCGACGGGGCCTTCCTGCGGATTCCGGAAACCCTGCCGTTCACGCGGCTCCTGATCCCGCTCTTTGCCTACGTCCTCCTCACCAAGGGCTGCTTCTGGGTGGGGATGCCCTACACCTTCCGCGACGCCGTGACCTGGGCCACCGCCAGCCAGAAACGCTGGCGCATGCTGGGCATCGCGGGGCTGGCCTACGGGGGGGTGGTGCTCATCTGCTCCCTCACCATCTGGCGCGGGGTCTGACCCCAGTCCCCGATTCCTCCCCAGCCCGCCAAGGAAAATCAACGGGTTCCTTCCAAGAATCTTAATTAGAATAATTCAAAAATCACCTTGTCGTGCGAGGGAGTGGGATTACTTTCTCGGCGTCACCACATGTCCCGTCACCCCGAACCACCCCGATCTCCGCAGGAGATACCCGCCGAACTGGACGGCCTGCGCATGACGAAGCAGCGCCGCGAGGTTTACGGCCTCCTCCTCGAGGATGCCAGCCACCCCACCGCCAACGACGTCTTCCGGAAAGTGCAGGACCGCATGCCGCAGATTTCGCTGGCGACGGTCTACAACTGCCTGGAAGCGCTGGTGACCCACGGGCTGGTGAACCAGGTGAATTTCGACCGCGAGCCGTCACGCTACTGCGCGAACCTCCAGGAGCACGTCCACTTCCACGACGAGGCGTCGGGCCGCATCCACGACATCGAGTTCAAGGACGGGGCCGACATCATGGATTTTCTCAACCTCCCCGAAGGAGCGGAGATCACCGAAATGGAACTCACCATCCGCGGGAAACTTCCCTCCCGGGACTAAGCACCACCACCACGACAAGCAAACGACGATGAGCCTGATCATCAAGAACCTCCACGCGGAGACCGACGGAACGGAAATCCTCAAGGGCCTCGATCTCGAGATTCCGCGGGGAGAAGTGCATGCCATCATGGGGCCGAACGGCTCCGGCAAGTCGACCCTCGCGAAAGTGATCGCCGGGCACGAGGACTACACCGTGACCGAGGGGAGCGTGACCATGGACGGCGTCGACCTGAGCGGCCTCGAGGTCGACGAGCGGGCCCGCGCCGGGCTCTTCCTCGCCTTCCAGTATCCGGCCGAGGTGCCGGGGGTCTCGATGGCGAATTTCCTGCGGGCCGCGCGGCAGGCGCGCCTGCCGGAAGGGGAGGAAATCGACGCCGTGGCTTACTACAAGGAGCTTTACGAGAAGATGGACCTCCTCGGGATCGACCGGAAGTTCACCTCGCGGTCCGTGAACGAGGGGTTCTCGGGCGGCGAGAAGAAGCGCAACGAGGTCCTCCAGATGATGATGCTGGAACCGGTCTACTGCGTGATGGACGAAACCGACTCGGGCCTCGACATCGACGCCCTGAAGGTGGTGGCGGAAGGGGTGAACGCCATGCGCTCGCCGGAGCGGGGCTTCCTCGTGATCACCCACTACCAGCGGTTGCTGAATTACATCGAACCGGACCACGTCCACGTCCTCGCCGGCGGACGGATCGTCCGCAGCGGCGGGAAGGAACTCGCCCACGAGCTGGAGGCGAAGGGATACGATTTCCTGAAGGAAGGAGAACTTGCACCCGCATGAGTGATGCCGCCACATTGGACGCCGGGACCCGCGAAGCGATCGACATCGACCGCAGCCGGGGAGATTTCTCCTACCCGGAGAGCCACAAGTTCGACGCCGGCCACGGGCTGAGCGCCGCCACGGTCGATTACATCTGCGACGTCAAGGAGGACCCGGAGTGGATCCGGGAGTTCCGGCACAAGGCGCTGGCGACCTTCGAGAAGAAGCCCATGCCGACCCACTGGGCGTCGAAGGACCTCGAGAACATCGATTTCGACCGGATCCGGTATTACCTGTCCGACGGGGTGCGCCCGACGCGGAGCTGGGACGAGGTCCCCGACGACGTGAAGGAGACCTTCGAGCGGCTGGGGATCCCGGAGCAGGAGCGCGCCTACCTCGCCGGGGTCGAGGCCCAGTACGATTCCGAGGCGGCCTACTCGAACGTGAAGGAGGAGCTCGAGAAGGACGGCGTCATCTTCGTGAACTCGACCGAGGGCCTCCACGAGCACGAGGAGATCTTCCGCCCGTGGTTCGGCAAGGTCATCCCGACCGGGGACAACAAGTTCTCGGCCCTCAACAGCGCCGTCTTTTCCGGCGGGTCGTTCATCTACGTCCCGAAAGGGGTGAAGGTCCGGCACCCGCTGCAGGCCTACTTCCGGATCAACTCCGAGAACTTCGGGCAGTTCGAGCGGACCCTCATCATCTGCGACGAGGGGTCGGAGATGACCTACATGGAAGGGTGCACCGCCCCGAAATTCGAAACCACCACCCTGCACTCCGCGGTGGTCGAGCTCGTCGCCATGAAGGACGCCAAGCTCCAGTACATCACCGTGCAGAACTGGAGCTCGAACGTCTTCAACCTCGTCACGAAGCGCGGGATCGCCCACGAGAATGCCGAGGTGAAGTGGATCGACTGCAACATCGGGAGCCGCCTGACCATGAAGTACCCCGGGGTCATCATGAAGGGCCGCAAGGCGCGCGGGGAGGTCATCTCGATCGCCCTCGCCAACAGCGGCCAGCACCAGGATACCGGCGCCAAGATGATCCACGCCGCCGACGAGACGACGTCCAACGTCGTGTCGAAGTCGATCTCGGTCGGCGAGGGGCGCTCGACCTACCGGGGGCAGGTGCACATCCCGAAGCATCTCAAGGGGTGCCGCAACAACACCGAGTGCGACGCGCTGCTCATCAATGCCGACAGCCGCACCGACACCTACCCGGCGATCACGGTGCGCGGCAACCAGCACGCCACCCAGCACGAGGCGAGCGTCTCGCAGGTCTCGGAGGAGATGCTCTTCTACCTGCAGCAGCGCGGATTGAACGAGGGGGAGGCCATGAGCCTCGCCGTGAACGGGTTCGTGAACGATCTCGTGCGCGAGTTCCCCATGGAGTATTCGGTGGAACTGAAGCGGCTCATCGAGCTCGAGATGGAGGGCAGCGTAGGCTAGCCTTGCCATCGGCCGGGTCATTCTTTATCGGGGAACCTTGATGGAAGCGGTGTTGGAAAGCGGGAGCGTCCTGGAAACGGCCCCGGCAGCCCTGGAGGGCGTGCCGGGTTGGTTCAATGAACTGCGGCAGGCCGGGTGGAAGCGGTTTGGCGAGCTGCCCATGCCGTCGCGGCGCGACGAGTCATGGCGGTTCGCGAAGCTCGGGCAGCTGGAATTCGACGGCGTGCACCTCGCCGCGGAGCAGCCGCCGCCGGGGCACCGCGGGGCGCCGGGGTTGCAGAAGCGCGCGGCGCGGTTCGGGTTCGTGAACGACACCCTCACCGAGGAGGAATCGAACCTCCCGGACGGGGTGATCTGTCTTCCCCTGAAGCGCGCCATGGCGGAGCACCCGGAGTTGGTTCGCGCCCACTTCATGCAGCGCGAGACGAAGCTTGGTTCGGCGAAGTTCGCCGCCCTCCACCAGGCGCATGTCTCGAACGGCATGTTCATCCACGTCGCGGCCGGGGTCGAGGTCGAGGACCCCATCGAGGTGTTCCACTGGCTGGAGGGTGACCACATCGTGGCGTTCCCGCACACCCTCGTGGTGACCGAGGCCAATGCCAGGGTGTCGGTGGTGGACTATTTCCAGAGCGACCAGAAGGCCCGCGGGGCGTGGGCGGTGGCGGTCAATGACCTCGTCGCCGGCCCGGGGTCGCAGCTGAACTACCTCGTCCTCCAGGACCTGTGCGACGAGGCCCGCATGATCCAGGTCAACACCACCACCGTGGACCGCGATGCCGCCGCGAAGGCCTTCATCCTGAATGCCGGCGCGGCGTGGGCCCGGCAGGAGTCCCTGAGCCTCCTCGAGGGCGAGGGATCGCGGTCCGACATGCTGGCGGTGAGCATCGGCCGGGCCCGGCAGGAATACGACCAGCGGACCTTCCAGCATCACGCCAGCCCGCGCACCTTCTCGGATCTCCTCTACAAGAACACCCTCTACGACGAGAGCCGGACCGTGTTTTCCGGCCTGATCCTGGTGGACGAGGGGGCGCATTACACCGACGCCTACCAGACGTGCCGGAACCTCATGATGAGCGACGAAGCCGAGGCGAACTCGATGCCGGGGCTCGAGATCAACGCCGACCAGGTGAAGTGCTCGCACGGCAGCACGGCCTCCACCATCGACGAGAAGGAGCTGTTCTACCTCGAGGCGCGGGGCATCCCGCCCCAGAGCGCCCGGCAGCTCGTGGCGCAGGGGTTCAGCGTGGAAGCCATCGCGCGGCTCAAGAACGAGGCCCTCGAAGAACTCGTCCTGTCGTTCGCGGCACGGGAGTTCGGCCGCATCCTCGGAGCGAGTTGAAGATTCACGTCCTCGAAGACGAGCAGGTCCTCCCGGTCCCGCCGGAGGAGGCATGGGCGTTCTTTTCGGATGTCCGGAATCTCGACGAGATCACGCCGGACGACATGGGATTCAAGACCGAGTACAGCTCGGGCGACGGTCCCGTCCACCCCGGCCAGATCATCGTGCACCGCGTCAAGGTCGCCCCGCTGGTGTGGCTCCGCTGGGTCACCGAGATCAAGGTGGTGGACCCCGGGAGGGCCTTCGTCGATGAACAGCGCGCCGGGCCGTACCGGTTCTGGCACCACCGGCACAGCTTCGAGGCCACGGAGGGCGGCACCCTCATGAAGGACCTCGTGCACTACGCCATGCCCCTCGGCCCCCTCGGCGCCATTCCGCACGCCCTCTTCGTGCGCAAGAAACTGGAGTCGATCTTCCGATTCCGGCGGGAGATGCTGGAGCGCCGGTTCGGCGGGCACGAAGCCGCGGGGGAACCCGGTTCGTAGGTCGGGGTCGCATGCGAGCGACCCAATTTTGTTGTGGTGGGGATCGGGGAGGTCTTTGATGACGCCACCATGCATGCGCTGCGCACCGTCCTCGCCGTCCTCCTCCTGGCCGCGCCCCTCGCCGCCGACCCGCCGCAGCCCGCCCACCGCGTCCTCCTGCAGGGCAAGGGGAAGCTCGCCGTCGTCGCGGACGGGAAGGTCACCTGGGAGATGCCGTGGGGCGGGATCCACGACATCCACGTCCTCCCGAACGGGAACTACATGGTGCAGCGCAACATGCGGGAGGTCGTCGAGATCGACCCGAAGACGAAGCAGGTCGCGTGGAGCTACGATGCCGCGAAGAGCAACGGGAACGAGGGGAAGAAGGTGGAGGTGCACGCCTTCCAGCCGCTGGGCGACGGGACGGTCATGATCGCGGAGAGCGGGCCGGGGCGCATCATCGAGGTCGATCGCGACGGGAAACTTCTCAAGGAGATCAAGCTGAAGCTCGACAAGCCGCACCCGCACCGCGACACGCGGCTGGCGCGGAAGCTCGACAACGGGCACTACCTGGTGTGCCACGAGGGCGACGGGAAGGTGCGGGAGTACGACTCCGGGGGGAGCGTGGTGTGGGAGTACGCGGTGCCCCTCTTCGGGAAGAAGCCCGCGGGCGGCCACGGCCTCGACGCCTGGGGGAACGCCGTCTTCGGGGCGGTGCGGCTGAAGAATGGCAACACCCTGATCGCCACCGGCAACGGGCACGGGGTCATCGAGGTCACCCCGGGGAAGGAGATCGTGTGGCGCCTGGCGCAGGACGAACTCCCGGGGATCCGGTTCGCGTGGGTGACGACCCTCGAGGTCCTCCCGAACGGGAACTACGTCATCGGCAACTGCCACGCCGGTCCCGGGAACCCCCTCCTCGTCGAGATCGTGCCGGAGACGAAAAAGGTCGTGTGGCAACTCGACGAGTTCGGGGAGTTCGGAAACTCGGTGTCGAACTCGATCCTGCTGGACCTCGCCGGGAAGACGACCCGATGAGGGCGGATTCCGGTGGCGGCGCGGCGGCCCGCGCCGATCGGGGGCGCGCCCCGGTTTCCCCGGCGCGCCCCAACTGCGGCGGCGCCGGGAGGCGCACGCCTTCCGCCACCCGGGGAGCGCCCGTCCAAAAATGAGCGCCCCCGTCCTCGACCTCCGGAACGTCACCGTCTGGCGCGGGGACAACCGCGTCTTCTCGGGGCTCTCGCTCCGCATCGATCCCGGCGAGTGCCTCGCGGTGCTCGGTCCCAACGGGGCGGGGAAGAGCACCCTCCTCGCCCTCATGGCCGGGGAACTGCGGCCGGTGGCGGAGGACGATTCCCGGTGCCGCTTGCTCGGCGAGGAATACTGGTGCCTCGATGAACTGCGGGAACGCATCGGCTTCGTGACCCCGGGACAGAACGAGTTGTTTCACGACGACGAGATCGCGAGCGACGTCGTCCTGACCGGCCTGCGGGGCGCCTACGGGCGGACCACCGCCATGCGCTTCTCGAAACGGGACAAGCGCCGGGCGTGGAAGGCGATGAGCCTCGTGGGCGTGCAGCCCCTCATCTGGCGGCGCTTCGGGGAGCTGTCGTCCGGCGAGCGGCGGCGCTTCCTCCTGGCGCGGGCCCTCGTGCACGGCCCGGAGTTCCTCGTCCTCGACGAGCCGGCCTCGGCCCTCGACCTGCCGGGGGCATGGAAGTTCTTCGGGGTGATCCGCGAACTGGTCGCCGCCGGCACCGGCCTGCTGCTGGTGACCCACGACGCCCGCGAGATTCCCCCGGAGGTCAGGCGCGTCGTGCTCCTGAAGGAGGGGGGCATCCTCGCCGACGGCCCGAAGCGCAAGGTCATGACCCCCGAGCTGCTCGGCGCCTGCTACGGCCTGCCGGTCAAGGTCAAGTGGAGCGGGGGATTCTGCGAGGTGCGGCCGGGGTAGCGGCCGCGGCGGGATCCCCTACCGGTTCTTCCAGTAGGCGTACTCGCTCCGGTTGAAGTCGATGTACTCCGGCGAGATGTCGGAGGTGTAGAGCGTGTACTCCGCCTTCCCGAGGTGGAGGTTGATGGTCACCTTGAACTCCTCCTTCGCCGCCACGGCGCGGAGGTCCTTGATGGGCGTGTCCGCCAGCTCGCCCCCGGTGCACGCCGGCTTGCCGTCGTAGCTGATGTCGATGAGTTCCTCCCGAATGCGGGCCCGCGAGTAGCCCACCGCGTGGATGATGCGGCCCCAGTTCGGGTCGTTGCCGTTCCACGACGACTTCACCAGCGCGGACTTGGCGACCGCCTCGGCGACCTTCTTGGCGTCGAGGTAGGTCCCCGCACCCTTCACGTCGAGGGTGACGAACTTCGTGACCCGCTCGCCGTCGCGCACGATCGACTTGGCGAGCTTCAGGAGAACATACTCGAGGGCGTCGCGGAACCGGCGGCATTCCTTCGACCCGCGGGTGATGCGCTTGCCGCCCGCCGCCCCGTTGGCAAGGACCAGCACGGTGTCGTTGGTCGACATGTCGCCGTCGATGCAGATGCGGTTGAAGGACGCCTCGGTGACATCGAGGAGGGACCTCTGCAGGCAGTCCTTGGTGATGTTGGCGTCGGTGGTCACGAAGCAGAGCATGGTCGCCATGCTCGGGCAGATCATCCCGGCGCCCTTGGCGCACGCCCCGATGCGGTAGCTGTGCCCGCCGAGGTCGACCGTCACGGCGATCTCCTTCCGGCAGGTGTCGCTGGTCAGGATGGCGTCCGCCACCGCCCCGCCGTTCCTGCGGGAGAGGTCTCCCGCCAGGGTGGCCAGCCCGGGCGCGATGCGCTCCATGGGGAGCGGCAGGCCGATGACCCCGGTCGAGCAGATGCCGACCTCGCGGCGGGTCAGCCCGAGCGGCTTGGCCACGCCGTCGGCCATGGCGCGGGCGTCCTCGATGCCCTTCACGCCCGTGCAGGCGTTGGCGTTGCCGCTGTTGGCCACGATGGCCCGCAGCTCGCGGTGCCGCAGGTGGGCCTGGGTCACCTTCACCGGGGCGGCCTTGACGCGGTTCGTGGTGAACACTCCCGCCGACACACACGGTTCCTCGGACCAGAGGAGGGCCAGGTCGGCGCGCTTCGCCTTGCTGCTCTTGATGCCGCACGCCGCGGTGGAGGCCACGAACCCCTTCGGGGCGCACACTCCGCCCTTGGTGGACTTATACGGCATCGGCGCGGGTCGTCGCGGTTCCCCCTCAGACACCCAGCAACCCGCTGGTCTCCCCGAACCCGCACAGGAGGTTCATGCTTTGCACCGCCTGGCCGGCGGCGCCCTTCCCGAGGTTGTCCTCGGTGCTGAGGACGAGCAGGCGGCCGGTGCGCGCGTCGTGGTGCCAACCGATGTCGATGAAGTTCGTGTGGGTCACGTTCTTAGTATCGGGATTCCCGCCCGCTCCTAGCAAGCGCACGAATGGGGAGTTTTCGTAGGTGGAACGGAGCGCGTGTTCCACGGCATCGGGAACGTCCCCCACGAGGGTCGCGGTGGTGCTGGTGCAGATGCCCTTGTTCACAGGGACAAGATGCGGGACGAACGTGATGCAGACCTCATGGCCCGCCGCCGCGGACAGTTCCTGCTCGATTTCGGACAGGTGGCGGTGCTTCGGCAGCCCGTAGGCGCGGACGCTCTCGTTGCACTCCACAAAGAGGAGGGGAACCTCGGCCTTGCGGCCCGCCCCGCTGACCCCGCTCATGGAATTCGCCACGATGGTCGACGGGTCGATGAGCTTCTCGCGCACGAGCGGCAGGAGCGGGAGGAGAATGGAGGTCGGGTAACAACCGGGGGAGGCGATGAGGCGCGCGTCCGCGATGGCCTCGCGGCGGGCTTCCGGCAACCCGTAGACCGCCTCGCCGAGAAGTTCCGGCGCGGGATGCGGCGCCCCGTAGAATTCCTCGTAGACCGCGGCGTCACGGAGGCGGAAATCGGCGCTGAGGTCGATGACCTTGACGGCATGTTGCAGCAGGGCGGTGGCGTAACCGGCCGCTTTGCCGTGGGGAAGGGCCAGGAAGGCCACTTCCGCGCCCCCCGCCGCGACGGCGTCCATGTCCGGTTCGATGAACTCGAGGTCCGCCCCGGGAAGGGCCGCAAAGCGCGGAAAGACCTCCGCGATGGCCTTCCCGGCATGGGTGCGGGAGGTCACGGCAACGAGGTCCACCTGCGGGTGCAGCAGGAGGAGGCGCAGCAGCTCACTTCCGGTATAGCCGCTGGCACCGAGGATGGCGGTCGAAACGCGCTTCATGGCGAGGCGGGGGAGATTGCACTCCCATCCCCGCGATGGAAACTGATTTTTCGGGGTCCGGAAGGCCCGATTCGGGCGGGGCCGCCCCAACCATGGTCCCCCTCCCGGAAATCGCGGCTTGCCAATGACAAAGGCGGGCGGTTATTGAGTCTCCACCACGTCGGGACGTGGCGCAGCTTGGTAGCGCGCTTCACTGGGGGTGAAGAGGTCGCAGGTTCGAATCCTGTCGTCCCGACCAATTCAAAAAGAGGGCCGTCCGATGGGCGGCCTTCTTTTTGCGGTCGGGACCACAGGGTTCGGACATCAACGCCCCGGGAGGGGTAATGCAAGACGTGGCCCGCACTCCGCCCGTTGTGTCGCCCCTTCCGGGGCTCCTATTCTTTGGCCACACTCAAACCGCGGGTTGTCACCCGCGGCTAGGAAGTGTCGCCCCGTCCGGGGCTCTCATCTCCCTCCTCCTCGTCCCAGGGATCCGAGATGTCTTCTTCCTCGCCCTCTTCGGTGAGGGCGGGGT
>JABDMC010000153.1 GCA_013001695.1 Akkermansiaceae bacterium
GTGGCCGAACGCCCGCTCGAGACCGGGGAGGAGGACGAGTTGCGGAAGGTCATTGCGGAGCACCTCGGGCACGAGTTCCATTTCACGTTCGTCCGGGTCGACCGGATCGAAAGGAGCGCCGGGGGCAAGTTCGAGGAGTTTCTCTCGGAAGTGCCCGCGTCGCGCCCCGGGTGAACCACGTCGCCGACCAGTCGAGATGGAAAACCGCACCTGGGCAATCTGCTGCTATTTCAATCCTCTCGGGTACCGGCGCCGGCTGGAGAACTACCGCACCTTCCGGCGGCACCTCTCCGTCCCGCTTCTCACCATCGAGCATGGTTGGCGGTCCTCGTTCGACCTGCACGAAGACGATGCCGACCGGCTCATCCAGGTGGGCGGGGGGGACCTCCTGTGGCAGAAGGAACGCCTCCTGAACATCGGGATCGGGGCCCTGCCGCGCACCTGCCGCAACGTCGCATGGCTGGATTGCGACATCGTCTTCGAGGACGACGAATGGCCCGGCCAGGTCGACGCCCTGCTCGAACGTTGCAGGGTGGTGCAGCTCTTCAGCCGCTGCAGGCACCTGCAGCGGGACAGCGCCATCACCCCGAGTTCCGAACAATCCGTGGTTCGCGAAGTCGCCGGCTTTACCGCCAAGAAGGCGAGGGGCGAGATTCCCCACGAAACGTTCCGGGTCCAGGGCGAGAGTCAACGGCTCGCGTACTCGCCGGGGCTCGCCTGGGCCGCCCGCCGGGACCTCCTCCAGGATTGCGGATTCTACGACGGGCTGGTCATGGGCGGCGGCGACAAGGCCATGGCGGCCGCGGCCTACGGCTACATCGATGAAACCGCGGCGGCCTACAAGATGACCGCGCCCCACGCCCGGCACTATCGCGCCTGGGCCGAGCCGTTCTTCGACCGGATCCGGGGAAAGGTGGGCTGGCTCGACGGGTCCATCCTGCACCTCTGGCACGGGGACCTGCAGAAGCGGCGCTACCCGGGACGCTACAACGGGTTCGATGCGTTCGAGTTCGATCCCTACACGGACGTTGCGCTGCATTCCGACGGCTCCTGGCGCTGGAGTTCCAGCAAGCCGGAGATGCACGAGTTCATCGCGCGCTATCTCGCGTCCCGCAACGAGGACGGCGAGTGATCACCCATCTTCCCGCCGGGAATCGAAGTACCCCGCGACGGCCCGGTGCAGCCCTGGCTTGTCGGATGACCACGTCCAACTGCCGGTGTCCCCGATCGCGATGTCACGGGCGGGATCGAAGTGGTGGTCGCGCAGCACGTCGTGACGCGTCCCGTAGCGGCGGTCTTCCAGGTCCCCGTGCCAGAGGTGCGCGATGGCGCCGGGCAGCACCCCCACCCGCCCGCCGGTGGCGGCATGGAAGGGCCGCCCCCAGGCGCGGTAGTGCGCCGCCCACTCATCCGACATCTTCACGCTGCGCCCGCCGGCGTCGAACTTGCCCATGGCCGCGGCCAGCATCACCCGGTCGCCGGTCCCGAGAATGCAGGCGTCGTAGAGGCCGTGCGCCAGCAAGAGGTCACGGCGGGCAGCCCAGGCCAGTCCGCAGGTCGAATGGCTCGTCAAGGGGGCGTCGGCATCGGCCATCTCCCGATCCGTGATCTGGTTGCGGAACCAGTGGTCCACGACCGATGTCTTCGGCCGAATCCCCGCGAGCTCCGTCTTCCCGAATCCGGCGGGATCGCTCTGGTGGCGCGGGAGCTCGAAACGATGCGTGAACAGGTGCACCAGGCCGTCCTGTTCCAACGCCTCCCCGGCGAGCTCGGCCCAGTCGTCGCGCTCGAAGATCACATCGCAGTCCACCCACGCCGCGATTTCACAGGTGTCGGGGAGGGCTTCGATCCCGAGGTTCAGGAGCCGCTCCTTCTGCCACAGGAGGTCGCCCCCGCGAACCTGGAGGAGGACCTCGGCGTCACCCCTGCCGAGCTGGAAGCGGCCGTCCGGCGCCCATTCCACGGTGAGGAGCGGGGTCGCAAGCTCGCGGCGGAAGACGTGGTAGTTGGCGAGCCGGCTCTCGTAGCGGCACGGATTGTAGAAGCACGTCACCGACCAGAGGCGACTCGGGGGTTGCCGGCTCATCATCCCGTCACGAAGCGGCATGGAACGCACCAAGAAAACGCCTCCCCCCGGCGGACCAGGGGGAGGCGTGGTCAAATTCGATCTGCAGGCGGCTTAGAAGCTGAAGCCGACCCCGAGCACGCCTCCGAAGAGACCGAGATCACTCCCGCCGACGCTCCAATACTGGCCCTCGATGCCAAGCTTCACATGGGCATCCTGCAACGCCCCCATGTTCAGGTTGAACATCACGCCCCCCTCGAGTTCCGTCACGAAGGCGACGGTATCACTCTTCGAGGAACCCCCGGAGGTCATTGCCGGGCCAGTCGGCGAACCGGGGTTGCCAGAGCTGATCAAGCGGTTCGTGCTGCTTCCGGAGAATTTCTGCTCGCCAAAGAGAATCGCCTGGCTGAGTCCCGCGTAGAGGGTCACCTGCTCGTTCAGCTGCCGGGTTCCATCGAGGCGGACCACCGGCCCGATTCCATCGAACTCCCAGGTCTCGTTGCCGGCCACCCTTACGGTTTGCCCCTCGGCACCATCGAAATTGACCCGGCGCTCCGATTCATCCAGTTCCAGGCTCGCGTAACGAATCCCGAAGGCGAGATCGAGGCAGGCCTCTCCGCAGTGCAGGTTGTCCCCGATCAATCCCTCGATGTAGTAGGTGGAAAGCTCGTTGTCGTACGCGAAACGGTTATCGCGCCGATTATCGAAATCGAATTCGCTCTCGTACCAGAAGCCGTTCAACTCGTAGAACAAGCCGTCGGGCCGCTCAAAGCCCAACGTTCCGCGGGCCCCCAAGTCCCAATCGCCGTCCACGCCTTCACCACCGTCACCACCGAGGTAAGGCTTGAGGTAGAGCAATGACACCCCGCCGTACCAGCCGGGAACGTTGCAGGCATCGCAATCGGAAATCGGAGCCGGTGGATCATAGACGGCCATGGGACCGACTTCGCCGGCCTGGAGTTGCGCCAAATACGCGAGGAAGGCCCCCCCGGCGGCGATGGACTTGGATGACAGGTGCTGTTGCATGTTCATGACGGCCTCGTGTTAGAACCGGAACGGCCGTCGTGTCAACCACTGCGGCCGGAATAGTCAAGTGATCCAAACAACCCAGGCTGGAGGCGGCATGGATCCGAACGGGACCTTCTTCCCGGGGAGCCGTTTTTTTCCCTCCCGGGGCGCCTTCCCGGGTCACGGTGTCAGCTCATTCTTGAACTGCTCGAATTTCCCGGATTTCCCGGGGGGGATGCGGTCGAGGTACTCGAGGGTGATCTCGAACGGATGGGCAAGGGCGTTGCGAAGAACCGTCTTGAGCTCCTCTTCCTGGGACGCCGACAGGGGGGATTCCACCACGACCCGGACGTGCAGCGCGGTGAAGCTTTTCTGGATCGCCTGCAACTGGCGAACCGGCGCGATTTCGCGAAAGCGGGTGTAACCTACCACCGGCCAGCGTTGCTCGCCGGACTCGGTGACGAGCATGTTGCGGGTCCGCCCGAGAACCGAGGTGAGGACCGGCAGCCCCCGGCCGCAGCCGCATGGCCCGCCGGGGACGGCGTGGTCGCCGATCTCGTAGCGAATCAGGGGCATGGCGAAGTTCTGGAGGCCCGTGACCACCACCCGCCCGGTTTCTCCCGGGGCGCACGGCTGGCCGGCATCATCGAGAATCTCGACCAGGACGTTCTCGGCCTGGACGTGCAGGTCGTCGCAGTCCGGGCACTGCAGGGCGATGTAGCCGAACTCCTGCGAGGTGTACATATCGACGAGCGGCAGGCCCCATTCCTCCCGGCACGCTTCCCGGAGCTGGGGCGTGACAATCTCCCCGAGGGTCCGGACCTCCCGGAGCTTGGGGGGACGGATGCCACGGGCGCTGCAATGCCGGATGAGGGCCTCGAGGTTGGACGGATAGGTCAGGAGGTAATCGGGGTTCTCCCGTTTCAGCCAGCCGGCCTGCGCGTCGATGCTGGACCCGATGTGCAGCGAAGCCGACGGCCCGGTGCGGAAGACGTCACGGGTCGCACTTCCCCATGACGGGGACGAGCGTTGGCGCGAATCGGAGCCGCTTCCCTCGAGGAAACGGATCGCAGCCAGCTTTCCCATGAAGTCGCGCCGGTGCCAGAGGTGGTCGCGGAGGGTAAAGACCTTCCAGAAGTGGCCGGCCACGGCGGTGGTGGCGACCTTCACCGGCTCACCGGTCGAACCGGAGGTCTCCGTCCACTTGATCTTGCCGTGGGGCCGCGGGACGGCCTGGCTGAGGAGTTTTTGACCGGCGCTTTGCACCTCGGCGCGGGTCAGGATCGGGATGTCGCGCCACCGTTCGCTGGTCAATGGTTCGCGGGGGTCGATTTGCGCCTCGCTCAACCGCTTGCCGTAGAGCGGGATGGTGCGCCGGGCGTGCGCGACGACGCGCCGGGCCTGGTCGAGTTGCCGCGTCACGAGCGCCTCGGGGGAGAGCCACTGGGTGCGTTCCAGCTGGAACACGGACGCCAGGCGGGCCGCCTCCTCCCCGCCGATCAAGCCGGGCCAGGCGGTGCCGGGAATGGTCGGAACGAATTCGGGATCCCAGCGCGTGCCCATACGTGGCTTGGTCAGAAACCGGGATCCTTCTGGCAAGGGCGCCGGGACATGGGAAGCCAAAACCACCCGCATGACGCCCCGGGGGAATTTCCTCGCCATGGCATGCCGACTTTGGCGCTGTGGACCACCGCGAGACACCCCCTTCCATGGAGGACCAACCGCCCCGTGACCGAAGACCCCAGCGTGAGCGTGATCTTGCCGGCATTCCGGACGCCGGCAACCTGGTTGCGTCGCGCCCTGCAATCGTTGCAACGGCAGACCTACCCCCCGGGCAGGATCGAGTGCGTTGTCGTCGATGACGGCTCGGGAGGAGCGTTCCCGGCGGACTACCGACACGTGATCCGGGAGTTCTCCGGGGACTTCGCGCTGACCTACCTGCCGCGGCCCGGGAACGAGGGCCCGTCGGTGGCGCGCAATCACGCCGTGGCGGCATCCGGAGGAGAGTGGATCTGCATCCTCGACTCCGATGACACCCTCGAGCCGGAGGCGATCTCCGCCTGCGCCGGGGCGGGAAGCGGCGCGACTCTCATCTTCACCGACAAGCGCCTCTACGAGGCGGATCTGCGGACCCCGCGCCTCGTTCGCAGGAAGGCGGAAATGTTTGCCGAGCACTGCGAACGCAAGGGAACCATCGAGGACCCCCTCGTGCACATGAACTTCGTTTGCCTCGGACAGATGATCCGGCGTGACGCCTTCGATGCGGCCGGCGGCTACGACCCGGGGCTCCGCAAGGCCGTCGATTACGATCTCGAGCTGCGCCTCGCGGAGTTGAGCGAGGCGCCCAATTTCGCCCACGTCGCCCGGCCGCTCTACAACTACCGGGTGCGCCCCTCGGGCATTTCCGGGGGGACGCGATATGCCGATCACCCCTGCGAGGTCCTGCGGCGGGCGGCGCGGCGGCGCGGCTGGACGATCGACGAGGTGCGCAAGGACCCGCGCAAGCTCGGCCCGTACGAAAACACCTGGTTCGACTTCGTCGTGGGGGGCGAGGTCCGCAAAATGCCCTATATCGACTACGCGGACTTCTCCTGGCGGCCGGACCCGGCCCGCGGGGCCCCTCACCCGGAGTGATCCCCGGCAAGCCGGCGGGCGGCCGGGCAGCTTTTCATCGAGCCGGCGGTGCCGCTCCGCTAGCCTGCGCCCATCGTCACGATTCGTTCCATGGTCGATCGCGGGTGGTGGGTGATCCTGCTCCTCCTCGTGGGCGGCGCGGTCATCCTCGCGTCGTTCCTCCCGCAGCTCGACATCAATGCCAACACCGACGCCTTCCTCGAGGAGGAAGGCGAGGCGATCGCGACCTACTACGAGGCCCGGGAAGAGTGGGGCACCGACGAGTTCGCCATCCTCTGCGTCACCGCGGACGACTGGTTTTCCCCGGCCGGGATCGCGCGCCTCAAGGAACTCGAGGCCGACCTCAAGCAGGTCCCCTTCGCGGAGTCGACCATGTCGATCCTCGATATCCCGCTCCTCAGGCAGGATCCTGGCAGGAAGCCCAACCTCCTCCGCCTCGCGGCCGGCACCACCACCCTGCGGGATGCCGGGGTGAATCTCCCCGCCGCCAGGGCGGAACTCGAGGACCATGAACTGGCGGTGGGCAACCTCATCTCCGCGGACGGACGCAGCCTGAACCTCCTTGCCTACCTCAGCTATGAGAAGAACGCCGCGGGCGAGTATGTCCCGGGCATCAACGAACGCCGGACCCGGATGGTGGACGGCGTGCGGGCCCTCACCGCGAAGTGGAACGAGCGTCTGCCGGAGCCGGTGCGGGTCTCGGGAGTTCCCCACATCACGGTCAATCTCTTTGAGAGCATGCGGCACGATCTCATCGTCTTCGGGATTGCCTCCCTCCTGCTCTTCACCCTCGCCTTCGCGGTGGTGTACCGGAAGCCGCGCTTCGTGATCGTCCCGATCGTCTGCTGCCTGCTGCCCGCCGTGATCATGATCGGGGGGATGGCCTTCCTGGGCATCCCCCTCGGCTTCGTGACCTCCAACATGCCGCTGCTGGTGTTCGTCCTGATGCTGCCCTACAACGTCTATTTCATCGAGCGCTACCGCGAGCGGCGGGCCCGGCACCCGGACGAGGACGGGTTCGCGAGCACCCTCCAGGCCCTGCGCACCATCGCGGTCCCGTGCTTTTTTTCGTGCATCACGACCCTCGCCGGTTTCGGGGCCCTCGCCATCAGCCCCATCATCCCCATCCGCGATTTCGGGCGCAGCATGACCATCGGGATGGTGGTGGGCTTCGGCGTGGTCTTCCTGTTCATCCCGGCGGCCTTCCGGCGCCTGCGCGGGTCACGGGAGACCGCGCGCCGCAGCGGCGGCTACCGCCGCGCCACCGGGTTGGTGCGGCTGGCGGAACGGATCACCCTCGCGCGGCCGGCGCTGGTGGCGGCGGTGAGCGCCGCCATCCTCGCCCTCTCGATCGCCGGCGCCTTCCGGATCAGCGCCGAGAACAAGTTCACCGGGTACTTCTGGCCGGGGAGCGAGGTCTACGAAGGCCTCGAGTTCATCGACCAGGAGATGGGCGGCACCACCTGGATCGAGATCCTCCTCAGCTCGGAGACGGACGGCTACTTCCGCAGCCGGGCCGGCCTCGACGCCATCGCCGCCGTGGAGGACTACTTCGAGGGCGTCCCGGAGACGGGCAACATCTTCAGCCTCGCCCGCCTCCGGGACGAGATGCGCAAGGCTTTCCCGAAGGAGCGGCTTTCCCTCCTCGGCGACGCCGTCCTCCTGCGGATGGTGCAGGCGTCCTCGCCGGACCTCGTCAAGCTCACCAGCGACCCGCAATTCCGGACCGGCCGCGTCACGGTGCGCATGAAGGAGACCGCCCCGACCCTCCACCGGGGACGCATCCTCGCCGGGCTCCAGCGTCACATCGCGGACCACCCCGCCGCCTTCGACGGCCTCGAGATCTCGGTGACCGGAGTCTTCCCCGTCTACGCGGAACTCCTGTCCCAACTCCTCGAGGGCCAGCGGCAATCGCTTCTCGCGGTGCCGGTCGCGGTCTACGTGATTCTTCTCTTCCTGTTCCGCTCGCCGGTCCTCTCCCTGCTGGTCCTCCTTTCCCAGGCGCTTCCCGCCGCCGTCCTGCTGGGCGTCATGGGCTGGGCCGGCATTCCCCTCGACCTTGTCACCGTCATGATCGCCTCCATCGCCATCGGGGTCGGCATCGACGCCGCCATCCAGTACACCATGCGCTTCCGCCGCGAACTGGCCGCCCTCGTCGAGCGCCCGTCGCCGCCGGGCGCCGCCGAAGCCCGCCGGGAAGCGCTCCGCCGCTCGCACGCCACCATCGGCCGCGCCATCTGGATCGCCACCAGCATCATCATCGCCGGCTTCGCGATCCTCGTCCTCTCCGACTTCTTCCCCTCCGTCTGGTTCGGCCTCTTCACCGCCCTCGCCATGCTCATCAGCCAGCTCGCCACCCTCACGATGCTCCCCGCCCTCTTCCTGCTGACCGGCTATCCGCGGACGGGCGCCACCGCCCCGGGACGCCCCCGCCGGCGCCCGGCCCCCGCCGAGGCCGCGCGGAATGGCCCGGAATAGCCGGGAATCCGGGCCGGACGGCGCAATTTTCTAGCCGTTTGGAATCGGCGGGCCTAGCTTGGGCGCCATGCGCTCTCGACTCATTTCCATAGGTCTCCTCGCGGCCCTGACCATCACCGCCGGCGCGGCCGAGAACCGTATCTGGACCTCGCGGAAGGGAACCACCCTCGAGGCCCAGGTCAACAAGGTCGACGGTGACTCCGTCATCCTCGTCACCGGGGGCGACAACCCCAAGCCGGTGAAGCTCAAGATGAAGGACCTGAGCCTCGCGGACCGTCAGTATCTCGTGGAGTTCGCCGATGCCGACCCGTCCATCATCAGCGGCGTCGACCCGGGGGTTCCCGAGAAGGATGCCCGCATCGACAAGAAGACATTCGTGAAGCTCGATGACAAGCTGGTGCTCGGGACCCTCAGCATCGAGGTCCTCGAGACCGAGCACTTCCTCGTCGGAACCATCGGCCGGATCCGGCCCAACGACACCGCCGAGATGGCGGAACGCCTCTGGCACGGGATGGCCTTCCAGCACATGAACTTCCGCCAGGACTGGGGCGACAAGCGCATGCTCGTCCTCATGGTCGAGGACCGCGACTCCTACAAGGAGCTCGGCCAGTGGAACATCGCCCAGCTCAAGAAGGACGGGCGCGACGACCAGGCCACCCGGGTCTCGATGCTGTGGGACCGGGTGGGGGCCACCTCCATCTTCCTCCCGGACGATCTCATGAACCAGTGGAACCTGCACAGCGGATCGCAGGTCTTCAATATCAAGGACAACACGAAGCCCTACAGCCGGGTCTTCGGTTCCTTCCCGACCCACTGTCTCGCGGGCCGCCTGCTGAGCCACCAGATGGGCGGCACGAGCAGCATCAGCTCCGAGGGATACTACGCCATCACCACCGGCCACAGCTACTACAAGGAAATCCAGCTCTCCGGGAAGACCGCCACCCACCAGCTCGACGCCGACACCTACGATGGCGACGAGATCTTCACGACGCGCGGGTTCGACGACGGCACCTCATGGGCCCGGACCCTCAAGAAGATGGTGCGCACCGGCAAGGTCGTCCTCGACTTCGAAAAGATGCTCGGCTGGGAACAGAAGAACCTGACGCCCGAGGGCCTCGTCACCATCTACGCGTTCGCCTATTACATGCAGAGCAACGCCGAGCGGCTCTCGTCGTTCTCGAAGCTCGTGCGCCGCATCGAGTATTCCAACAAGGTTCCGGTTCCCATCGAGTTCGTGAAGCTCTTCGGTTTCGACTCCGTGGAGGCCTTCGAGGCCGATTGGGTGGAATTCATCAAGAGCACGAAGTTCAAGTAATCAAACAATCCCCGGCAATCCGGACGCTCTATTGATACCATGATGACCCGAATGATTGCGGCCGTGGCCGCCACCATCCTGATGGCCGTGCCGGCCATGCTCGCGGACGACGTGCAGCGCGAGTTCCGCACCTTCACCAACAGCGCCGGCAAGGAGATCCAGGCGGTCCTCGTCGACAAGAACGACACCGAGGTGAAGCTTCTCCTGAAAGGGCGGGCCGTCCCGTCCCGGGTCCCCATCGCGGACCTCAGCGAGGCCGACCAGGAATACGTCAAGAACTGGAACCGGGGCATCGCGATCTTCCTCGACAAGTGCCGGGCCCTCACGGTCCGCGAATTGCTCGAGTTGCGGGGCTACGAATCGATCCCCTTCTACCTCGAGAACAACTCCATCCACGTGAAGGGGGAACTCAACGGCAAGCCGGCGAAGTTCCTCATCGACACCGGGGCGGGGACCACCGTCCTGCACCTCGCCTCGGCCGAGGCCGCGGGCTGCAAGATCGGACCGATGGACCAGAAGATCTACGGCATCGCCGGGGAGGCGCCCGCGGCGTGGACCGAGATCCCGACCCTCACGCTCGGGCTGTCGGTGGTGCGGGACCAGCGCTTCCTGTCGTCGGATCTCATGAAGGATCTGCCGAAGGGGGCCAAGCGGCGCCAGGACGCCATCTTCGGCGCGGACCTTCTGCACCTCCTCGATGCCGTCATCTCCTACAAGGAGCGCCGGATCTTCCTGCGCCCCGACCTCTCCGACGACACCGAGATCGAGGAGGTTGACATCCACGCCGAGGACGACGGCGCCAGCCTGACCTTCCGGATCTTCAAGCTGCGCGACAAGAGCACGCTCCGCGGCAAGGTGCTGCGCAAGACCCCCACCGCCGTCACCCTCCAGTTGGTGGGTGGCAAGGAACGCACCATCACCATCGATCGCCTCGTCCCCGCCGATGCCAAGTTCGTCCTGAACTGGAGCCAGGCCGCCGAGGAGTTCCTCCAGCACTGCCGGGGGCTGTCGGTGGAAGAACTCCTCAACCTCCGCAAGTACCAGTCGTTCGTCTACGAACGACGGGGCAACCACATCTTCGTCGACGGAACGCTCAACGACCACCAGGTGACCTACATGATCGACACCGGCGCGGACAGCAGCGTCCTGCATGATTTCGCCGCCAAGAAGTACGATTGCGAGGTGGGGCCCTACAGCGAGAAGGTCTACGGCATCGGCGGGTTCGCCCCGGCCGCGCCGACGATGGTCAAGAAGATCACGCTCGGCGATGCCGTCGTGACGAACCGGCGCCTGCTGGCGGTCGACCTCGCGCGCTTCCAGGCGGATGATGCCCTCGGCTACGCCGGCATTTACGGCGCCGACTTCATGCGGGAGATGGAAGCCGTCATCACCTACCGCGAAAGCCGCGTCTTCCTGAAGCCGGACCGGGCCGCCAAGCGTCCGGCCGAGTAGGCCGTCCCGCCACGCGCTGCCGGACTCGGCCTCAGGCCACGCCCCGGCGGCGGCTGACGAGCAGGATCCCCGCCGCGGCGAGGGCGAGCCAGGCGCCGGACGGCTCGGGAATCGGGACGAGGATGGCGCGGATGCCGAAATCACCCGGAACCCCGAGGCTGGCGGCATCGGTCCATACCCCCGAGGCAAAGACGCTGTTCACCCCGGTCTGGATGCCGTCGGCATCGTATTCGATGCTGCCCGCAAACTGGTTCCCCGCATTCGTGTTGAGGAACTCGAGATCCACCACGATGACCTGCCCGGCGGTCACCGGGACCGAAAGGGGGACGTTGTTGGCGGGGGGATCGAGATGGCGGAACTCGGTGGGCCCCGCCGTGTCCACGAGGGTCGGCGCCGCGATCGTCGCCAGGGTCGTTCCCGGCGTCGGGAAGGTTGCCCCCGAGGAAATCGTGATGGCGGTCTCGGTGGATGGCGGTGAGCCGCCGAACATCGACCCCCAGAAGATTTGCACGCCCACGATGTGGCCGGTGGTCGGAATCGTGAGCCACGACGCCACCCGTTCCCCCGTGATAAAGCTCGTCAAGGCGGTGCCGGGCGGAACGCTGTCGTTCTGCAGGATGACCTCCGCGCCCCGCACGGATCCGGGGGCGAGGGCCAGCAAGGCGCCGCACGCGGCGAAGAGGGTGGCCTTGGAGGATGACGGATAGGAGCGCATGCTGGCGTGGCGGCGGTTCTTCCGCCCGTTTCCGAGCACTCCCCTTCTACCCCCGCGAGGCCCCGCAGGGCAATTTCATTCCGGCACCCGGGTCCCGCGCCATTTCCCCGCGACCGCGCGACCTCGCAGGTTCAAGGCAGGGGAGCGCAGCCTTTACGACGGCCCGATGTTCGCGATCGGTTGATCTTCGCGCCGCGCGGAGCGGCGCGGTCGGCCCTTTCCGGCGCGTGCGGTCACTCCGCCTCCCCGGCGGACGGCTCTTCGGAACCGCTCCCGGCATCCGCGGGCTCGTCCGCGGGCTCGTCCGCGGGGCTCTCCTCCGGGGCTTCCTCGTAGTAGTCACCCCGCAGCCAGTCGACGATGAACCCGATGTCCTTGTCCGACATGAGCTCGGGCCGTTCCACCCGGCCCCGGCGGTCGAGCTTCGGCCCGTAGATCGGCATGTTGTCGTTGTCGCGTCCGTAAAAGCGCTTGTGCTCCGGGTTCTTGATGAACTCGATCTGCCACTCGCGGGACCCGTAGCCGGTCAGGTCAGGCCCGCCGGCCCCCTCGTCGTAGAACCGGTGGCAATCGGTGCAGGCAAATCCCAGGTCGCCCATCAGCTCCTTGCCTTCCTCGATGGCCTCCGCATCGGCGGCGTCGAGCGCCGCCTGCGACTTGAGCCGGGCCTCGGCGGATAGCGCCAACACCACCTTCTGGAGGTCCTCGCGGTCACGCTCGTCGAGGCCGGTGAGCTCCTCGCGGAGGAACTCCAGCATCTCGCTGTCCTCAATGAGATTCGTGCCCCCGAAGTAGTCCACGTGGGAGAACTTCGCGGGGTTGAGCATCGCCGCGGCCCATTCCCGGTCCGCGAAACCGTGCAGGTCGGCGGCGATCTGCGGGTCCTTGCGCGGACGGCCGGTGCCGTCGTGCCCGTCGTAGGCATGGCATGATGCGCAGTTCGCGGCAAAGAGCTTCGGCCCCTGCGTGTAGGGATCTTCGCGCAGGAGCGAGAGCGCCCCGGCAGGAGGAAGCCCGGCCGGAGCGCGCGCCAGGACCTGGATGCGTTCGGCATCGCGGTGCGCGGCCGCCACCGCGAGGGCGTGGTTCTCGTCGCTCCAGTCGTGGCGATACCCGGCGAGGGTGCCGACCACGAAGGCGATCAGGAGGACCGCCAGGAACATCAGGTTCAGGACGTGCCCGACCTTCCACCTGCCCACGAACGGCATCAGGAACACCCCGAGCGCGATGGCCCCCGGGATGATGAAGGCCCCCGTCACGATATCGATCCCGGGCAGCTTCAGCAGCTGGAAAAGCGCCATGAAATACCAGTCGGGCCGCGCCGCGGAGTAGTTCTCCGACGGGTCGGCGGGCGAACTCAGCTCGGTCCCGAACTGCCAGACGAAGAAGAGGACGGCGCCCAGCACGGCGGCGCAGGCGATGGCGTCGCGCAGCACCTGGTCGGGCCAGAAGTAGGCATCCCCCCGCCGCGGCTTCACCGAGTCCTCCTCCTCGATCCGCTCCCGGTTCGCCTGCAGGTGGATCAGGCGGAAGATGGAGAGTACGAAGACGGCGAGGAGGCTGATGCGGATCACGAGGGGAACGAAGGCCCAGTTCCAGACGAGCATGGCCTGCGCGAACAGCATCACCACGAAGACCATCCACCAGAAGTGGCGCGTCGAGGCCGGGGTCTTCGGAGCCGCCGGCGTGATCCCGTGCTTCCGGAAGAGATAGATGTGCAGCACGATCAGCCCGACCAGCATGGCGGGGAGCACCCCGGCATGGAGCGCGAAGAACCGCGTCAGCGTCAGGTGCCCGTAGTCGGATCCCCCCACCACAAGCTGCTTCAGCTGGTCGCCGACGACCGGCGTGCTGGCCACGATGTTGGTGGCCACTTCCGTGGCCCAGAACCCCTTCTGGTCCCACGGCAACAGGTAGCCGGTGAGGCCGAGGGCCAGCGTGATCGCCAGCAGCGCCAGCCCGAACCAGTAGTTGAACTCGCGCGGCGCCTTGTAGGCCCCGTCGATGACGACCTGCACGAGGTGCAGGGTCAGCAGGATGATCATGACCTGCGCCGTCCAGTGGTGAATGCCCCGCAGCCAGTCGCCGCCGGTGACCTCGTTCTGGATGTAGTAGACGCTCTCCCAGGCGGTGGTGGCGCTGGGGCTGTAGAACATCCACAGCATCACCCCGGTGATGAACTGCACGAAGATCGCGAAGGTGAGGGTGCTTCCCCACACGTAGCGCCAGCGCGCGCCGCCGGGAATGCTCTCGAAGAGGGCTTCCCGGGTCAGCTTCGCGATTCCGGACCGGTCGTCGATCCAATTGAGGAGGGCTTTCATCAGGTCTCAGGTCGGGGAGGGACGATCAGGAAACGGCCTTCTTCTCGGCGACGCCCGCCTTGAATTTCTGGAACCGGACCCAGACCTCCCCGTCGGCGAGTTTCTCTTCATCGACCTCGAGGGTGTCGAGGCCGCGCGCCGCCGGGCTGTCCTCATTGCCGATGGCGCCGTCGATCTTGAAGTAGCTGGCGTGACACGGGCAATAGTAGTGCTTGCCGAGATCCTCGGTGTTGCGGTACTCGACGGCGCATCCGGCGTGCGGGCAACTGGCGCTGAAGACGACCACCTTCCCGTCCGCGGTGCGGCTCGCGAAGACGAGACCGAGCGGAAGGTTCTTGTAGGTCGTCCATGCATCGGTCTTGTCGGCCACCACCTTGAAGATCTGGGGCGTTCCGTCCTCCGGCAGGGCGTCGATGGACGTCAACCGGACCACCACGCCTCCCTGCGTCGCCTTCATGAGCGGGTCCGACACCGCGATCAGCCCGATCGCGGCGGGGACGGCGATGATGGCTCCCCCGATCACGACGCTGCCGGCCTTCTGGAGGAAGTCGCGGCGGTTCTGCTCTTCGAAGAGGTCGGGGTCGAAATCGTCCGCGGTGGCGGCCTCCGCGAGGGGCGGCGGCGCATCCGGGGCGCCGGCCGGGGCCCGGGGTTTCGCTTCGTCGGGCAGGTCGACCACCTCGGGTTCCGGTTCGGATGCGGAGTCGCCTGGTGGGCGGGCGGCGGCGGGATCGGGATCGGACTCGTTCGACATGAAAATATGCTTGGGAGTGAGCGGGGCTCGATTGGGATTCAGCATATCGACCAAGGGACTGATGTCATCCCCTTTTCGCCGTCGCCCGCGGCTTCCCGCCGTCCGCCGCGGGCGAGGGGGAAATCCCTGCTTGCGGATGGGCCGCGGATCGATCATTCGATGGTGGTGAAACTGCCGGTTCTTCCCTTCCTCGGTCGCGCGGGCGCGATTCTTCTTCTCTGCGCCGGCCCGCTTCCCGCGGATCAGCACGGGGCCGTCACTCATTCCTTTCTCGGGGTCGGCAAGCAGGCGCGCACCGTGATCGTCGGCGAGGACGGGAAGGTCGCGTGGCGGTTCGACATGCCCGCCAGCGACGGCTGGGTCCTGCCGAACGGGAACGTCCTCCTCGCCCTCTACGGGACGAAGGAATTCCCCCACGGCGGGGTCGTCGAGGTGGAGCGCGCCTCCAAGAAGATCCTCTGGCAATACAAGGGGCGGCAAAAGGAGGTCAGCACCGTGCAACCTCTGGAGGACGGCACCTGCCTCGTGGCGGAACTCGGGCCGGAACCAAGGGCCGTCAGGATCAACCGGAAGGGGGACATCGTCCACACCATGCCCCTGCTATGCCAGAAGAAGAATGTCCACATGCAGACCCGCATGCTGCGCCTCCTGCCGAATGGCAACTACCTCGCCCCCCACCTCCTCGATTTCGCGGTCAGGGAGTACGAGCCGGAGACCGGCAAGGTGGTGAAAACCTTTCCGACCGATGACCGCGGCCGCGAGATGAAGGACTGGCCGTTCACCGCGATCCGCCTCGAAAACGGCAACACCCTCATCGGCTGCACGAACGGAAACCGCGTCATCGAGATCGACGGCGACGGCAAGATCGTCTGGAGCGTCGACAACGACGACCTCGGCGAGAAGCTGCTCGACGACGCCTGCGGGGTGCAGCGCCTCCCGAACGGCAACACCGTGATCTCCAGCTACCACGCCAAGGGGGACGCCGTGAAACTCCTCGAGGTCACCCGCGACAAGAAGGTCGTGTGGCGCTATGCCGGCGGCCAGCACGGCTTCCACCATTTCCAGATCCTCACCACCAACGGCAAGCCGCTGAAGGAGAATACCTGGAAGTAGGGAGGGGCGGGACCACGCCCCCGTCCTCAACGCCCGCGCCCGCGTCCGGGTCCGCGGCCGCCGCGGCCGGGGCCGTCGAAGCGCGGCGCCTCCTTGATGCTTTCCACCGACTCGGCGGGAAGGCCGCTGGCCTCGATCCATGCCGTGGCCGCCGTCCGGTCGGTCCGGTACCAGCGCTGCGCAACTTCCAGCACCGTTTGCTGGCGGAGGTCTTCGCTGGCGATGGTCTCGGCCCACTGCATGGCGGTGGCGGCGTCTTCGCGCGCCAGTTCGGTGGCGAATCCCTCCACCGCGGAATCACGCTCGGGCGACGGCGCCATGTTGGTGAGATATTCTCCCGCCGCGACCGGATCCCTTTCGGTCCATTCGTCGAGGGCCTGCTCGTAGGCCAGCGCCCGGGAGGCATCCGGCAGGTCAGCAGCCCACGCCAGGACGGCCTGCGGATCGTCCTCGGCCCATTCGCTGGCGACCCGCGAAACGGCGCGGGCCGCGGACTCCTCATCGGCGTACTGGGTCACCCACTCCACGGCGCTGTCGAGGTCATCGCGGACCATCTCATCCGCGACGCGCGAGAGCGCCCCGGTCCGCAAGTCCGGATCGGAGATCGTGTCGACCCAGGATTTGGCGGTGTCCATCCCCTGCTCGAGCATCTCGTTGGCGACGATCGCCATGTAGAAGCTCTGGGCGCGGTTGCCGTCCTCGCTCTTGGGCAGCGAACTGACGAACGCCATGGCCTCATCGACCCCGTTCACGAGCATCCCCTGCAGGACCCCGAAGGCGGCCATGCGCTGTTGCCCCTGGTCCTCGATTCCGTCGAGATAGGCCGCGGCGGCATCGCCGTCGACCGTGGCCCAGCCGGAAAGGACGCTGATCAATTCTCCCGGGCCGCGGTCTCCTCCCCCGCGCCCGCGACCGTCACCTTCCCGCTGCGCTTCGCGCTCGGCGCGCATTTCGGTGAGGGCCTTGATGGCGCCCGGTCCGTCGAGGCGTCCCCACGCGTTGGCCAGCAGGCGCAGTTCGTCCTCCATGCCCCCGCGGCCGGGGAATCCGCCGCGCCGGTTCTCGCGCAGGGCGATCCAGGCGGCCTTGGCATTCTCGGGCGTGAGCTCGTCGAGGAGCGCCGCGAAGAGTTTCCGGCGGAGGATGGGATCGTTGACCTTCATCATCTCCGCGACGGCGGTGGCCATGTCATCCTCGGAGATTCCGCCGCTGCTCCGGAAGCGCTCAACGAACTCGGTCTCGGGTCGCATGAGCGCCTTCCCGGCACCGCCGCCGCCCGACGAGGACCGCACCACCGGGGTGCGGGCTCCCTTGCTGCCTTGCGCCGCCGCCTTGGCCGGGACGTCGGCGCCTCCCGGGCGGACCGCCCACCCAAGGCCAAAGGCCCCGGCAGCCGTCAGGATCAGGATCGGAAAAAATACGGAACTCTTCATGATTTGGTGTCGTGGGGATTTTCTGGGCGCTCCGGGACGGGAAAAGACGGCACACACCATCGACCCCGGCCCGGGGGCACTGGCGATGAAACCCCGCATCGATCCGAGAGTTGCTCCGGGTTCCGATGAGTGCAGGGCGGGCGCCCCGCCTGCCAAAGGCCCGGCCAATCCCGCCCATCGGGACACCCGGGCGCATTGTAGGGCGGGCGCCCCGCCTGCCAAAGGCCCAGCCAATCCCGCCCATCGGTACAGCCGGGCGCATTGTAGGGCGGGCGCCCCGCCTGCCAAAGGCC
>JABDMC010000211.1 GCA_013001695.1 Akkermansiaceae bacterium
TCCCGATCTTCGAGGATCTCTTCGATCTCGGCAACGGCGGGGAGTCGCTGCGGCTCGACAAGCCCAATCCGAATACCCTCGGTCCGGACATCCTGCTGGAGCGGGTCCGATACAATGACAAGGCGCCGTGGCCTACCGAGGCCGATGGCGCCGGGCCGTCGCTGGAGCGTTTCGTGCTCATCGGCTACGGAAACGAACCGTTGAACTGGCGGGCCGCCGCGCTGGCCGGGTCGCCGGGCCGGGCCGGCAATTTCGCGGAGGGCATCGCCATCGGGCGGAACTCGTCGTGGGACTACAAGGTCACGGCGAGCACCCTTGCCCCGGAGTGGCCCGACATCGATTACAACGCCACCTCCTGGGACGGCGGTCCCGGGGTGCTCGGATACGGCGAGACCTTCCTCGCCACCGTCATCCCCTTCGGCCCGGACCCGCTCGACAGGTATCCGACCACCTATTTCCGCAAGCCATTCGTGGTGAATGACGACCCGGCGCAGATCACCTCCCTCACCCTCTCGTTGCTGGATGATGACGGGGTGGTCGTCTACCTGAACGGGAAGGAGGTCGTGCGGCGGTCGCTGCCCGCCGGCCCGATCCTCTACTCGACGCTCGCCACCGAGAAGGAAGCCATCGCCTACGAGGACATCGACCTGACCGCCTTCACGGCATGTCTCGTCCAGGGCGGCAACGTCCTCGCGGTGGAGGTGCACCAGGCGGACCCCGCCAGCAACGACCTCGTGTGGGACGCCGGCCTCGTCTATTCCACCGTCGTCGGCCCGGTCGACAGCGACGGGGACGGCATGACCGACGACTGGGAAACCGCCAACGGCCTCAACCCGGATGATCCCTCGGACGCCTCGCTCGACCGCGATGCCGACGGCCAGGACAACCTCGCGGAATTCGTGGCGGGGACCGACCCGAACGATCCGGCTTCGGTCCTGCGGATCGGCGGGGTGGCGGCGGAGCCCGACGGTTCGTGGCGCCTGCAGTGGGCCTCGGTCCCCGGCAAGACTTATCGCGTCAGCTACAGTCCGAATCTCTCCAGCTGGTTCGGGTTCGGGGCACTGGGCGACGTCGTGGCCACGGGATCCACGAGCGAGTTCACGGACCCGAGTTCGCCGCCCGCCGCGGTGCGCTACTACCGGGTGGAGGTGATTTCGGCGCCGTGACGATCCGTCGGCCGGGGTGCCGGCATGCGGGTCTCAAGAGGCTTTCGAGGCAACCCGGCCGGCCGGCGGGGACCGCTACGCCGACACCAACCTGCAGTCCGGCGGATGGACGATCCCGGGCGGCATCCGCACCGGGACGGCCATCGAGGCGCTTTTCGTGATCGTGGAGGTGACCCAGACCCCGTAGGAATGAGCGCCCGGAAGGCGAACATCCACCGGGCCGCCGCGGAGACCATGCGCAACACGAATCGGAAGGACCCGGAATAGTGCTCGAAATCGACAGCATCTCAAAGAGCTTCGGCGACACCGTGGCGGTCAAGGACGTCTCGCTGCGGGTGGAGTCGGGCGAGACGGTGGGCTTGCTCGGGGTCAACGGCGCCGGGAAGACGACCATCATGAACATGGTCCTGGGTCTCACGACCCCCAATGGCGGCTCCATCACGGTCTTTGGCAAGGACCTCGCCACCCACCGGGTCGAGATCCTGAAACGCACGAACTTCTGCACGACCTACGCGCAACTGCCGTCCAACCTCAAGGTCTGGCAGAACCTCCGCGTCTTCGCCGGCATCTACGGGCTCCCTTCCCCGATGGAGAAGATCGAGGAACTCCTCGCCAAGCTCGAGATCACCCACCTGCGGGATTCGGTCACGGGCCGGCTCTCCTCCGGGGAGTCCACGCGGGTCAACCTCGCCAAGGCCCTCCTCAACGACCCCGAGCTCCTCCTGTTAGACGAGCCCACCGCCTCGCTCGACCCCGACATCGCCGACAAGGTCCGCTCCCTCGTGCGCCGCCTCCAGGAGGAACGTCCCCGGGCGATCCTCTACACCAGCCACAACATGCGCGACATCGAGGAGGTCTGCGACCGCATCATCTTCCTCCACGAAGGCCTGGTCCTCGCGGAAGGAACCGCCGCGGAGATCAAGGCCCGCTTCCG
>JABDMC010000245.1 GCA_013001695.1 Akkermansiaceae bacterium
CGATTCACGATCGCGGCCGCGAATGGTCGGCGGATCACTTCCACGACTTCACGGTGCACTCCGAGGGGGTCCTCGCCGACGTGCGGGACGGCGGACTCAAGGCGGATCTCACCTCCTATTTCGAGAGCGCCGGCACCGTGCCGCCCCTCGGGCCCCTCCCCGGCATCCGCGACGAGACCCCGATCATCAGCGTGCCCGCAGGCGACCGGCGCCCCGGTTTCGCCGGCCCCGCGTTCGGGTTGCTGCGCGATTGGGCCAACCAGGGCATTGCGCTGACGGGCCGGGGGGCCGCCTCGGTCGTGCCGGAGGTCGATCCCTCGGGCCGCTCCGGCGGCGACTTCGCCCTCGCGAACGACTCCCCGACGCGCCTTGCGGGCGCCACCCGGACCAGCCTCCAGCCCATCCTGGTCGAGGCCAGCCACTTTCTCAAGATCACCGCCTTCCCGATCGGCAGCGCGGACCGCCCGACCTACCAGCTCCGCCACCACCTCTACCCGCGCGTGGTCCTCTGGAACCCCTACAATGTCGAGCTGACCTTCCAGCCCGCCATCGTCATGATCCAGGGAAACGGACGCCAGGAGTTCTGGACCGCCAACGAGCACTACAATTCCAAGGGAGAGGTCGTCCGCAACTCCACGAGCCAGTGGCTCTCCTTCGAAGGGGGCCGCAGCACGACCTTCCACGGGCCGGGGGGGATCATGGCGTCCGCCGGATACAAGGATCCCTACATGGGTTCGTACTACTTTGCCATTCCGCGGACCGTCTTCGGGCCGGGCGAATGCCTCGTGTTCTCCCCGGCGCGGGCCGCGGAGTACGACGGGCTGAGCGCCTATCGCCCGGGCGCCTACAACCTTGCGGCCAACATGCTGAGCTGCGAGGTGAAGCCCGACCCGGCACGCAACTTCTACGTTTCCGGCTCCGACATCGGCGGCGGGATCTCCTACCGGCCGGTCCAATACTGGTATGCCCCCACCCCGGCATGGTCCCGCGAACGCGAGGGCATCGCGAACCAGGCCGACGATACCCGCGTCGTGATGAAGGCCCTCACGGGGAACGAGGACGTCACCTACGAGTCCTTCGACTATCTCCCCCAGCTCGCCTATCTCTCGGCCTCCCTGCAATACGGCGCCGGTCGGGAGCCACGCATCGCATGGGACGACCAGAGCCGCATGACCGTCGAGTTGCTCGATCGCTATCGGCCGCGGAGCCAGGTGGCGCCGGACGTGCGCACCCGCCAGGGCATTCGGCTCCGCTGGTTTAACGAGCACCAGTCGAACCGTCTCAATTCCGGGCCGCTCGCCGCTTCACCGCGCTACCTCGAGGAGGCCCCCTTCGCGAACTGGAATCCCCGGGCGGCCTACGCCCTGCGTTCTCCCTGGGAAAACCTCGGCGGGACGCTCGCCAACGACAAGTCCGGCGGCGGGCCGTGGTTCTTCGGGATCTACACCCGCGACCTCTACGACCAGTATGTCGGTTGGGAACGCCAGGAGCCGGTCTATCGCGAGGGGCGCTACCATGGGAATCCCTTCGGCCCGCCGCAGGAAGGGCGGCACCGAAACATTCTTTTCGAGCTCCCCCGCTCCGCGACCGGGGTCGTGTCGCTCGGCCAATTGCAGCATGCCAAGCTGTCCGACCTCGTCTGGCATCCGTCGTTTGCCTTCGGCAATTCCCTGGTGGATCCGCGCCTCGGCCGGGATGGCATGGACGGGACCGTCCCGCCGGGTGGCAGCGAGGCGGAGGAGTCCCTCCGCGGTTTCCACCAGTCCGCCATCGGCTGGTCGGCCGATTCCGAACGGTCGAGCGGCAGGGATGATTGGGCCGCGGCCGGCAGGGCCTTGCTCCATGGCCTTCCGAACCGCAACCATCTCGTCTACGACCTCTCCTTCGAACTGAACCACGCCCTCTGGGACCGGTATCATGTCTCCAGCGGATCCATGGCCGACAAGGAACAGCTCCTCGCCGGGCCGGCCCGCTTTGCGCTGCCCTCCGGCCGGGTGCGATTGGCGCGGTCCACCGCCGACACCGCCACCCCGGAGCGTCTCGCCGATTTCCACCGGGCCGCCTACCACCTCACGGTCAAGGGCGCCTTCAATGTGAACTCCACCAGTGCGGAGGCGTGGAAAGCGGTTCTCGCCGCGACCCGCGGGTCGCATCACCCCGCCGCGTCCGCGCCGGGGAACATCGATGCCCGCACCCCCTTCCCGCGTTTCCTGGACCCCGTCGCGGGGGCATGGACCGCGGAAGACTCCGCCGGAGATGACCGCGCCTGGGCCGGCTACCGCGAGTTGCACGACCGCGAAATCGCAGTCCTCGCGGATGCCATCGTCGGGGAGGTCAAGGCGCGGGGCCCCTTCCTCTCCCTCGCGGACTTCGTCAATCGCCGCCTCACGAACGGGGAGCACGGGAGGCGCGGAGCCCTGCAGGCCGCCATCGACCGCGCCGGGTTGAACGCCCGCTTCGGGCAGGCCTACCCGCTCGACAACGAGGATCCCCTGCCCGACTACCGGCACCCCGATCACATCAGGGATGCCACCCGCCTCGAGCAGACCCTCAAGCCGAAATCCATGGCGTGGGGGACTCCCGGGTTCATCACCCAGGGCGATCTCCTGCAGGTTCTCGCTCCCGTCCTCACGGCCCGCTCCGATACCTTCGTGGTCCGCGCCTACGGCGATGCCACCAACAGCGCCGGCCGGCTCACCGCCAGGGCCTGGTGCGAGGCCATCGTGCAGCGCACCCCCGTGCCGCTCGCTCCCGACGAAACCGGCCTCAACCCCCGCCACCCCGGTGACGACACCGACTTCGGCCGCCGCTTCGTGGTGACCTCCTTCCGCTGGCTGCAACCCGGGGAAATCTGATGACGACCGCCATGGGAAGACGCCGGATTTTCGCCTTGGGATTGCTCCTCGCGGCACCATTGATTGCCCAGGAGGAAGCCCCGGCGCCCACCCCGCCGCGGGAGATGCGCATCCTTCCGGTCGGCGATCATCCCCCCTTTCGCCAGGAGATCCGGGGCGGCGTCCGCTACGAACTGCCGGCGCCACCCTGGAGCATTCCTCCCCGGCAGGTGGAGGTCGTCGCGGCTGCGGAAAAACCCGCCCTCGTCCGCCTGACCCTCGGGCGACCCTCCGAACCGGTCGCCGTTCCCGCCGGTCCCGGCTCGGTTTCGCTCCGCGAGAAGTCCACCAGCGGGCCCGGGCCGCAGTGGTTGCGCGTCAGGAAACCGGAGGCCGGCGACTTCCTCGTCGTCCTCTGGCGCGACCCCTCGGCATCATCCTGGAAGTCGGCCCGCGCGCTCGTGCTCCCCTCCGATGCCCCCGCCGGCTCGCTCACCATCCTCAACATCGCGCCGGGGCCGGTGGCCCTCATCTACCGCGGCGAGAAAATCGTCCTGCGACCCAACCGGCCGCTCCGGAAGGCCTTGCCAGCCCGGGGCCCGGCCGGCTTGCAGCTGGCCACCTTCCGCAAGGACGGCTCCCCCGAGCCCCGGCTCTCGATTTCCCTCGAACAGCAAAGCGACGAGCGCACCTGCCTCGTGCTCTACCGGTCCGACGGCCACGATCCCCGCACCCCGGTTGGCTACACGATCTTCCGCGAACGCGCCCCTGTTCCATCCGCCCCGGCCCCGCCATCCTAGGCCGCCGGCGCTCCTTCCGGGAACCAGGGGGCACCGATCCACGATCGGCCCGAGCCCCCCCTGCGGAAGGGTCGAGCGGCGGCTTCAGCCGGTGTTCTGGTCTCAGACGGCCATTCACGAAGGCGCGCACGCCTGCCGTCTTCGCCGAGGCTGCGCAGGCCACGCCCCCCACCCCAAAACTCCAACACTCCCCCACCGCCCTCACTCCCCCGTGACGCTCACCACGATCCGCCGCGTGTGCGGGGCCCGCCGGTGTTCGAAGAGGAAGATCCCCTGCCAGGTCCCGAGGACCATGCGCCCCTTCACCACCGGAATCACCTCGCTGGTCCGCGTCAGCGCCATCCGGATGTGCGACGGCATGTCGTCCGGGCCTTCCATGGTGTGGATGAAGTAGGGCGTGTCCTCCGGAACCAGCCGCTCGAAATACTCTTCCAAGTCCCGCCGTGCGCTGGGATCCGCATTCTCCATGATCACGAGGCTCGCGCTCGTGTGCCGCACGAACACCGTCACGGTCCCATTCGTCACCCCCGACGCCCCGACCACCCCCGCGACCTCGTCCGTGATCTCGTAGGTCCCCTTCCCGCGGGTCTGCACCTCGAAGTCTCCCGTCCCGACCGGCATGCGGTGAGTATGCGGCGGCGGATGCCATCCGCCAACCCAAATGCTCCCGGGGCTGCCGGGTCTCACTCCGTGGCGTCCCGCAGTCCTTCGATCTCCTCGCGCGACGCGGCGGAGAGCCGCTCGAGTTTGTATTCGTACACCTTTCCGTTCCGCATCCGGAACTGCGCGGTCCCGTCCTTGACCCCGAGCAGGGCCGCTTCGATCTCCTTCCCCTCCGCGTTCGTCCACCCCCGCATCCCGGTGAGCGGTCCGTCCGCATCCCGCTTCTCCTCCCGCGGGACCTCCGCGAGCAGCTCCGCCACCAGTTCCCGGTACTTGTCGCCGTTCCCCCCGTGCCACGGACCCGCCATGTGATGATACCGCAACTTGCCGGTGTGATCGAATATCAGGTAGTAGGGCACGTGGGTGACCTTCACCTCATCCGGATAGCGCGTCTGCGACATGACCGTCACATTCGCCATCTCCTCGTCCCACCCCTCGGATTTCAGGTACGCCAGGGTGGGCTCTTTCTTGCCCATCTGGCAATGGGACGCGATGACGTGCAGCGAATCGTCCTTGTGCTTCCTGGCCAGACCGACCATTCCCGGGGTGATCCCGCGGCAGCCCACTCATCCCCCCCAGATCTTCAGCAGGACCACCTTGCCCTCGAGGCTCTTCGCGCCGCGGACCTTCGGCCCCGCCCAGTGCTCGCCCCAGATGATCTCGCGCGTCGACCCCTCGAGCTCCGCCGCCCCGGCCCCCTCGTCGGCGCGCGCCGCGCCCGCCGCGAGCACCACGGCCCCCAGCAGGACCGCTCCTCCAACCACTCCCGTTCTTTTCATCTCGTCCCACTACAACCACGGAACCGGCCTCATTGCAAGGTCCCCTGGAGGGACCACCGCCCGCCGAATGCCGCGCTACTCCGGGCGGGGCGAGATCCGCCGGTAGGCAGTCCCCTCCCCGAAGAATTTCTCCCAGTCATGGGCCGGATCCTCGAGCCTCTTCCGGAACTCCGCGGGGGTCATCTTTTCGAGGTCATCCTCTCCGTCGGGGAGCCGCACCACCATGCTGCCATCCGCCTGCGGCTGCACCCACAACAGGACGAAGCGCGCCGTTTCCGGTTTCACCCCGCCATCCTCGAAGGTGCCGAGGATCCGCAACTGCAGGAGCGTCCGTCCCTGCCGCTTCAAGGGCCGCGCTTCGTAGTAGATGCCGTCGTCCTCCCGGGCCGGATGGTGCAACAGGTAGCGATCCTCGTCGATCCGCATGCAGATCGCGAAGGAACCATCCCGCGGATCGTCGTCCCCGTCCTTCGAGAACCACACGCCCTCCAGGCCCTCGTCCACCTTGGAAAAGTCTTCCGTGAAGACCGGCTCCTTCCAGAGGCAGGACCCCAGCAGCAGGGCCAGTCCCACGGTCGATGCGATGCACAGCGAACGAATCATCATCCTCCCACAATCGCACCGGCGGGTGCGAACACAAGGACCGACTCCCCCCCCGGGTGGCGCCGGCTGCATCCACCGCCCTCATCCACCGTCCTCCGTTTCCCCTTCCCTCCCCGGCCCTCATTCCGCTAGCCTGCGTGTCCCGACACCATGGACAACCCAAGTCCGGCACGCGTCCTCGAGCAGAACTGGCAGGTGCTGCTCGGGGACTACAACGAGGAGGAACAACGCACCCGCGTGGCCTGGACCCGCCGGGCCGCCGTGATCTTCATGGTCTTCGTCCTGGCCGGCGCCGCCATGGATCTCATCGCCTACCCGGCGAAGGCGGCGGAGTTCCTCCGGTGGCGCGCGGTCTGCGCCGGTGTCCTCGCCATACTCCTGGGCGTCTCCTTCCTGCCCGTCGGGCCGTTCGGCATCCGGGGCATCGGGCACGCGATCGCGGCCTCCCCGGCCGTGCTCGTGCTCTACATGGTTCTCTTGACCGCCGGCGGCGTCTCCCCGTACTACGCGGGACTCAACATCATCATGCTCGGGTCGTGCCTCCTGCTTCGCTGGCGGGTGGTCGATGGATTCGTCCACGCCAGCTTCTGCCTGAGCGGTTACTGGACGATCGCCTTCGCCACCAACACCCCCGTCGAAACGACCGCCACGAGTCTCGCCTTTCTCACCACCACCGCCGTCGTTTGCTGCCTCGGCCTCTATTTCTACGAACGCTTGCGCTTCCGCGTGTATCGCGTCCGCTGGCTCGCCGGAAAGACCGCCGCCGAGCAAGCCGCCCCCGAAACCGGCCCTCAGCCGGCCCCTGGTCCGGAGGGGTCCTGATCACCTCCCGGGCCCGGCGGCCGGAGAAAGGCTTTCGCAGCGACTGGGATTGGTGGACCCTCCCACCACATGACGACGCGGAAGCCAGACGCCGGTGCCGGGGACTACGTCTTCTCCCCGGACTCCGAGATCTGGCGGATCAACCGCCACGCCAACGGCCTCCTCTTCGGCCCGGCCGCCGTCTTGCTGCAGGTCGCCCACCCGAGGATCGCACAGGGCGTCGCGAATCACAGCGACTTCCGCAACGACGCCCTCGGGCGCCTCCGGCGCACCCTCACCACCGTGAACCGCATCGCCTTCGGAACCCGCCGGGACGCCGAGGAAATGAGGACCCGCATGGCGGCCATCCACGACCGCGTCCGGGGAGAATCCGCCCCCGGCATGCCCGGCGCCCCCCGCTACTCGGCCTTCGAACCCGACCTCATGCTCTGGGTGCTCGCCACCCTCATCGATGCCTCCATCAAGGGCTACGAACTCGTCTGGGGGCCGCTCCCCACCGCCCGCCGCGCGCAGTTCTACCGCGAGTTCCGCCATTTCGGGGCCTACTTCGGGTTGCCATGCGACGCCGGCCCGCGCGACTACGAGGAGTTCGCCGGCTACTTCGACGGCATGCTCCACGACGACATCCTCGGCAGCCACCCGCTGTGCGCCGAGGTCGCGGCCTCGGTCGTGCACCCGTCCGGCCGCCTCCGCGAACGCCTCCTTGGCCGGGCGGTCGACTTCCTCCCCATCGAAACGGTTCCCCCGCACCTCCGCGAACGCCTCGGGCTCCAGTCCACCGCCGGGACCCGCTTCCGCATGGCCGTCCTCCGGCGTCTCGCCCCCCTCGCCTTCCGCATCCTCCCCAAACGCCTCACCTACTACCCCGAGTCGTACCGCGCCGAGCGAGCCCTGCAGGTCCTTTGAGACCGCCCGAAACGGGAATCGCCCGGGAACGGCGCGTGGATCAGGCCGGTCATCGTCGATTCGCGGAAGGAAAAGCCGGACCAGCGGCCGCCATTCCTCCCAGTATGCATTCTCAAACCTTGGGCGCGGAATATCCAGTATCGAACAAGAAATTTCGAACAGGGAAGGAGCCGGACCGCTCCATGATCTGTCCGGCGAACTTCTGCATTGGGCGCTCCTTGTTCGACATTCGGCATTCACAAATCGCGCTCAAGGCTGCTTCACCACGCGCCCTTCCGGACCGCAACCTTCAAGCCCCCTGACCCCTGACCCCCGGCTCCCGCCTACGGCGCGCGTCCCACCGTCCCGCCCTCGACGAACTCCGCATCGGTAACGGTCTGCCGCCGGTCGTGCTTGCCGTGCGCCACGTTGCTGGCCCAGCGCATCATGCGGCGTTCCACAAGGTCGATACTCCAGGAAATGTGGGCCACGGAGGGATGGCTCCACGCGAAGATCGGGTCATCCTCCACCGAAATCAGGGAGAGACTGTCGGGGGCGAAGAACCCGCGCCGGGCCAGGTGGTCCTTGGCGGCGTGAAAGATGAAGGGCTCGTCGATGATCAGGGCCGTCGGCGGGGTGACCCGGAACAGTTCATCCAGCATCCGGCGAAAATCCCCCGGGTTATCCTTCCAGACCGGCAGGTTGTACGGGCCGGTATACAGGCCGTGTTCCTCCATCACCTGGAACATGGCCCGCTCCGCCGCCCCGGGCCCTCCCGCCCGCTGGCTCTCGCGGACAAGCACCACGATGCGCCGATGCCCCAGCTCGATGAGGCGTCGAACCGCGGCGCGGCCCGCACCGACGTGGTCCGGTCCGGCGCCCGCGATCGGCAGGCCGCGGCGCCGGCCAAAAAGCGCGAAGACCGGAGCTTCCCGCGCCGCAAACCACTCCAGCACACCTCTCGATCCCGCGAAGACAATCCAGGCATCGGCGGGAGTCTCCTTCACCAGCCGGGCCAGCTTGCCGATCTCGAACCCGAGCTCCATCTGGGACTTCCCGGCAAAGAAGGTGGTGTGCCCCTGGTCGCTCAAGCGCTGCCGGATCATGAACACCCTGTCGCCCGCCTCGGAAAGCGGTTCGTAGGTGAGGATCGCGACCCGCAGGGCCGGCGGGGCGAGGTCCTTCGGCGGCACGATGCGGCGCGGCCGGCCCGGCCCCTGGCCGACGAGCAGGCCCACCTTCTCGAGCCGCTCCAGCGCGCTCGCCACCGTCTTGTGATCGACCCCGAGCTCCGCGGACAATTTCGGCGCCCCGGGCAGCGTCCCTGTCCAGCGCCCCCGCAGCAACTCCCCGCGCAGATACTCCGCAACCTGCTCGGAGGGAGAGAGAATTGTCAATGCTGGCATACAATTAAGATACCCGCTTCCGGGGAGGCGTCGATGCCGAAATGTGTTCCCCTCATGACGCTAGCGGGTTGAGATTCAGGGATAGAGCACGACCGTTCCATCTGCTTCATTCCTCCGGGAGCACCAGGCTCGTGGTCTCACACTACCCACCACCAATAGAAAAGACACACTCGTCATCTGAACCATGAAAACAAGAATCGCGATCCTGCCGCTCGCTGCTCTCGCCTTGAGCGTAACCTCAGCGCACGGCGCGCTCTCCAGCCAATACGGCATCCTGGACCTGAATGCCAACGGGGGAATCAACCCCAACACCGGCTCCGCCTGGCAAGCCGGTGACCAATACCGCCTCGCCTTCTATACTGCGGACAGAATTGACGCCACGTCCAATGACCCCGCCGTCTACGACGCCTTCGCAACCGCCCAGGCGCAGCAGAACGCGGCCCTCTCGAGTTCCACTGGTTGGACGGCGATGGTGCACGTCAACACGGATATCACCCAGAACCAGGGCGTCGGCCCGATCAGCAGCCCCGTTGATCGCTCGGGCACCGGCGACCAAACCGGCGGCGCTATCATCGGCGGTGCTGGTCTTCCGGTCTTCGCGCTGGATGGATCGACCGCGATCGCCCGGAACAACGCCGACATCTACAACAATTGGAGCAACCCGTTCGATGGCGATGCCGTCATTCGCCTTGCCGCAGGGTCTACCAACAACGACTCCGACGGCAACCCGGTGACCGCCTCGCAAAACGTGCACTACTCGCCCTTCCTCAATCAATTTGGTGGTGGCGATTCCGCAAATATTCATGGCGCGTCCGTCTGGACCGGAGGCTTCGGAAGCTCCGTCAATCCCCTGGGCGACACCGCGGACGAAGTCCGCGCCAGCTGGGGCAGCTCCAATGCAAACAACGCCGGCCGCGTATGGAACCGCTTCCAGAGCGACAACACTTCCAGCTTGTCGGTTTACGCCATCTCCGCGCCGCTGACTGTCATTCCCGAGCCGTCCACCGGCCTGCTCGGTGCGATTGGCGGCCTCTTCCTGCTGCGTCGCCGCCGGAAGTAGCCTTATACCCCCTTCAATCAACTTCATCTACTGCCACAACGGCGGCTTGGGGGATCCAAGCCGCCGTTCTTTTCCAACCCATGGGATTTCCCCCGTCCCGACATCTCCCAACTCGTTATGAAAACAAAACTCCTAGGTGCAATCAGCAGGGCAGCCTGCTTCGCCGCGCTCGCCTTTGGCAGCTTTTCCCCGGCCGCCGCGCAACTCTCCAGCCAGTTCGGCATTCTCGACCTGAATGCCAACGGCGGAATCAATCCCAACACCGGCGCCGCCTGGGCAGCCGGCGACCAGTACCGCCTCGCCTTCCATACCGATGGAACGATCGACGGGACATCCAGTGACCCTGCCGTCTACGACGCCTTCGCCACCGCCCAGGCCCAGCAGAACACCGCCCTCGCGAGCTCCACTGGCTGGACCGCGATGGTGTGGGTGAACACGGATGACACCCTGCCCCAGGCCATCGACCCGAACAATCCTGGTGCGGGTGAAAGCCCGGTGAGCAGTCCCCTCGTCCGATCGGGCACCACCGATCAGACCGGCGGCGCCGGCCAGGGCGGCGCAGGCGTCCCGGTCTACGCGATTGACGGCACGACCTGCATCGCCCGGAACAACGCCGACATCTACAACAATTGGAGCAACCCGTTCGATGGCGATGCCGTCGTGCGAATCCCCGGTAGCATGACAGGCTCGGGGCAGAACGTGCACTACTCGCCCTTCCTCGATCAATTTGCCGGCGGCGATTCCGGTGATGTTCATGGCGCGAGCGTCTGGACAGGAGGTTTCGGAAGCGCGGTCAACCCGCTGGGCAACTCCGTCGACCCCAACGCCCAAGTGCGGGGCAGCTGGGGCAGCTCCAACGCGAACAACGCCGGCCGCGTCTGGAACCGCTTCCAGAGCGGCACCACCTCCCAGCTGAGCGTCTACGCCATCTCCCCGGTGCTGACGATTGTGGACGCCAGCGACACCACCCCCCCGACTCTCGCGAGCAGTGACTTCGTCGACGACAAGGCCGGCGGGCCGGTCCTCCAATTCGAGACCGTGACCTACACGGTGACCTTCAGCGAACCCATGGACGCCACCACCGTGGACGTCGGGGATTTCGACAACACCGCCGGAACGGCGCCGGTCACCATCGACAGCGTCAGCGCCACCGGCGATACCGCCGTCTTCGAGGTGGCCGTCACCCCCACCGGGGCGGGCACCATCCAGTTGCAGATCCCTGCCGGGTCCGTCCTGACCGACGTCGCGGGCAACGCCCTCGATACCGCCGCCGCCATCGCCGATGACACCATCATCACCGTCGATGCCGACAACGTCGCGCCGACCCTCGCCCCGGCCGACATCGTCGATGACCAGTTCGGGGGCCCCGTCCTCGAGGACCAGCCGGTAACCTACACCCTCTTCTTCAGCGAGCCCATGGATGCCGGCACGGTCGATGTGGGCGACTTCGATAATTCCTCCGCCACCGCGGTGACCATCGACAGCGTCAGCGCCACCGGCGACCCCTCCATCTTCGAGGTGGTGGTCACCCCCACCGAGGCCGGCACCCTCCAGTTGCGGGTCAAGGCGGGCGCGGTCCTCACCGACCTTCCGGGCAATCCCCTCGATACCACCACCGCCATCGCCGATGACACCGTCATCACGGTCGATGCCGATCTCGTGCCCACCGTCATCTCCTTCGAGGACGACGTCAGCGGTGGCCCCATCGAGGTCATCGATTCGGTGACCTACGATGTGACCTTCAGCGAGGCCATGAATGCCGGCACGATCGATGTGGGTGACTTCGACAATTCCTCCGCGACCGGAATCACCATCGACAGCGTGAGCGCCACCGGCGATCCGGCCATCTTCGTGGTCGTGGTTACGCCGACCGAGCCGGGCACCATCCAGCTGCAGGTCGCGCAGGGAGCCGTCCTCGAGGACCTCACCGGCAATCCCGTCGACACCACCAACCCGATCCCGGACGACACCATCATCACCGTCAGCGCCGACTCCACCCCGCCGACCCTCAGTTCCATCGTGGACAACGTGAGCGGCGGACCGGTCTTCGAGGGCCAGGCCGTCACCTACCTGGTGAGCTTCAGTGAAGCCATGGACGACGCCACCATCGGGGCTTCCGACTTCGAGAACGCCTCCGCAACCGCGGCCACCATCGGCAGCGTGACCCCCACCGGCGACCCCGCCGTCTTCGAGGTGGTCGCCACGGCGACCGAGGTCGGCACGCTCCAATTGCAGATCGCGATGGATGCCGTCCTCACGGACCTCGAGGGGAACCCCCTCGACACCAGCTCCCCGCTTCCCGACGACACGATCATCAACGTCGTCGCAGGGCCCGACCTCGTGGGTGAACTCGGTGTCCTGGACTTCACCGCCAACGGGGGCATCAACCCGAACACCGGCGCCGAATGGGCACCCGGCGACCAGTACCGCCTCGCCTTCCATACGGATGGAACGATCGACGCGACATCCAGCGACCCCGCCTTCTACGACGCCTTCGCCACCGCCCAGGCGGCCGCCGCAGGCCTCGGGGGCAGTTGGACCGCGATGGTGTGGGTCAACACCGACGAGTCCCTGCCCCAGGGAAGCTCCCCGGTCAGCAGTCCCGTGGTGCGCTCGGGCACCGACGATCAGACCGGCGGGGCCGGCGTCGGCGGCGCCGGCGTGCCGGTCTACGCGATGGACGGAGCCACCTGCATCGCCCGGAACAACGCCGACATCTACAACAGCTGGAGCAACCCGTTCGATGGCGACGCCGTCGTCCGGATTCCCGCGGGGACGGGTGCCGCGACGCAGAACGTGCACTACTCGCCGTTCCTCGACCAGTTTGGTGGCGGCGATACCGGCAACGTCCATGGCGCGAACGTCTGGACCGGGGGCTTCGGAAGCGCCGTCAATCCCCTGGGCAACTCCGTTGACCCCGACTCTCAAGTGCGGGCCAGCTGGGGCAGCTCCAATGCGAACAACACCGGCCGCGTGTGGAACCGCTTCCAGAGCGGCGTCACCTCCCAGCTGAGCGTCTACGCCATCTCCGATGTGCTGACCGTCAGCTCCGCGCTTCCGGATCCGCTCGTCCTCAACATTTCCGAGAGCGGCGGAACTCTCGAGTTCGAATGGAACAGCCTGCCGGGCATGCAGTACGACCTGCTCAGCAGCACCGACCCCGAGGCCGAGAACGACCCGTCGCTTTGGGCGCCCTACAACGACGGAACGATGACCTACGAGGACATCCCCGCCTCGGGAACGAGCACCACCCTGACCGGCGTCCAGAAGGTCGGCCCGGTGCGCTTCTTCACCCTGACCGAGGAGGTGATCCCGCCGATCTTCGAGGCCGACTTCGAGGCCGACAACGGCGGCTTCACGGTGTCCACCACCGTGGGGACCGACTGGGAACATGGCGCCCCGGACTCAAACGGCCTGGGCGGAGCGGTTTCGGAAGGCAATGGCGGCTCGGCCAATTGCTGGGCGACCAACCTCGGCGACGTTTCGGGCACCACCGCCGATGCGGGCTACTACGAGGACTCCACCATGACCCTGCTGCGTTCGCCGGTGATCGATCTCACCGGGATCGCGGCGGCGAAGCTCTGCTTCGCGGAGGCCCTCGATCTCGACTCCGGTGACACCGCGGTGGTGAACATCATCGATGACGTCACCGACACCGTGATCGCAGCGGCGATCTACACCGCAACCGACGGCGCCACCGGCGATGCCGATTGGGCCACCGCCAACGGCGGCGTCCCGATCGAAATCCCGCCCGCCGCCCTCGGCCAGCCGGTCCGCATCGAGTGGTCCTTCACCGGCTTTGGCGGCACGACCGACGACTATCTCGGGTGGTATATCGACGACGTCTCGGTCCTCCAGTCCACACCCTGACGTCTTGACCCGCAGGCAATTCCAACAGAGATGGCGGCTTTCGAAAGGAGGCCGCCGTCTCTTTTTTCAGGGCCCTCCCGGGGTTCCCGGCCATGAACATGCGAGATGAGAACCCGGCATTTCGCGGTATAGGTTTCCCCCCCGGCACACGCCCTGACCAGCTTCCCCTCTCCAACCCAGTCTATTCCCAATGATCACCACCTCGATTCCACTCCATCGCCTTCCGTCGGTCCTCGTCATGACCCTCCTCGCGTTCCTGGCAGGCGCCCCGGGCGTCCGGGCCCAGCAGGCCGGCGACAGCCCCGTGCAGATCTTCATCCTCGCCGGGCAATCAAACATGCTGGGCACCGGGGAAATCTCCCCGCTCACCACCCCGGGGACCCTCGAGTACACCGTGGCGAACGACCCCGACGGCGACTACCAGTTCCTCGTCGACGGCGGCGGGTCCTGGGTGGTCCGCGACGACGTCTGGATCAGGGACCAGGATCCCTCCCAGGGCGGACTCACGGCGGGTTACGGTGCGCAGACCACCCTCATCGGCCCCGAGCTGGGATTCGGGCATCTCATGGGGGACCTCAACGAGAAGCAGATCCTCATCGTGAAAGCCGCCTGGGGAGGGAAGAGCCTCGCGGTCGACTTCCGCCCGCCGAGTTCCGGAGGGACGACCGGCTTCTACTACAACGAGATCCTGCGCCTCGTGAACGAGGCCACCACCAATCTCGGGACCTACTTCCCCGACTACAACGGCGGCGGCTTCGAGATCGCGGGCTTCGGCTGGCACCAGGGGTGGAACGACCGCATCGACACCACCCGCAGCGCCGAATACGAGGCCAACATGGCGAACTTCATCCGCGACATCCGGACCGACCTCGGGGCGCCCGGTCTCCCCTTCGTCATCGCCACCACCGGGATGGGCGGAGGCACGAGCTACACCGTGGTGGAACTCGCGCAGTTGGAGATGGCCAACACCACCGCTTACCCGGAATTCGATGGCAACGTCGCCGTCGTCGACGCCCGGACCACCTATGAGGGGCTGGAATTCTGGCTACCGGTGGGTCAGTCCCCCGCCGATCAGGGGTTTCACTGGAACCGCAACGCCAAGACCTACGTCAACCTCGGCCTCGCGATGGGTGATGCCATGTCGCTCATGGTCCCCGGCCGCTGCCCGTTCCGCCCGCGCGCCTCGGGCGATCCCGGCGGGGTGACCGTCAGCTGGCAGAACGGGACCGACACCCCGACGAGCGTCCGGATCCTGCGCAACGGGACCGAGATCGCCGCCGCCGCCCCGGCCGACCCGCCGAGCTTTCTCGACACCACCGCCGAGCCGGGCGTTCTCAACTACGAGCTGATCTTCACCATGCCCGGTGACCCCTGCGATCCGCTGACCACCACGCTCAACGGCGCCATCACCGGCCTGGAACTGACCCCCAGCCCGGGCAGCTTCGTCCTGACGTGGACCAACAACATGGCCTACGACGCGATCGAGGTCCGGCGCGACGGCACCCTCCTCGGGTCCCCGCTCTCCGGCACCGCCACGACCTTCACCGACTCCTCCCCGCCCACCTCGGGGCAGGTGACCTACAGCGTGGCCCCCACCAACGGCAATTCCACGCCGGCCACCGTCCAGATCAACCTCGATCTGAGCGGGCAGCTCGGCATCATGGATTTGACCGCCAACGGGGGGATCAACCCCAACACCGGCGTCGCCTGGCAAGCCGGCGACCAGTACCGCCTCGCCTTCCACACCGTGGGCTCGACCGGCACGCGGGACGCGAGGTCCAACGACCCCGCCGACTACAACGCCTACGTCACCGCCGAAGCGGCCGCCGCAGGCCTCACCGGCGCCTCCTGGAAGGCCATGGTTTCCGTGAACCTCGATGGCGGCACGACGCAGGCCCTCTCCGCCAGGATGAACGTCAAGGACAACACCGGAACCGCCGACCTCACCGGCGGTTCCGGCGTGGGGGGTGCCGGGTTCCCGGTGTACGCGATGGATGGAACGACCTGCATCGCCCGGAACAACGCCGACATCTGGAACGGCTGGAGCAACCCCTTCGACGGCGACAGCGCGGTGCGGGTGGCCCCGCCGGCCTCTTCCCAAAACGTCCACTACTCGCCCTTCCTCGACCAGTTCGGCAACCAGACGGTGACTCCGGACAACATTCATGGCATCGACGTCGCGACGGGCGCGGGCTCGAATGGAAACCACGTCAATGCCCTCGGCGACACCACCGACGACACCACCATCAGCCGGGGCAACGCCAATGCCAACAGCGTCGGCCGCGTCTGGAATCGCTTCACGAACAACACCAGCGACACCTTGTCGTACTACGCCCTCTCGGATCCTCTCACGGTGGTCGCGGGGACGGACACCACCGCCCCGACCGTGACCTCCTTCGAGGACGACAAGGCCGGCGGTCCGGTCTTCGTGGGCGAGACGGTGACCTACACCGTGACCTTCAGCGAGCCGATGAATGCCGCCACGGTCGGGACCGCCGACTTCGCGAACGCCTCCGCGACGGCCATCACCGTCGACAGCGTCGGCGCCACGGCTGACCCCGCGGTCTTCGAGGTCGCGGTGACGCCGGACGCGGCGGGCACGCTCCAGCTCCGCGTCGCGGCGGGTGCCACCCTCGAGGACCCCTCCGGAAATTCCCTCGATCCCGGATCCGCCAGCCCCGACAACACCATCATCACGGTCAATGCCGACACCACGCCGCCGGCCGTGAACTCCTTTGTCGATGACGCCGGAGGCGGCCCGATCTTCGCCGGCGACAGCGTGACCTACACCGTGACCTTCAGCGAGGGCATGAACTCGGCCACCGTGAACCCCGCCGACTTCGGAAATGCCGCCTCGGCGCCGATCACCGTCGACAGCGTGAACCCCACGGGCGATCCCGCCGTCTTCCAGGTCGCGGTCACCGCCACCGGGCCGGGCAGCCTGCGGCTGCGCGTGGCGCCCTCGGCCACCCTCGAGGACCCGGCCGGCAACCCCCTCGATGCCGGCGCCGCGAGCCCCGATGACACCATCATCACCGTCGAGGCCCCGCCGGCCCTCGTGGGCGAGCTCGGCATCCTGGACCTCACCGCCAACGGGGCCATCAACCCCAACACCGGAAACCCCTGGCAGGCCGGCGACCAGTACCGCCTCGCCTTCGTCAGTCGTGACGGGGTCACCGCCACGTCCAACGACCCCGCCGTCTACAACGCCTTTGCGACGTCCCAGGCCGCGGCCGCCGGCCTCGGGGGGAACTGGGTCGCGCTGGTCACCGTGAACCTCGACAGCTCCATGACGCAGGCCGCCTCCCCGAAGAGCGATCCCCGGGTGCAGTCGGGAACCGACGATCAATCGGGCGGCGCCGGCATCGGCGGCGCCGGGGTCCCGGTCTTTGCGATGGATGGCGCGACCTGCATCGCCCGGAACAACGCCGACATCTGGAACACCTGGAGCAACCCCTTTGATGGCGATGCCGTCATCCGGATTCCCGCGGGGACGGGCGCCGCGACGCAAAACGTCCACTACTCCCCCTTCCTCGATCAGTTCGGTGGCGGCGACAGTGGGAATGTGCACGGCGCGAACGTCTGGACGGGGTCGAACACGAACGGAACCCCCGTCAATCCGCTGGGCGACACCACCGACGAAGTGCGGGCGAACTGGGGGAGCTCCAACGCGAACAACACCAGCCGCGTCTGGAACCGCTTCCAGAGCGACAACACCGCCAGCCTTTCGGTCTACGCCCTCTCCGACCCGCTGACCGTGATGTCGGGCGGCGGCGACTACGCCGCATGGGCTGCGCTCTATCCGGGTGCCGACCTCACCGACCCGAATGCCGACCTCGACGGCGACGGACTGACCAACAACGAGGAACGCATCTGGGGATTGGACCCCGAGGCCGGGGCCTCCTCGTCGCCGATCAACACGCCGCTCGATCCTGCCGGCGGAACCTTCATCTACACCCGCCGCGATCCGTCCCTCAGCGGTCTGACCTACACCGTGTGGACGTCCACCACC
>JABDMC010000268.1 GCA_013001695.1 Akkermansiaceae bacterium
CACACGCCGGTGGCCACGCTCACATTCAGGCACTCCACCGTGCCCCCCATTGGAATCTCCACGAGGAAATCGCACTTCTCCTCGGTCAGCCGCCGCAGGCCGGTTTCCTCCGCCCCCATCACGATCGCCAACGGCCCCGCGAGGTCGGTCTCGTAGATCGACTGGGTGGCATGATCCGAGGTCCCCACCAGCCAGATCCCGGCCTCCTTCATCTCGTCCATGGTCCGCGCCAGGTTCGTCACCTGGAAGAACGGCACGTGATCGGCGGCTCCCACCGAGATGCGCCGCACCGTCTCGGTGATCCCGGCGGCCCGGTCCTTCGGCGCCACCACCGCATCCACCCCGGCCCCGTCAGCACTCCGCAGGATCGCCCCGAGGTTGTGCGGGTCCTGCACCCCGTCGAGGATCAGGACCAGCGGGTTGGCCCGCTCCGCGAGGTGCCCCGCGAGATCCCCCTCGTTCCGCACCTGCCCGCGCCCCCCTTCCCCGGCATGGCGGTTGGGGCGGGCTTCGTGCGGGCGGCGGCGCGGCGGCATGACGCCGGCAGCATAGCGCAATTCCCGGCGCCTGCGCAGGACGAAGATCGCTCCGGCATCAGCCCCCGGAAAAAAAACCGCCGGACCGCATGCACGGTCCGGCGGTGGGGATGATTCGTGGGCCGCGGATCAGGCCGTCTCCACGGCCTCGTGCGGGATGGGCTCTTCCCTCGGCTTGGGCTCCGGCTCCTCGACGGTGAACTCGATATCCACATCGCGGTGGGTATCGAAGCCGGTGCCGGCCGGGATGAGGTGGCCCATGATGACGTTCTCCTTGAAGCCCGTGAGGTAATCGACCTTGCCGAGGGTGGCGGCATCGGTGAGCACCCGCGTGGTGTCCTGGAAGGAGGCTGCCGAGATGAACGATTCGGTCTCGAGGGAGGCCTTCGTGATCCCAAGGAGGACCGGCTCGGCTTCCGCCGGCTTCCCGCCCTGCTCGATGATCTCCGCGTTCACCGACTTGAAGGTGGTCCGCTCCACCTGGTCGCCCCAGAGGAAATCGGAGTCGCCCGGGTCGCTGATCTTCACCTTCCGCAACATCTGCCGAATGATGATCTCGATGTGCTTGTCGTTGATCTCCACGCCCTGGGCGCGGTAGACGGCCTGCACTTCATAGACGAGGTGCTCCTGGAGTTCCTGCACGCCGCACGCCTCGAGGAGGTCCTCGGGCGCCACCGGGCCTTCCGTGATCTGGTCGCCGCGCTTCACCATGTCGCCTTCCGTGACGATCATGTGCCGTCCCATCGGGACGAGGTGGTCGACGGACTCGCCGCTCTCGGGCTCGGTCACGATGACCTTCTTCTTCCCGCGCACGTTGGCGCCGAAGGAGATTTCCCCGTCGATCTTGGCGATGACGCAGGCGTCCTTCGGGCGGCGGGCCTCGAAGAGCTCCGCAACCCGGGGCAGACCGCCGGTGATGTCCTTCGTCTTGGCAACCTTCCGCGGGGTCCGGGCGAGGAGGGCCCCGCCGGTGACCTTCTGCTTCTCCTTCACGGAGAGGTGCGCCCCCACCGGGATCGAGTAGCTGGCGAGGACGTCCTTGGAACCCGGGTCAACGATCACCACCTGCGGGTGAAGGTCCTCCTTGTGCTCCGTGACGGTCATCCCCTTCTTGCCGGTCTCCTTGTCGGTTTCGGTCTGGACGGTGATCCCCGGGATCATGTCCCGGAACTCCACGTTGCCGCCCTTCTCGGTGATGATGGGCACACTGTGCGGATCCCACGTGGCGATCTGGTCGCCCTTCTTGACCTCCCCGTCGTTCGGCACGTAGAGCACCGAGCCGATCACGATCTTGTGGGACTCGAGCTCGAGCCCCTTGTCGTCGCGGACCGAGATGGAGCCGTTCTTGTTGAGGACCACGTGGTTGCCGTCCACGTCCTTCACGACCCGGAGGTCCTGGTAGACGATGTGCCCCTTGTGGCGGGCCTCGATGAACGGCTGCTTCGTGGCCCCGAAGGCCACCCCGCCGGAGTGGAAGGTCCGCATCGTGAGCTGCGTCCCGGGCTCCCCGATCGACTGGGCCGCGATGATGCCCACCGCTTCCCCGATCTTGGTGACCACGCCGGTGGCGAGGTTGAGCCCGTAGCACAGGCGGCAGCAGCCGCGCTCCGATTCGCAGGTCAGCGGCGAGCGGATCTTGAGGCGCTCGTGGCCGATGTCCTCGATGCGCTTCGCCTTCTCCTCGTCGATGAGGTCATCCACGTCGACGATGATGTCGCCGCTGACGGGGTCCTTGATCTTCTCGCAGGAAACCCGGCCGTAGATGCGGGTCGAGAGCGAGGCGGCCTCCTCGTCGCCGGAGTAGATGGCGTGGGTCAGGAGGCCGTTGACCGTCCCGCAATTCTCCTGCGTGACGATGACATCCTGCGAGACGTCGACGAGCTTGCGGGTCATGTACCCGGAGTCGGCGGTCTTGAGGGCCGTGTCGGCGAGGCCCTTCCGCGCCCCGTGGGTCGAGATGAAGTACTCGAGCACCGAGAGCCCCTCGCGGAAGTTGGAGGTGATCGGCCGCTCGATGATCTCGCCGGACGGCTTGGCCATGAGGCCCCGCATCCCGGAAAGCTGCTTGATCTGGTTCTTGTTACCCCGGGCCCCGGAATCGACCATCATGAACAACGGGTTGGCGCTGTCGGCGCCCTCGTTGAACTCGAGCTTCCGGAAGAGGACGTTCGCGATGTTGTCGGTGGCGCGCGTCCAGATGTCGACGACCTTCTGGTAGCGCTCGCCGTCGGTGATGATCCCGTTGCGGTAGTGCTTCTGCACCTTGTCGATCTCGGCGTAGGCCTTCTTGATCTCGGCGGGCTTCTCCTCCGGAATCACCATGTCGACGATCCCGATGGAGCACCCGGAACGGGTCGCCTCGCGGAATCCGAGGTCCTTCAGGGCATCGAGGGTGGCCACCGTGCCGGCCTGCCCGGCGACCTGGTAACACCGCCAGATGATGTCGCCCATGGGCTTCTTGCCGACCGTCTTGTTGATGAACCCGAGGCCTTCCGGCCAGATCTCGTTGAAGCGGACGCGTCCCGGGGTGGTCAGGAGACGCTTGTTCTCCTTGTCACCGAAGATGGTGTCCTTCCCGTAGTCGGGGTTCTTGAGGTAGACCCAGTCGTGGTACTTCACCTTGCGGCTCGCCAGGGCGAACTCGACCTCGGTGGTGTCCGCGAACACCGGCAGGGTCACGTCGTCGTTCGCGACGCGGCCGCCGGGGCGGGCGTAGGTCAGGTAGTAGGTTCCCAGGATGATGTCCTGCGAGGGGGTCGTGATGGGGCGCCCGCTCGCCGGCGAGAAGATGTTGTTCGGCGCCAGCATGAGCTGCCGGGCCTCCATCTGCGCCTCCACCGAAAGCGGCACGTGCACCGCCATCTGGTCGCCGTCGAAGTCGGCGTTGTAGGCCGTGCAGACCAGCGGGTGGACCCGGATCGCGGATCCCTCGATGAGCACCGGCTCGAAGGCCTGGATCGACAGGCGGTGCAGCGTCGGGGCGCGGTTCAGCATGACCGGGTGGCCCTTGGTGACCTCCTCGAGGATGTCCCAGACCTCGGTGGTCTTGCGGTCGATCATCTTCTTGGCGGAGCGGACCGTGTGGCAGTAGCCGAGTTCCTTGAGCCGCCGGATGATGAACGGCTCGAAGAGGGCGAGGGCCATCTTCTTCGGCAGGCCGCACTGGTGAAGGTGCAGCTCCGGGCCGATCACGATGACGGAGCGGCCGGAGTAGTCGACGCGCTTCCCGAGGAGGTTCTGGCGGAAGCGTCCGCCCTTCCCCTTGAGCATGTCGGAGAGGGACTTCAGCGGGCGGTTCCCGGCGCCCGTCACGGCGCGTCCGTGCCGGCCGTTGTCAAAGAGGGCGTCCACCGCCTCCTGCAGCATCCGCTTCTCGTTGCGGATGATGACCTCCGGCGTCTTGAGCTGGAGGAGGTTCTTGAGGCGGTTGTTGCGGTTGATGACGCGGCGGTAGAGGTCGTTCAGGTCGGAGGTCGCGAAGCGCCCCCCTTCCAGCGGAACCAGCGGCCGCAGGTCCGGCGGAATCACGGGAAGCACCGTCAGCACCATCCACTCCGGGTTCGACCCCGACTGCAGGAACCCCTGCGTGAGCTTGAGGCGCTTGGCGAGCTTCTTGCGGGTCTGCTTGGAGCGCGTGGCGTCCATCTGCTCCTCGAGCTCCACGATGGTGGCCTCGAGGTCGACTTGTCCGAGGAGATCGCGGATGGCCTCCGCCCCCATCCCGGCGCGGAAGGAATCCTCGCCGTAGTCCTCCTCCGCGTCGCGGAGTTCGGTCTCGGTCAGGAGCTGCCCCTTCTCGAGCGGCGTCTTCCCGGTGTCGGTCACGATGTAGTCCTCGTAGTAGATGACGCGCTCGAGGTGACGGGCGCTGATGTCGAGCATCAGGCCGATCCGGCTCGGCATGCACTTGTAGAACCAGATGTGGCTGACGGGAACCGCCAGTTCGATGTGGCCCATGCGCTCGCGCCGCACCCGCGAGAGGGTGACTTCCACCCCGCAGCGGTCGCAGACCACGCCCTTGTGCTTGATGCGCTTGTACTTCCCGCAGGCGCACTCCCAGTCCCGGGTCGGGCCGAAGATGCGCTCGCAGAAGAGGCCGCCCTTCTCGGGCTTGAAGGTCCGGTAGTTGATGGTTTCCGGGTTCTTGACCTCGCCCCGGCTCCACGACCGGATGACCTCGGGCGACGAAACCGTGATGCTGACCTGGTCAAAGGCCTCGGGCTTCTCATCCACCCCGTAGAGTTCGCGTAGATTCGTTTCAACACTCATGATGTCAGGAAATTGGTTGGTTGTTCAGGTAGTTGCTTTGGGTGTTGGTCAAACAGTGAGATCGTCGAGGGAGAATTCGTCGGTGCCCTCCTTGCCGGCTCCGCGCCGTCCGGGACGGACATCCAGCCCGAGGGACTGCATTTCCTTGATGAGGACGTTGAAGGATTCCGGCGTGCCCGCTTCGAGGCTGTTGTCCCCCTTCACGATGGCCTCGTAGATCCGCGTGCGTCCCTGCACGTCGTCGGACTTGACGGTGAGCAGTTCCTGCAGCGTGTAGGCCGCGCCGTAGGCCTCGAGGGCCCAGACCTCCATCTCCCCGAAGCGCTGGCCGCCGTACTGGGCCTTGCCGCCCAACGGCTGCTGGGTGACGAGGCTGTAGGGGCCGACCGCGCGGGCGTGGATCTTGTCGGCCACGAGGTGGCCGAGCTTCAGCATGTAGATCATGCCGACCACCACCGGCTGGTGGAACTTCTCGCCGGTGCGACCGTCGAAGAGCCAGCTCTTGCCGCCGACCGATCCGTCCTTGTTGTCGCCGATCCAGGTGAAGCCGTCGACCTTCTTGGCCTCCGACATGTATTCCCAGATCTGCTTCTCGGGGATGCCGTCGAAAATGGGAGTCGCCACCGTGAACCCGAGGGCCTTGGCGGCCACCCCGAGGTGGGTCTCGAGGACCTGCCCGACGTTCATGCGGGACGGGACCCCGAGCGGGTTGAGGCAAATGTCGACCGGGGTGCCGTCATCGAGGAACGGCATGTCCATTTCGGGGACGCACACCGCCACCACCCCCTTGTTCCCGTGGCGTCCGGCCATCTTGTCCCCGACCGACAGCTTCCGCTTGGCGGCCACGAAGACCTTCACCTCCTTGATGACCCCGGGGTCGATCTCGTCCCCGCTCTCGATCTGGTCGAGGCGCCGCTCGCGCTCCGCGTCGAGCTCGCCGAAGCGGCCCTCGAAGCCGGAGATGATCTCGAGGATCTTGTTCCGGATCGGGCTCGGGTCGATCTCGATGTGGTCGTAGACCGAGGCGAGCTTGCGCAGGAGCGTCTTGGTGATCTTGCGGTTCGCCGGGATGATGATCTCCCCGGACTGCGCGTTGACCACGTCGAGCGGGATCTTCTCGCCGAGCAGGATGTCGGAGAGCTTCTCCGTCAGCTGGTCGGTGAGCTGGTCCTTCTTCTTCTTGTGCTCGTCGTTGATCTTCTTGAGCTGCTTCTTCATCTCGGCCGGGGCGACGTCATCGGACCGGCGGCGGGCCACGCCGTGGGTCGCGATGCGGATGTCCTGGACGATGCCGGTGCAGCCCGACGGGACGCGCAGGGAGGTGTCCTTCACGTCCGCGGCCTTCTCGCCGAAGATGGCGCGCAGGAGGCGCTCCTCGGGGGCGAGCTCGGTTTCGCTCTTGGGGGTGATCTTCCCGACGAGGATGTCGCCGGGCCTCACTTCCGCCCCGATGCGGACGATCCCGTCGTGGTCGAGGTTCTTGAGGGCCTCCTCCCCGACATTCGGGATGTCGCGGGTGATCTCCTCCGGCCCGAGCTTGGTGTCCCGGGCCGCCACGTCGAACTCGCTGATGTGGATCGACGTGTAGACGTCCTCCTTCACCATGCGCTCCGAGATGACGATGGCATCCTCGAAGTTGTAGCCGTTCCACGGCATGAACGCCACGAGGACGTTGCGGCCCAGGGCCAACTCGCCGTCCTCCGTGTTCGGTCCGTCCGCGATGATCTGGCCCTGCTTGATCCGGTCGCCCGCGTGGACGAGCGGCTTCTGGTTGATGCAGGTCCCCGCGTTGGAGCGCATGAACTTGCGCAGCGGATAGACGTAGATCCCCTTGGCGGGCTTCGACTTCACGGAGTCGGGATCGCTCAGGAAGCGCTCTTCCGATACCGGGAGCTTTCCGTCCTCGGTGGTGATAATGACCTCCGCGGTGGCGGCGGCCACCACGCCCTTGGCTTCCGAGACGACCACCGAGCGGGAATCGCGGGCCGCCTTCTCCTCGAGCCCGGTGCCCACCAGCGGCGCCTCCGAGACGAGAAGCGGAACCCCCTGCCGCTGCATGTTGGACCCCATCAGGGCCCGGTTGGCGTCATCGTGCTCGAGGAACGGGATCAGGCCCGCCGCCACCGAGACAAGCTGCTTCGGCGAAACGTCCATGTAGTCGACCTGGGTCGGCTCGACCTCGATGAACTCGCCGCGCTCCCGCGCCGTGATCCGCTCGTGCTTGAATCCCCCGCTCTTGTCGATCGGGTTGTTGGCCTGCGCGATCAGGAAGGTCTCCTCCTGGTCGGCCGTGACGTACTCGATCTGGTTGGTGACCTTCCCCTTGATGACCTTGCGGTAGGGCGTCTCGATGAATCCGAACTCGTTGATGCGCGCGTAGGTGCACATCGAGTTGATGAGGCCGATGTTCGGGCCTTCCGGCGTCTCGATCGGGCAGATCCGCCCGTAGTGCGAGGGGTGCACGTCCCGCACCTCGAATCCGGCGCGGTCCCGGTTCAGGCCGCCCGGCCCCAGCGCCGAGAGCCGCCGCTTGTGCGTCAACTCCGCGAGCGGGTTGGTCTGGTCCATGAACTGGCTGAGCTGGCTGCGGCCGAAGAAGTCCCGCACCACCGCGCTGAGGGCCTTCGGGTTGATGAGCTTCTGCGGCGTCATCCCCTCGATGTTCACGTCGAAGAGGGTCATGCGCTCCTTGACGAGGCGCTCCGTGCGGGCCAGGCCGACCCGGCACTGGTTCGAGAGGAGTTCCCCCACGGCCCGCACGCGGCGGCTGCCGAGGTGGTCGAGGTCGTCGATGACACCCTCGCCCTTCTTGAGGCGCAGGAGGTACTTCACGGCGGCGAGGAAATCCTCGGCGACCATGATGCGCTCGTTCGAGTCGACGTCGATCTGGAGCTTCTGGTTGATCTTGTAGCGGCCGACGCGCGTCAGGTCGTATTTCTTCGGGTCGAAGAAGAGGCGCTTCAGCAGCGCCCGGGCATTGGCGGCGGTCGGCGGATCGCCGGGGCGCAACTTCTTGTAGATGTCCTTCAGGGCGGACTCCTCGTCGTCGGCGGGGTCCTTGCGCAGCGACTTCAGGAGGATCTCGTCCTCGCTGGAGTTGATCACCTCCACGGTCTTGTGCTTCAGCGCCACGAGCTGGCGCACCACCCCGATGGTGAGCGGGTCGTAGGCGCGGGCCACCACGATCTCGCCGTCCGCGACGTCCTCGAAGAGGACCAGGTTGTGCAGGTCGTCCTCGTCCATCTTGTCGCTCAGCTTGAGCTTCTGGATCTTGTAGAACTGGCTGACCAGGTCGCGCTCGCTCGGGTAGCCGAGGGCCCGCAGGAAGGTCGAGGCGAGGAACTTCCGGCGGCGCCGGCGGCGGTCGAGGTAAACGTAAAGGAGGTCGTTGGTGTCGAACTGAACCTCCAGCCACGAGCCCCGGTCGGGGATGATGCGGAAGGAGTGCAGGATCTTGCCGTTGAGGTGGATCGACTTCTCGAAGCAGATCCCCGGGGACCGGTGCAGCTGCGAAACGATGACGCGCTCCGCGCCGTTGATGACAAAGGTGCCGCGGCGGGTCATCATGGGCAGCTCGCCCATGTAGACGCGCTCCTTCTTCGTGCCGGTCTCGTCCTTCAGCTTGAAGGTCACGTAGAGGGCGGCGCTGAAGGTTTCCCCGGTCCGGAGGGCCTCGAGGGCCGTCATCTTGGGCTCCTCGATGTCGTAGGAGATGAAATCCAGCTCGATGGTCTCGTCGTAGCTGGTGATCGGGAACACCTCCTTGAACACCGCCTGGAGGCCGGTTTCGGTGCGCTGCGAGGGAGTAATGTCCTGCTGCAGGAAATCCTCGTAGGACTTGCTCTGAACCTCGATCAGGTTCGGAGGCTCGATGACTTCTTCGATGGTTCCGAAGTAGCGGCGGTCAGCCATGATGTCTAATAGGTCGGTATTGGGATTGTCGCCCGGCCTCACGGCGGGCGGTTGCTGGGAGTTCGGGGCGGGGAGCCGTCCGGCCCGGCGCGGGGCGCGGATGGACGGGAGATCCCCTATGTCAGGTCGGTGGGAGCGGTCTGCTCCGGCCTCAGGATTCGCGGTGGGGAAACCCTGAGGCCGGACCAGCGGTCCCGGCCCCGACCGGAGTCGGGGCCGGGAGAAAGCCGGTCTACTTCAGTTCGACCTTGGCGCCGGCTTCTTCAAGCTTGGCCTTGGCCGCTTCAGCGTCGTCCTTGTTGGCGCCTTCCAGCACGGGAGCCGGGGCGCTTTCCACCAGTTTCTTGGCGTCGGCGAGGCCGAGGCCGCTGGCGACTTCGCGGACCGCCTTGATGACGGCAATCTTGTTGCCGCCGGCTTCGGCGAGGACCACGTCGAAGGACGTTTTCTCCTCCGCTTCGGCACCGCCACCACCATCGGCGGGCGCCGCTGCGACGGCGGCGACGGGAGCAGCTGCGCTCACGCCCCATTCGTCTTCCAGTTTCTTTACGAGTTCGGCCGCCTCGAGGACGGTCAGTTTGCCGAGTTCTTCGGCGATTGTGTCGATATTAGCCATTGTATTTTTCTTTCGGTATCGTCGTGTTCGGGGCCCCGATGGTTTTAAGACCGCCAGCCGGCGGTCCGACGAGGTGCCATATGTTGTTGCAAGCCGTCGTCCCGCGAACGCGGGACCCGGGCTATCCGTCGAAATTGTGTCAGTCTCCCCCCTGGTCCGCTTTGGCCTGGAGGACGCGCGCCAGGGCGGCCGCGGGCTCGTTCAGGGTGCGCACCAGCTGCGAGGCCGGGGCGTTGATGACCGCCAGGAGCTGGGCGAGAAGCGCTTCCCGCGGCGGAAGGTCGGCGAGGGCCGTGACCTGGGCGGCGTCGAGGACGTCCCCGTCGAGGAGACCGCCCTTCATTTCCGGGTGCTGGAACTCCTTGGCGAAGTTCTTGATGGCCTTGGCCGTGGCGCACACGTCGGAGTCGCCGGTCACGAAGGCCGTCTGCCCGCTGAGGGCGTCGTCGATGCCGGGAAGCCCCGCGGACTCGATGGCCCGCTTCATGTAGCTGTTCTTCGCGACGTGGCACTCGGCGCCGCCGTCCGCAAGACGGGTGCGCAGCTCCGCGAACTGCGGAACGGTCATGCCGGTATACTCCACGACCAGCACGTACGGCGAGGCGTTCACGCGCTCGAGGAGCTGGTCGATGATGATTTGCTTGTCGGGATTCATGGTGGGTAGCGCGATTAGTTGTTGTAGGAGGACGCGTCGAGCCTGAGCCCCGGGGTCATCGAGGCGGTGAGCGTGGCGGACTGGATGAAGTTGCCCTTCGCGGAGGCCGGCTTCGACTTCGCCACGCTCTCGAGGAGGGCGGTGGCGTTCTCGACGAGCTGCTCCTCGGTGAAGGAGGCCTTTCCGATGACGGCCGCGATGTTGCCGCTCTTGTCGAGCTTGTAGTCCACGCGACCGGCCTTCACTTCCTTGACGGCCTTGCCGGTGTCGGGGGTGACGGTCCCGGTCTTCGGGTTCGGCATCAAGCCGCGGGGTCCGAGGACCCGCGCGATCTTGCGCACCTCCGCCATCGCTTCCGGGGTGGCGACCGCGGCGTCAAAGTCGAGGAATCCCTCCTGGACCTTCTTGATGAGGTCCTCGAATCCGACCTCCTCGGCCCCGGCGTCCTTGGCCGCCTTGGCGGCGTCGCCCTGGGCGAACACGATGACCCGCACGTTCTTGCCGGTGCCGTGCGGCAGCGACACGCTGCCCCGCACCATCTGGTCGCTCTTCTTGGGGTCCACCCCGAGGTGGAAGGAGAGCGTCACGGTCGGATCGAATTTCGGCGCCGGGAACTTTTTCATCGTCCCGATGGCCTCGGCGAGCGGATAGACCTTGTCGCTTTCCACGAGCTCGGCGGCCTTCCGGTATCTTTTGCTTCTGGTATGTGCCATTTGTCTGGTTTGCAGTGCAATCGGGTCCCGCCGCGGCGGGACACTCCTGCGGTTGTGAGGTGCCCCGCGTCAACGGGGCGGAGAATCATACTTCCATTCCTTCGATTTCGAGGCCCATCTGGCGGGCCGTTCCGGCGAGGATCTTGGCGGCCTGCTCGGGGTCGTTGGTGTTGAGGTCCGGCATCTTGATCTTGACGACCTCCATGAGCTTCGCCTTGGAGATCTTGCCGACCTTTTCCTTGTTCGGTTCGCCGGACCCGGAGGCCAGGTTGGCGGCCTTCTTCAGCAGGACCGCGGCGGGCGGCTGCTTCGTGATGAAGCTGAAGCTGCTGTCCGCGTAGACCGTGATGTGGGTCGGGAGCAGGTCCCCGGCCTGCGATTGCGTGGCGGCGTTGAAATCCTTGCAGAACTGCATGATGTTCACGCCGGCCTGGCCGAGGGCGGGGCCCACCGGCGGGGAGGGATTGGCCTGCCCGGCCTGGATCTGGAGCTTGAGGACGGATTTGACTTCTTTTGCCATGGTATCGGGAACTGGGTGTTGGGAAAGAGGGATGGAAGCGGGTGGATGGTCAGGCGCGCTCGACCTGCCAGAATTCGAGTTCGACCGGGGTGGAGCGCCCGAAGATGGTGACCGCGACGCGCAGCTTGCCCTTCTCCTCGTCGATTTCCTCGACGATGCCGTTCTGGCTTTCGAAGGGGCCGTCCGCGACCTTCACGGTGTCGCCGACCTCGAAACTCACCGCCGGGCGAACCGACTCCTCGCGCTCCTTGATCTGGGCCAGCATGCTCTCCACCTCCCGCGGACGCATCGGGATCGGGCGGTGCTTGGTCCCCGCAAAGCCGATCACCCCGTCCATCTCCTTGATGAAATACCAGGTGTCCTCGAGGAGCTCGTTGGACTCCGTGAGGAGCGCCATGTTGACGATGATGTAGCCCGGGTAAAACTTGCGCTTCGTCTCGGTCTTCTTCCCGCGCTTCACCTCGGAGACCATTTCGGTCGGAACGAGGACATCGAAGATGCGGTCCTTCATTTCCTCCTGTTCCGCCAGACGCCGGATGCGCTCGGCCACCTTCCCCTCCTGTCCGGAGAGAACGTGGACGACGTACCACTGCTTTTTTGCTTCGGGGATGGTGGGCATCGATGAAATCTGGTTGGGTCGCGGCGCCGGCCTCAGCGGCCGATGCTCGTCAGGAAACTCACGACGTTCTGGTGGATGAGATCCCACAGCGCCACGTAGGCCGCCAGCAGCACCATCGCCACCAGGATCACGAGGGTGGAATCGATGAGCTCCTTGAATTTCTTGAACCCCTTGACCTTGGGATCGGGGTTCCACGGCCACGAGGCCTTGCGCAGCTCGGATTTTACCTCGCCGAAAAAGACGGAAATCTTGCGGAACATCAGGGATTCTGGGGATGGTTGGGGGTGGCAGGACAGGAGGGACTCGAACCCCCAACCCTCGGTTTTGGAGACCGATGCTCTACCAATTGAGCTACTGTCCTTTGTGGTTCGATGCTGTCCTTTTGAGGCGCGTCAGGGGCACCCCGGCCATGGCCCGAGTGCCCCCTTGCGGGATCTGATCTGTCAGTGAGTTTCGACCTGGGTGATTACTCGAGGATGTCGGCCACCCGGCCGGCACCCACGGTGCGGCCGCCCTCGCGGATGGCGAAGCGCATCGTCTTCTCCATGGCGATCGGGGTGATGAGGTCGACTTCCAGCGTGACGTTGTCGCCGGGCATCACCATCTCGACGCCGTCGGGAAGCTTGATGCTGCCGGTCACGTCCGTGGTGCGGAAGTAGAACTGCGGGCGGTAGTTGCTGAAGAACGGCGTGTGGCGGCCGCCCTCGTCCTTGGAAAGCACGTAGACCTCCGCGGTGAACTTGGTGTGGGGCGTCACCGAGCCGACCTTGGCGATCACCTGCCCGCGCTCGATGTCCTCCTTCTTCATGCCGCGCAGGAGGAGACCGACGTTGTCGCCGGCGCGTCCCTCGTCGAGGAGCTTCCGGAACATCTCGATGTCGGTGACGGTCGTCTTGACGGTGTCCTTGATGCCGACGATCTCGACCTCTTCCATCTTGTGGACGATGCCGCGCTCGACCCGGCCGGTGGCGACCGTGCCGCGCCCTTCAATCGAGAACACGTCCTCGACGGGCATGAGGAAGTCCTTGTCGACCGGGCGCTCCGGCTCGGGGATGTAGGAGTCCACCGCTTCCATCAGTTTCGAGATGGATTCCTTGTGGGCGGCGTCGCCCTCGAGGGCCTTCAGGGCCGAGCCCTTCACGATCGGGATGTCGTCGCCGGGGAACTCATACATGGTGAGCAGCTCCCGCACTTCCATCTCGACGAGCTCCAGGAGCTCCTCGTCGTCGACCTGGTCGGTCTTGTTGAGGTAGACCACGATGGCCGGCACGCCCACCTGGCGGGCCAGAAGGATGTGCTCACGCGTCTGGGGCATCGGACCGTCCGCGGCGGACACGACCAGGATCGCTCCGTCCATCTGCGCCGCACCCGTGATCATGTTCTTCACGTAGTCGGCATGGCCGGGGCAATCCACGTGCGCGTAGTGGCGGTTGGCGGTTTCGTATTCCACGTGGGCGGTCGAGATGGTGATGCCGCGCTCCTTTTCCTCGGGAGCAGCATCAATCTCGTCATAAGCCTTTGCCGTGGCGCCGCCCGCCTCTGCGAGAATCGTGGTGATTGCTGCCGTGAGGGTGGTCTTGCCGTGGTCGACGTGACCGATGGTGCCGACGTTGACGTGAGGCTTGTTCCGTTCGAATTTATCTTTGGCCATTGTGTTGGTGTCGAGTTACTCAGATCCGCTGGGATCCCGCTGACTTTGCTCTGGAGCTCATGGCGGGAATTGAACCCGCGACCTCGTCCTTACCAAGGACGCGCTCTACCCCTGAGCTACATGAGCAAAGCATGCTTGCCGATCGCGAGTGCTGCAGACATTTCACCCCTGAAAGTTGGAGTGCCCGACAAAGAGAGAAGAAATGCGCGCCGCCTCGAGAAAAGCGGGCGGAAATTAACAAAGCCGGGTAGGGTGTCAAAAGAAAAGTCAAAGGGAAGGCATTTCTGCCTAAAACCCCGATTTTCCGCCCCGTTTCAGGGATGGCGCCGGGCCGCGCCGCGCTGCGCCGGGCCGCCGGCGGGGGCTCAGGCGCTCTCCGGGGCGGGGGCCGGCGGGTCGATCCGCTCGGCGAATCGCCGCACCGCGAGGGCCCGGCCGGTGGCTTCGTCGACCTCCACGATGGCGCCCGAGAGCCCCACGGGGCCCTTGGCCACCGGGAAACGGGTGGGCATGCCGGTCCGGAAGCGCCACACCACGGAATCGATCTCGCGGCCGAGGACCGATTCGGTGGGGCCGCACATGCCGGCGTCGGTGAGGTAGGCGGTCCCCCCCGGGAAGATCTGCTCGTCGGCGGTCTGGACGTGGGTATGGGTCCCGACCACCGCCGAAACCTGCCCGTCGAGGGCGCGGCCGAAGCCGATCTTCTCGCTGGTGGCCTCGGCGTGAAAGTCGACAAAGACGACCTGCACGCCCTGCTCACGCATCGCGGCGGCCTCCGCCTCCACCGGCGGGATCGGGTTGTCGAGCGGCGGATTCATGAAGATCCGCCCCTGGGCGTTGATGACGCCCACCTTGCCCTTGGCGGTCTCCAGGACCACGCTCCCCTGCCCCACGGTGCCCTCGGGGTAGTTGATGGGCCGCAGGAGGCGCGGCTCGGTGGCGAAATACTCCTGGATCTCGCGCTGGTCCCAGACGTGGTCGCCGGTCGTGATGACCGCCGCCCCGGCGCGGAGGAGGTCGATGGCGATCTTGGGGGTGATGCCCCGCCCCCCGGCGGCATTTTCGCCGTTCACCACGATGAAGTCGATTTCCTCCTCGTCCTTCAGGGACGGCAGGCGGTTCATCACGGCCTTCCGGCCGGGTTCGCCCACCACGTCTCCCAGAAACAAAATGCGGATCATACCTCGCTGTGCTTTTTGCTGGCCGCCCTCATCCTACCGCGGAAAGTGAATCACGCCTGCCGGGCCCGACCAACCCGATTTCGCACCCATGCCCGCCAATATGAGTAAAGTCCTGCCGCTGCTCATCGCCGCGCTCCTGATGGCAGGATTTGCGTTGCTCATCTGGATGCCGCCCCGCCCGGCCCCGCCCCGCGCCTACGCCGACCTCGGGAGCGCCCCGGACTGGACGGAGCTCGACGCCTATGCCGGCACCATGACCCGGGCGGAGTTCGAAGCGCTCCTCGCGGGCCCCTTCACCCTCGGGGACCGCTGGAAGGAGTTCTTCGAGATCAGCGACGCCGCGGTGCGCACCCGGACCGAGGACGGCTGGCACGAACTCCCCCTGGCGCCGCCCGGCGGGGAATCGCCCCCGCCCCGCTACTGGCGCCCGGCCGCCGCGATGCCGCCCGCGCCCGCCGGACGTCCCCTCGAGGGCGTCCGCATCGCCATCGACCCCGGCCACCTCGGCGGCAGTTTCGCCGTCATGGAGGAACGGTGGTACAAGCTCGGCGCGCGGGAGCCGGTCACGGAGGGTGACATGACCCTGCGGGTCGCGAAGCTCCTCGAACCGCGCCTCGCGGCCCTCGGGGCGGAGGTCACCCTGGTCCGCGATGCCCCGGGTCCCGTCACCGCGCGGTCCGCCCGCGAGTTCCGCAAGTACGCCCGGCACCGGCTCCGCACCGGCACCCCGGCGGAGGTCCGCGGGTTCGCGGAGCGTCTCTTCTACCGCACCGCCGAGATCCGCGAGCGCGCCCGCCTCGTCAACGAGGAGATCCGTCCCGACCTCGTCCTTTGCCTGCACTTCAACGCCGAGGCCTGGGGCGACCCCCGGGACCCGGAGCTCCTCGACCGCAATCACTTCCACGTCCTGCTGAACGGGTCCTACACCCCGGGCGAGATCGCGCTCCACGACGAGCGCTTCGAGATGCTGCTGAAGATCCTGCAGGGAATCCACGCCGAGGAGAAGGCCCTCGGAACCGTGGTGGCGGCCGCCCTGGCGGAGGAATCCGCCCTGCCCCCCTACGTCTACAAGGCGGAGGCATCCGCCCAGCCGGTGCCCGGGAGCCCCTACCTGTGGACCCGCAACCTGCTCGCCAACCGCCTTTACCGGTGCCCGGTGGTCTTCCTGGAACCCTACGTCATGAACGACCGCATCGTCTTCGAACGCATCCAGGCCGGGGACTACGAAGGGACCCGCCCCGTCGCCGGCAAGGAGCGCAAGTCCATCTACCGCGAGTACGCCGACGGCGTCGCGGAAGGCCTCCGCGCCTACTACGCCGCGAACCGAACCCGGCCCGCCGCCCCCTAGCGGCCCGCCGTCCCCCTTCGCCGAGGCGATGGAGGACACGGCGCCCTCCGAACTCCAAGCCCCCGCCAGACGCACTCGTGAGCGACCCCCGCACCCTCCTCATCGCCGGACACGGCTACCTCGGGGCCGAGGCCGGCCGGCAGGCGCGGGCCCGCGGCTGGGAGGTGGCCGCCCTCTCGAAGTCGGGCGACGGCGAATCGATTGCATGCGACCTGTCGGACCGCGGCGAGGTGCAGGCCCTCGGCGGGCGGGTTCCCCCTCCGGGGGCGATCCTGCTGAGCGCGTCCTCCGGCCGGGGCGGCGCGGCGGCCTACCGGGCCGTGTTCATCGATGGTTCGCGGCATCTCCGCGAGGTCTTTCCGGACGCGCACCTCGTGTTCGTGTCGAGCACCTCGGTGTACGGCCAGACCGGGGGCGAAACCGTCGACGAGGACAGCCCCACCGAACCGGACCGCGAAACCAGCCGCCTTCTTCTCGAGGCGGAAGCGCAGGTCCTCGCCGGCGGCGGAACCGTGGCGCGGCTCGCCGGAATCTACGGACCCGGCCGCAGCGTCATCCTGAAGAAATTCCTCGCCGGCGAGGCCCGCATCGAGGATGACGGCCGCCGCTTCCTCAACCAGATCCATCGCGACGACGCGGCCCGCGCCCTGCTGCACCTCGCCTCGCACCCCGGGTGGTCGCGGGGCGAAATCTACAACGTCGCGGATTGCACCCCCCTGCACCAGGGCGATTGCTACCGCGCCCTGGCGGATCTCTTCGGCCGGGACCTTCCGCCGAGCGGCCCCCGGGACACCGGCCGGAAGCGGGCCTGGACCCACAAGCAGGTCAGCAACGCGAAGCTGCGTGCCACCGGGTGGGATCCGGAGTTTCCCTCGTTCCTCGATGCCGCCCGGGCGGTGGCGGAGACGCTGGGGACGTGATGACGCGCGGAAACGACCGCCCGGTCCCGGATGCATGGCGTCCCGCCTTCAGGCGAAACGGGAGTCATGCCGGCTCACGAGGCTCGTCGATGGATCTCGGAACCTCCGACCAACCGGTATTCCGCCTGAAGGCGGAACTACGTGCCTCGTCCACCCACCGTCGCTCCGGAACACGGGTGCGCCTCTTCGGCCGGGAGCCGGGACGCGTCCCCCACCCGGCAAGGCCTCAGGCCCTCCCCGTTCCCTCCTGCCCGCCCTACCGCCACCGGTAGCGCGTGATCCCCTCCGCGATCGCGAGGGCCGCGCTGGACTGGTAACTTGAGGTGTTGCAGCGCTTCCGTTCGCTGGCGTTGCTGATGAATCCGCATTCCACCAGGACCGCCGGGCATTTCGTCGCGGTGAGAACCGTGAAGCGGCTGAAGCGCACCCCGCGATTGCGCACCTTCAGTTTCTTCACCAACTGCGACTGGATCGCGGAAGCGAGGGCGCGGCCCCGCGAGGAGCCCGCGTAAAACGTCTCGGCACCGCGCACCCAGCTGGCGCGGGTGGCGTTGAAGTGGATGCTCACGAAGATGGCGTTCCGGTAGCGGTTCGCCATGGCCGCCCGCCGGGAAAGCGACAGGAAGACGTCGCTCCGGCGCGTCATGGAGGTCGAGTAGCCGCGCTTCTTGAGCTCATACTCGAGCTTCTGCGCCACCCGCAGGTTCAGGTGCGACTCGCGCACCCCGGAGTAGAACGCCCCGTAGTCGCGCCCCCCGTGGCCCGGATCGATCACGACCCGCTTCCCGGCCCCGACCCGCGAAATACCGGAGCTCTTCGAACTC
>JABDMC010000270.1 GCA_013001695.1 Akkermansiaceae bacterium
TGGGCGTGGTGAAGGACTTCTCCACGAACCCCGCCGGCGATCCGGTGGCGGGCGCCACGGTGAGCATTCCCGGTTACCCGACGGTGCAGTCGAACGCGCAGGGCGCCTTCACGATCCCGAACGTCAATGCCGGACCGAACGGGCCGCGGTGCTTCACCAATCCCTTCTCGATCCGGGCCGGGGCCACCGCCAACATCGACGCCGATCCCGAGCTCGAGGCCGGGGTGTCCCCCTTCGCGACAGCCGTCAGCGGCGGCACCACCGACGTGGGCTGCATCGTCCTGGGCACCAACTCCACCGTGGAGGGCAAGGCCCTGAAGCTCACCTGCCGCGACCCGTTCACGGTCGAGCCCATCGCCGGCCTCAACATCCGGCTCAACCCCCGCTTCGGCCTGGATTTCAACACCACCACCGATGCCTTCGGGTGCTACAGCTTCACCGACGTGCCGAACGGCACTTATTCGATCTTTGTCAGTGATCCCGGCTTTGATTTCCAGGAGTGCAAGGGCGACACCTTCCATTCCGGAAGCATCCAGCTCCTCGGGGAGACCGACATCCACGACTTCCTCCTCCTCGCCACCGGCAAGACGAAGGTCACCGTCACCGATGAGAACGGTAATCCCTCCGAGTTCGTTGGTGTGAACGTCCGGTCCTTGGGCGGCGAACCCCTTGGCCAGGGATTTGAATCCGACTTCCAGTTCCTAAGCGGCCAGACCGACGACAGCGGTTGCGTCCTGATCACGGGCCTCCCCATCGGAACCTACGAGATCTTCTCCGGGTTCGGCGGCAAGTTCGTGCCGCCGCCGGGTCTCGGCGGAGGCGGCGAGGTCCTCGCCACCAACACCATCGACTGCGAAGGCCAGTGCAATACCGATGACGTGGTCATCATTCCTCCCGACTTCTCCCCGTGCGACCTCCTCGCGGTCGACATCAGCCGGGTCGATATCGACACCACCAACTCCACGATCGAAGGCGTGCAGTTCGCCCTGACCTTCGACAATGCCCTCGACGCGGTCGAGACGGAGATCGACTTCAACGTCTTCCTCCTCTTCGACACCGACGTCGATGACACCACCGGGCGGACCTGGTTCGCCGGTCCCGGGGAGCCCTTCGAGGGCATCGACCGGCGCTTCGATTGCTTCCTGAGCCCCTTCGGCCCGCCGAACCCGAACAACTGCGACATGATCTCCTACGAGAACGGGTTCGAGGTGATCCAGTCGGACTTCATCGGGTTCGAGATCGATCCGCTCGACGCGACCCGGATCCTGATGACGCTGCCCAACGACGCCGCGGCGCTGGAGGACATCATTGGCACCACCACCTCCCGGGTGTATATCTCCGTCGAGTGCTACTCGCGGAACACCGCCGGATCGTCGTTCGACCGCTACCCGAACACCATCGATCCGCGGCCGGCCGCCATCGATTTCCTCCTGCCGTTCAACGACACCGATCCCCAGGGTGATCCCTTGATCGAATCGGGAGGAATCGAAAGCCAGCCCGAGTAACAATCACCGGACCACATGGCGCGGGGCCACCACCTCGGCGGGCCCCGCGGACCAGGGTTCATCCGTGATCATGCGAGGGCGGCCGATGCGGGCGCCCCCGTTTGCCGGGTGCGCAACGCCCATCATCCCCATCCCCGTGTTCCCGACTCCATGAAAGCACCGACCTTGCCCGCCGCGGCCGCGTGGGTCGCTTCCGTGGCTCTTGCCTTCCTCGCCGGCTTCTTTGTCAGCGGCCGCGGGGACCGCGAGGATCCGGAGGTCCCGGGCCGCACCGCGCGTCCCGAGGCCGCCTCCGCGCCCGGCATGAAGGCCGAGGAGCGCCCCGGCGACGACCCGGTCCGGGCCCTCTCCACCATCGCGCGCCTCGCGCGATCCGGAACGTCCGAGGAATTCGGCGCCGTCGTCGACCGGCTCGGCGCCTCCTGGCACCGCGGCAAGAACGATCCCGTCCTTCAGCTCTGCCTCGAGGCGTGGGGCCGCCAGGGCGGGGCCGCCGCCATCGAGCACCTCCGGGCCTCGTCTCTCAGCGCCGAGTTCCGCGGATGGGCCCTGCGCCACATCGTCACCGGGTGGGGCCAGGCCGATGCGCCGGGCGCCCTCCGCTGGGCCTCCGAGTCCCTCCGCCCGTCGGTCGGCTATGAAGCCAGCGCCCTCGTGGCCGCCATCACGGTCGCCTCCCAGGCCGGTGAAGTCGAGGCCGCCATCGCCGCCGCCGCCAAGCTCCAGTCCGGCGGTTACCGCAACGCCGCCTTCGACGCCATCGCCTCGGCCCTCCTCGCGGAAAAATCACCGCGCGACCTCGTCGACTGGCTCGAGGGCGATTCCCCCGCCTCCGGACTCGCGGACGAATTCGTGCGCCCCCTCGCGCATCGCCTCGCAGCCCGCGACCCGGCCAAGGCGGGCGCCTGGGCCATGACCCTCTCGAATCCCAACCACCGCTCGCAGGCCATCGGCAACGTCGCCCGGGGATGGGCCCGGCAGTCGCCCCGGGATGCCGGGGCCTGGGCGGAGTCCCTCCCCGCCGGCGACTCCCGGTCGATGGCCCTCGGCTACGTGGCACAGGTCTGGGCCGACACCGACATCCAGGCCACCGGCGAGTGGCTCAATTCCCTCCCCGAAACGTCCGACATCGACCGGGCCTTCGCCCAGTTCATCTCCGACATCGCCGAGGACTATCCGCGCATCGCCAGCGAGTGGGCCAACTCCATCAACGACCCCGGCGCCCGCCGCGCGGCCGTCATCAAGGTTTCCAACGTCTGGCGGCGCACCGATTCCGAATCCGCCCTGCGCTGGCGCGACGAATCCCTCCGCCGCTGAGCCCCGCCGCGCCGCGGGGACGTCCCCTCACGGCGAATGGGGCGGATGGCCCTGCACGAACTCCACGACCTCTTCCTCCTCGTCCGTCGTGAAGAGGTAGTCGGCGTAGGCCTTGCCCTCCGCCTGCCGCTGCAGGCAGTCGAAGACCCCCGTCCGCGGGCCGAAGTGTTCCGTGCCGAGGAAGACCATCGGACTGACGACCCCGAACGTCTCGTAGTGGTTCTGCGTCGCATCCTGGAACACCTCCTGCGTGGTTCCCGCGCTCCCCGGCGCGAAAATCACCCCGTGGTGCGCCACCGCCAGCAAGCCGTCCTCGCGCAGGCTGTTCGAAAAATACTTCGCGATGTGCACCGAGAACAGGTTGCTCGGCTCGTGGCCGTAAAACCACGTCGGGACCGCCAGGCTCGCATGCCCGTGCGAAAACCGGTCGAGCACTTCCTGGGCGCACTGCATGTACCCGGCGTCGGTGTAGACCGGCGCGCGCGCCAGGATGCGCAGGGCCTCGTCCAGTTCGGACTCCTTCACGTCCGCCAGGTAGGCGCCCATGTTGGCGGCCTCCATGATGCCCGGGCCCCCGCCCGTGGTGACAAAATACCCCTCGCGCGTCAGCCGCTGCGCGATGCGGGCCACCTTGCGGAAGTACGGATCGGTGCGCGGGGTCCCGTGCCCGCCCATCACCGCCACCACCTTCTTCTTCCCGGCGCCGTCGACCCGCCCTTCGAGGAGGTCCTGCAGGGCATCGTCCACGGCGTGATCGTGCAGGCGCTGCGCGAGGGCCTCCAGCACGCCGGGATTGGCGCGGCCCATGGCGTTGAAGTGCTCGTAGATCCGCCGGTCCGCACTGCGGTCTTCCCCCGGCGTCCAACCCGCCATCAACTCCGCCCGCGAATACAGGCGGGGGCGATACGGGTCGTAGGGCAGCGTCGGAAAGGATGGAAAGATCGTGGCGCCCCGCTCGATGAGATCCTCGAGGCGCACCGCGTCCGGAAACCGGCACCCGAGAAAGACCGCCCCCTCGCACTGCACCGCCCCCCAGTCGACCTCGAGGCCCCGGAGATCCAACCCCTGGACCACGGCGTGATTCAACTGCCCGCCGTGCCGGCAGAGCGCGGCGGCGCTGTCCAACTCCCTCACATACGTCGTGCTCATAGATCGATGACTTCCTCCTTCAGGACCCCGATGTAGGGCAGGTTGCGGAACCGTCCCCGGAAATCGAGACCGTAGCCGACCACGAACTCGTCGCCGATGTCGAACCCGCTGTAGTCGGCCTCGACCTCCTCGGCGCGCTCCTTGTCCTTGGTCAGCAGGACGCAGGTTCGCACCTTCCGGGCCCCGTTCTCCAGCAAGCGGGCCCGCACGGCGTGCAGGGTGCGCCCGGTGTCGAGGATGTCGTCCACCAGCAGCACCGACCGGCCCTGCACGTCCGGCAGCTTCCGGTCGAGGAAATCGACCTTTCCCGAGCTCTCCGTTTCCCCGTGGTAGCTCGCCACGTTGAGGCACTCGATCTCGAGCGGCACCGGCATGCGCCGCAGAAGATCCGCGGTGAACACCAGCGCGCCCTTCAGGATCAGCACCGCCACGAACTCCGTGCCGCGAAATTCCCCCAGGATCTCCTCCGCCATGGCGTCCAACCGCTTCCCGATGACCTGCTCGTCGATCAAGACCCGTTCCACATCCTCGTGCACGCCCGGTCCTAGCCAATGTCGCGGGGCATTCCAAGCTTCGACCCGGCGCGGCGGCGGTTTCCAACCGCCCCGCCGCCTGCCCGCCCCCTCCCCCGGAATATGCTCGCCGCTCCCCGCTCTCATGGGCGATACCTTCAGCCGCGGATCATGCAGCGCGTCCGAAAATTCCTGCCGGCCATCGTGGTGGCAATCCTCCTCGCCGTGGGATGGGCCCTCGGCTGGCTCGACGGCCTCGCCTCCCGGCTCAAGGATTGGACCCTCCAGGCCCTCGGCTCCATCGAGGGGCTCGACCCGGTCCACGCCGGGGTCGTCTTCATCGGCCTCTACATTGCCGCCACGGTCCTCTTCGTCCCCGGCCTCCTCATCACCATGGCGGCAGGGGTCCTTTTCGGGGTCCTGAAGGGAACCCTCGTCGTTTCCCTGGCCTCCGTCGTGGGCGCCTCCCTCGCCTTCCTTATCGGCCGGCACCTCGCCCGGGACCGGATCGCGAGAAAGATCGAGGGCCACCCGCGCTTCGAGGCCGTTGACGAGGCCGTCGCCGCGGACGGGGCCCGCATCGTGTTCCTCCTGCGCCTCTCGCCCGTCTTTCCGTTCAATCTCCTCAACTACGCCCTCGGCCTCACCCGCATCCCGTTCTGGCACTACGTCGGGGCCTCATGGATCGGGATGCTCCCCGGGACCGTGATGTACGTCTACCTCGGATCCCTCGCCGGATCCCTCGCCGGTCTCGCCGCCGGCGGGCAGGAAAAAACTCCCGCGCAGTGGGTCCTCTACGGCCTCGGCCTCGCTGCCACCGTCATCGTCACCGTCTACGTCACCCGGATCGCGAAGCGCGCCCTGAACCGGGAACTCGACGATCCCCCGGGCGCCTCCCAACCCGCCGCCTGAGGCCTTTCGTCCCGACTCCCGCAAGCTCCGTCCCACTCCATGTCCATCTTCGAACCGCCCAGCGAGCACAACCGAACGCTCAAGGAGAACGTCTTCCCGGACGACTGGAACAACCCGCAACCCCGGGGAAAGTACAACCTCGTCGTCATCGGCGGCGGCACCGCAGGCCTGATCTGCGCCGCGGGGGCCGCCGGGCTGGGCGCCCGGGTGGCCCTCATCGAAAAGACGGCCCTCGGCGGGGACTGCCTGAACGTCGGCTGCGTGCCGTCCAAGGCGCTCGTCCGCGCCGCCCGCGCCGCCCACGAAGCCCGTACCGGCGAGGCCCGCTTCGGCGTCCGGAGCGAGGAGGTCACGGTGGACTTCCCGGCCGTCATGGAGCGCATGCGGAAGATGCGGGCCGCCATTTCCCCCGTCGATAGCGCCACCCGCTACACCCGGGAACTCGGGGTCGACGTCTTCCTCGGCGAGGGCCACTTCATCGCCCCCGATACCGCCAAGGTCGGCGGGCAGGCGCTCCGCTTCGCGAGGGCCGTCATCGCCACCGGGGCGCGCGCCGCCCATATCCCCATTCCGGGACTTTGGGAAAGCGGCGCCCTCAACAACGAGACGATCTTTTCCCTCACCGAGCTCCCCCGCCGCCTCGCGGTGATCGGGGCCGGACCGATCGGCTGCGAGCTGGCCCAGGCCTTCGCCCGCTTCGGCAGCGAGGTGACCCTCCTCGACAACGTCAAGCCGGTCCTGAACCGCGAGGATCCCGATGCCTCCGCCGTCATCGAGGAAGCCCTCCGGCGGGACGGCGTCACCATCAAGTACGAATACGAGATCGCCCATGTCGAGAGCGGCCGGCCCGGAAAGACCCTCCACCTCGTGAAAGACGGCGACTCCCAGCGGCTCGTGGTTGATCACATCCTCGTCGGGGTGGGACGCGCCCCGAACGTCGAGAACATCGGCCTCGAGAAGGCCGGCGTCGAATACAGCCATGAGGGTGTCGTCACCGACGACCACCTGCGGACCACCAACAAGCGCATCTTCGCGGCCGGGGACATCTCCCTGCGGCACAAGTTCACCCACACCGCCGACGCCTCGGCCCGCATCGTCCTGCAGAACGCCCTCTTTTTCGGCCGCAGGAAGATCAGCGCCCTCACCGTGCCGTGGTGCACGTATACCGACCCGGAGGTCGGACACGTCGGGATCTACCCCGGGGAGGCCGAGGAGCGCGGGCTGGCCATCAGGACATTCACGCAGCCGCTCTCGCACGTCGACCGGGCCATCCTCGACGGCGAGGACGCCGGGTTCGTGAAGATCCACGTCCGCAAGGGCACCCCCGACATCCTCGGGGCCACCGTCGTGGCGGCCCACGCCGGCGACCTCCTCGGCGAGCTGTCCCTCGCCGTCACCAACGGCGTCGGCCTCGACAAGATCGCCGCCACGATCCACCCCTACCCCACCCAGGCCGAGGCCATCAAGCGCGTCGCCGACACCTACAACCGCACCCGCCTCACCCCGTTCGTGGCGAAGATCCTCCGGCTCCTTCTCAGGTGGCAGCGGCGGTGACCGGCCGCCACCGCTCACTCCACGAGGGCGCCCCCGCAACTCGATCCCGCCCCGGCGGTGCAGCCGAAACAGTGCTCCGCAGTCTGGATCGGCATCCGGCGCAGGCCCTCGAGGTCGAGATCCCACAGGAACATCGGCTTCCCGTTCCGCAACTGCATCCCCAGCTGCTGGTTGAAGTCGCAATCGTAGACTTCTCCCCGCCACCCGACGCTGATCGTGTTCCGGCACATCAGCCCCTCCACCGAGGCCGGATTGAAGCCGTCCACGAGCACCTCCATGTACTCGTCGTACTGCCTGGTGTGCCGAAGGTAGGCCGCGAAGCGCGCGATCGGGAGGTTCGTGATGGTGAACAGGCGGTCGAACCTGATCCCGAAGGCCCGGTCCAGCTCACGCTTGTAGTCCGCCTCCAGCGCGGCCTGGTCGCCGGGCAGAAAGGCCCCGTTCGGGTTGTACACGAGGTGCAGCGGCAGGCGCTCCTCCCGGCCGTAGCCGAGCCGGTTCAGCAACTGCAGGGCCGCGATGCTGGCGTCGAAAACGCCCTCTCCGCGCTGCTCCTCGACGTTGTCCGGCGAATAGCACGGCATGGAGGCCACGATCTCGACCTCGTGGTCGCGCAGGAACCCGGCCAGCCCCCGGTGCCCGTCCTCCAGCAGGATCGTCAGGTTGCAGCGGTCGATGACGTGCCGCCCCATGCCCCGCACCTCCTCCACGAAATGCCGGAAGTCGGGAATCATTTCCGGCGCTCCGCCGGTCAGGTCGACGGTCCTGATCTCCGTGCCGCGCAGCCAGTCGAGGATGCGCCCCACGGTCTCCCGCGTCATGATCTCCCTGCGCTTCGGCCCCGCATTCACGTGACAGTGGATGCAGGTCAGGTTGCACAGCTTCCCGACGTTGACCTGCAGGATTTCCGGGTCGGCCCGCTGCAGGCGCAACCCGTGCCTCGCCACGGTCTGGTCGAAGTGATTCATGCGGGGGGTCGCCCTCCTCAGCAGCACCCGCCATCACCGCCGCTTTGCGACGGATCGGTGGTGAGGTCGTACTCCCGGCCCTTGGTTTCGCGCGGCGGCCGGCGCGCCATAGGGTGACGGTCGAACTCCGGGGCGTCCTCCGGAGTCACCGCCTGCCGCGGCTCGATCGCTTCGAAGGCATCCCGGTAGGCCGGGCCCTGGTAAAGGGCGAAGGTTTTCCCGCAGACCGCCTGCCGCCTCCCGCGCCGCAGGCGGTGCCCGTCGTCGTCGACCACCTCCCTGAACGGCCCCTTGTAAATGACGGCCTGGTTATGGTCGAGGCACGGGCCGTCCTTCCCCTTCCAAGCCTGGACCGTGACGGACCGGAACTCGATGCCAGCGACCGTCTGCCACGGCTGCGTCTCGAATTCCAGGATCTCGATCCCGTGGAACCCGGCCGCTTCGAAGGCCTGCAGGAACCCCTCCTCGGTCAACGCCCCCGAGATGCAGCCGCTCCACAATCGCGCGTCCCGCTGCATCGCTTCCGGAACCGGCTCGTCGCTCACGATGTCGGAAATCACCGCCCGGCCGCCGCGCTTCAGGACGCGGAAAATCTCGTCGAACAATTGCGGCTTCGACCGGGCGTCCACGAGGTTGAGGACGCAGTTCGACACCACGACATCCACCGAACCCGCTTCCACCAGCGGCGATTCCCTGCGGAGCCGGTCCACGACGCCCTCCATCCGCATCCAGGCATCGACCCCGCCGACCGGTTGCGCCGCCAACTCCCTGTCGAGCAGCTCCAGGTCGAGGGCGAGGTCCTGGATCCGGCCCTTGCGGAATTCCACGTTTCCGTAGCCGATCCGCTCCGCGACCACCGGCGCGTTCCGGCGCGCCACTTCCAGCATGTCCTCGGTCATGTCGATCCCGATGACCCGCCCCTGCGGCCCGACCACCTGCGAGGCGATGAAACAGATCTTCCCGGTGCCGCTTCCCAGGTCGAGGACCGTCTCCCCGGCTTTCAGGTGCCTCGACGGATTGCCGCACCCGTAGTCCTTCTCGATGACCTCCGCCGGAATCGCGTCGAGATGCCCCGGGTCGTAGTCGACCGGGCAACACAAGGCCGGTTCGGACTCTTTGGCGGCGGTGGCATATCGTTCCTGGACGCTGCTTTCGGGGTTCATGAGAAAAAACTGGGGGACGCTAACACACGGTCGGAGGCTGCCCAGCCCGATTTATTTCATCATTTTGTATCCGCAAAGGCCCGCTTTCCCCGCAGCAGGTAGCGGATGGTCATCCCCACGTCGCGGCACGTCTGACGCACCGCCCCGCCCGCAAACCGCCGTCCCGAGGACACCGCCACGAGATCGAGACAGCGCAGGGTGCCGCACCGCTTCATCCGCCGGCAGAGGTCGAGGTCTTCAAAGGCCCGGAGCTGTGAATAACCTCCGAGGCCTTCAAAGGTCTCGCGCCGCGCGAAGATCCCCTGGTCCCCGAGGAACCAACCGATGGTCCGCGAGCGCCAGCTCGCCAGCCGGCAGGTCCACCGCAGGAAATGCGAGGAATGATCGAATCGCCGCCGGAAGCCGCCCCCCACCACCCCGGGCCGGGCCAGGGCCTTCCGCACCGCCTCCGCCGCCCCCTCCGGCAGGACCGTGTCGGCGTGCAGGAAGAGGAGACCCTCCCCGCCGGCCCGCTCCGCCCCCGCGTTCATCTGCGTGGCCCGGTCCGCCTCGGCGCTGCGCAGCACGATCGTTCCCGCGGGGAGCCGCTCGGGCCGGACCGGCTCCGCGCGCGAGGCGTCCACCACGATCACCTCGTCAAATCCCCGGGGCAGGTTCCGCTCCAGGGCGGCCGCGTCCTCGTAGACCGGGATGATCAACGATATCCGCACCCGTTGGTCCTCTAACAGAATCCACCCCGCGGCGAGAAAAATTCCTGCAATATCCGCAGCGCCGGGGTGTATAATCGGACCCATGAGCGATCCGCACCTCATTCTCGCCGAGCTCCGCGAATCATACACCCGCGCCGGGCTCCGCAAGGCCGATCTCGACGCCGATCCGATCGTGCAGTTCCGCTCGTGGCTGGACGAGGCCATCGGGGCGGGCCTCGTCGAGCCGAATGCCATGACGCTCGCCACCGCGGACGCCGCGGGCCGCCCGTCGGCACGGACCGTCCTGCTGAAGGGGCTCGACGAACGCGGCTTCTGCTTCTTCACGAACTACGGCTCGCGCAAGGGCCAGGACCTCGCCGTCAACTCCCGCGCCGCCCTCGTCTTTCTCTGGAAGGACCTCGAACGCCAGGTCACGGTGCGCGGTGACGTCACCACGACCAGCGAGGAGGAATCCCGCGCCTATTTCCACTCCCGGCCCTACGGGTCGCAGATCGGCGCGTGGGTTTCCGAAAAGCAATCCACCGAGATCCCCGGACGGGAATATCTCGAGGAGCGCGATCGCATGCTCCTCGAAAGGTTCCCGGAAGGAGAGGAAGTTCCCCTCCCGCCGTTCTGGGGCGGCTTCCGCCTCGCCCCCGACCGCATCGAGTTCTGGCAGGGGCGCCCGGACCGCCTGCACGACCGCCTCGCCTACACCCGCCACGAGGGCGCCTGGCGCATCGCGCGCCTCAGCCCTTAGGTCGCCGCCCGCCCAACTGCCGCCGCCGCGTCTTCTCCTGCGCTTCAAAGAGCGGCAGGAGATGCTTCTCGATCAGCGCGTAGGCCGCCGCGAGCCCGTCGCGCTTGTAGACCCGCCCGATCTCCGCCTCGACGCGCGTGGGGTTCCCCGCCGCCCGGAGGAAGTCGTTGGAGGTGAATCGCGTGAACATCTCCCCGTCGAGGAACCCCTCCTCGCGGAGGATCCGTTCCCGCACGTACAACGCCAGGACGGCGTCGCCCACCCACGCCTCTTCCCGCTGGCGCGTCAGGGCCTCTTCGTCGTGCTTCATTCCTCAGCTCGAGCGCTCCACGACCTCCACCATCTTCTCCCGCAACAGCCGCTCGGAGTCCGCGTCCCAGTAACCGCTGTCGAGCTCGATGAAGACGCTCGTGTACGGCAGGGCGGTCTGCGTCTTCAGGACCACGACCGCGAAGGACTTCGTGGAATCCTCCAGCAACACCGTGAGCGACTTGTATTGCAGGGCCCGCGCCTGGTGCCCGTGCAGGGCCCGGTCGAGGTTCTTGCGGAACTCGTCGATCCCCGGCGCCCGGTCGTTCGGGACGTGATCCAGTTCCTGCGCCACGTAGATGCGGGGCACCACCTTCTGTTCCTGCTCGAGGATCTCCAGGACGCCGTGGAGAACCTCCGGAATCTCGTCCTCCACCATGATGGTCCGCACCCCCTGCCGCGAGTGCACCGGAAACGCCTGGTCGCCGAGCACGATCCAGTTCCGGTACCCGAGGCTGTTCACTTCCTTGGCGACGCGCCCCGCCCACGGGCGCTGCGGCGCCTCCCGGGCACAACCCGCCACGAGCAGCACCGCCGCAAGGGACCACCCGGCTCTCTGGAAACAATGCATCACGACCGGCCCACCCTATGGGATGATTCGCACCTGTCAACGGAGCCGAAGCTACATGAGCTGGGCTCCCGCCTCCGCGAGAGGACTCCGCTCGCCCTTGCTCAGCGATACATGGCCGACGAAGGCCTGCCCCTTGAGCCGGTTTCGCGTGTAAACGAGCCCGTTGCTGCGGCTGTCGACGTAGGGATTGTCGATCTGGGCGGGGTCCCCCAGCATCACCAGCTTCGACCCGCGGGACATGCGGGTCACCACGGTCTTGGCCTCCTGCGGCGTGAGTTGCTGCGCTTCGTCCAACACGAAAAACCGGTTCGGGATCGACCGTCCGCGGATGTAGCAGAGCGCCTCCACCTCGATGACCCCCTGCTCGACCAGGATCTCGTACGGTTTCTGCACGCCGCTTTCGGCCGACGCTCCCTCCTTCTTCCCCTGCTTGCGCCGCGACCCGGGCTTGGCCGGCGGGGTCGTGAGGAGATCGAGGGCGTCGTAAATCGGCTGCAGCCACGGGCGCATCTTCTCGTCCAGCGACCCGGGCAGGTAGCCCAGCTGGTCGCCCATGGACACCACCGGCCGGCTCACGGTCAGCCCGTTGAACCGCCGCCCGTAGACTTCGTGGAGCCCCGAGGCGATCGCCATGAGGGTCTTGCCGGTCCCCGCCTGCCCGTAGCAGGTCACCAGCGAGATGTCGGGATTGAGCAGGGCGTCCACGAGGCACTTCTGCCCGAGGTTCAGCGGCTTGAGGCTGTTGCCGTCCGGAATCCGCAAGGCTTCCGGGATCTGCAGGCGCCGGAAGACCCCGTTCGCGTCGAGCCGCGCCGGCATGGTCTGCTTGGCGTTCACCTGCAGGAGGACGTACTGGTTGAGCACCACTTCCTTCCGGCGTTCGTGGCCGCATTCGAGGTCCCCCGAACTCGCAAACCGCTGCAACTCGTTCGGGTCGACCTCGATGCGGCGCATCTCGTAGTTCGCCACTTCCCGGGGGTCGACCTTGTCGTTCAGGTAGTCCTGGCAGGTGATCCCGACGGCCCTCGCCTTGAGCTGCATGTTCAGGTCCTTGGTGACCAGGACGCACGGCGATTCGTTGTGTTGCGCGACGAGGAGCGTGCACGCCAGGATCCGATGATCGACCCGTTCCCGGTCGGGGAAGATCCGGTGGAAGAGCTGGAGTTGCGCCGAGGTCCGCTCCGAGCTGTTCGGATCGTAGACCACCAGCCGCACCGTGCCCCCTCCCTCCGTGGCCACCCCGTCGGTCAGGGACTCCGCCACCGAGAACATCTCGGTCAGTCGCCGGTGGACGCTGCGGGCATTGGCGCCGCGGTCGGACTGCTCGTTCTTGAAGCGGTCCAGCTCCGCGAGGACATCCACCGGGATGCAGATGTGGTTCTCCTTGAAGCGGCCCAGGCAGGCCGGGTCGTGCAGCAAAACATTCGTATCGAGAACGAAATTCTTACCCGTGGCGGCGGGAGCGGCCAGACCGAAGGCCTTCGCTTGGCGATTGGAAAAACCGCCGTTTTCCGGCTGGCGAGTCGAGACTTCGCCGGTGGCAGGGACGCCCGCCGGAGTCTCGTCCGTTGGATGGATCATGTTGAGGGTTGGTGAATCGTGATGGACAGATCGAACCCGTTCCGGGCCCGGCAAACACTCCGCTCCTTCCCCCAATAATCATCCCACTGACAAGGTCTAGAGCCGATTTGTTCAAGACATCTTAAGTATTCACAATGCCTGACTAATGGCAATCAAGAACTGGGACGGCGGGAGATTTTCTCGGAGACAGCGGGAAAATCGGTCTTTCCCAGCGGGGTCCGCGGCCACGGGTCGAGGAAGCGGGGCGGATCGAGGCGCGCGCAGCCGGGAAGGGAGGCATTACAGGACGCCACGAGGGCCGCGGTGGACGGGTCCGGCGGCCCTTCGAAGACCGGCACGAGGGTCGCGCCGCGGCGCGTTTCGTCGAGGGCCACCACGCACATCGCGGCCATCCAGCGGGGTGCGAGCATCGCTTCGAGGGCCTCGAGGTCGACGAGCTCCCCCATGACTTTCACGAGCCGATCGGCGCGGCCGAGGGGCGTGATCCCACCGTCGCCGATTTCCACGCGGTCGCGGGTGGTGAACCACCCGTCCACTTTCGGATCGTCCCGGTGCACGACGGCCCCGTCCTCGCGCAGATACGCGTCGAACAAGGCGTCGCCCCGCAGTTGCAGGCACCCGTCGCCGGAGACCCGCGCCTCCCAGCCGCCCAGCACGGGAAGGGGCGCCGGGGAGAACGGGGCCGCGAGGGCATCCGGCGGGGCGGTCGCAACCTGCGAGCCGGCCTCCGTCATCCCGAAGCTCGCAAGGACCGGCCAGCCGAGATCGCGCGCCCGTTGACCGGTCGCGGCGGTCAGGCCCCCGCCGCCGACCACCACCGCCCGCAACGACCCGGGTGCCGGCAACCCCGCCGCGACGAGATCGTGAACCTGCGTGGGCACGAGGGAGACGAGGGTGGCCCCGCAATCCGCCGCAAACGCTGCGAACTTCGGCGCATCCCACTTCGAGTCGGCCTCGTGCAGCGGGCACCCGGCCTCCATCGCCCGGGCCGCCACCCCGAATCCCCCCACGTGATACACGGGCAGGGCCAGCAGCCAACGGTCGCGGGAGGACACCGCGAGGTGGGCATTCACCCGCCGCGCCGAGGACCGCAGGGCCGCCCGCCGGAAGGCCACCCACTTCGGTGGTCCGCTGGATCCGGAGGTCGCAAACACCACCGCCCCGTCCGGATTGTCCTCCCCGGCGAGGAGGCCTTCGAGGCGCTCGCCCTCGGCGCGAAGGTGCGGCGGAGCCAGGACCCGCGGCCGCGGGTCGTCCCAGAAGGCGGGCCTCGTCAGGTCAGGCGCTTCCACGGCAGGCCCTCCAGGATGCGGTCGAATCCGAGCCCCGTCCCGGGCGGAATCCGGAAGGCCGGTCCGGCCGGCCCGAGGGATTCGGAAAAGGCGGTCGGCTCGAACAGTTCATGGGTCTGCAGCCCGCCCACGCCGAGCCCGGGGTGCCGGGCCGCCTCCGCCGCCGCGAAGCACTGCCCGAGGGGATGGTCCATGTAGCTTGTGGCCACCACTTCGAGATCGTGTCCCGCCGCGACGGCCTCCACCGCCGCGCTCTCCAGCAGGGCCGGCTTCCAGACGAGGACCGCCGCCCCGCCCGCAAAGGTCTCCGCCCCGCGGTCGATCGCAAGCCGCAGCCCGCTATCGCGCGCGAATGCCTCCCAGGTTCCCGCCTCGTAGTCGAACGGGTCCTCGACGAAATCGATGCGCGCCATCGCCTCCGCGGTGAGGCTCCCGACGAACTCCTGGAGGGCCTCCCGCCGGGGGACCCCGTTGCAATCCAGCCTCCAGCGCAACGCCGGCCAGCGCGTCACCCACGCCCGAAAGGTCCGCCCTTCCTCCCGGAGGTCCGCCCCGCACTTCAGCTTGATCCGGTCGAACCCCCGGTCCACCGCCTGCTCGATGTGCTCCGGGTTCCAGTCCGGCACGGTGGCGTGGCTGCGCGGAACCTCCACGCCGTCCCCCGCAAAAAGCGAGGTGCCCGCCTCCCGGGCCCGGCCGTCGCGCCGGGCGCAGGCCCGCGCCCGCTTCGCCAGCGGCTCCGAATCGTCCCCGGCGGCCACCGCGGCGAGGAGCGCCGGGAGCGGCGGGTCCCCCAGTTCCGTCCACGGGTGCAGGCAGCCGAATCCGCTGCCGATCCGAATCAGCGCCCCGGGAAAATCCCTCCGCGCCGATCGGGCATTCAACCCCGCCCGGCCGTGCAGTTCGTAGTGCCAGGCGTATACCGGCTCGCTCTCCACACCGGGAACCTAAGCGTTCACCGCCAGGGCGGCACGGCTAAATGCACGCCGCCACGGTAAACCCCACCGCAAAGAGGACCAGCTGCACCGCCGCCAGGGCCAGGAAGAAGTTGTAGCGCTCGCCGGGTGCGGACTGCAGCACCGCCCGGCAAAGGCTCGCCCCGAGGACCGCCACCGGCAGGCAGACCACCGGAAGCCACGGCATCCCCAGCGCCCCCCCGCACAGGGTCAGCAGGAACGCCCCGGTCGTCATGGCCACCACCAGCCGCTTCGCGGCGACCTCCCCGAAGCGCACCGCAAGGGTCCGCTTGCGGCTCGCACGGTCCTCCTCGACGTCCCGGATGTTGTTGATGCTGATGAGCACCGCGCTCAATAACCCGGCCTGCGTGCCCACCACCGCAGCCTCCCAGTGCCACCCGCCGGTCTGCACAAACACCGTCCCCGTCACCGCCACCAGCCCGAAGAACAGGATCACGAACAGTTCGCCCAGGCCCCGGTAAGCGAGCGGAAACGGCCCCCCGGTATACCCGAAGGCAAAGTAAAGCGACACCAGGCCGATGACCAGGATCGGAGCGCCCCGCAGCATCACCAGCGGCAGACCCGCCAGGACCGCCAGCAACACGAAAACCACGGCCGCGCCATACACGGCCCGCGGCGGCAGCAAGCCGCTGGCGGTGGCCCGCACCGGACCGAGGCGCTTCCCGGTGTCGGCGCCCTTCCCCGCGTCGATCGCATCATTGAAATAGTTCGTGGCGATCTGGATGCAGACCGCGCCCGCCAGCGTGCAGAGCGCCCACGACAACCGGAACTGCCCGCTCAGTTTCCACCCCAGGACGCAGCCGACCCACACCGGCACCACCGCGGCCGGGAGCGTCTTCGGCCGGGAGGCGAGGAGATAGCGCTGCAACATGCCGCCGGATCATACCTTCCCGCGGCCGAATGCAAACCCGCGTCTCCCCCGGTCCGGGGCGGAATGCCCCGGCCCGGCTTCCGGTCAAAAGACCGCCCCCACGCGAAGGACCACGCCGTGCGACTCGCTGATGTCTCCGAAGCGGCCCTCGTAGTCGAGCACCGCGTAGGCGTCCGGATGAAACTGCCAGAGCAGGCCCGCCCCGAAGACCGCCACATCCTCGTCCGGTTCCCCGAGGGCCAGGCCGGCCACCGTCACCGGACCATCCTCAAATTCGTGTTCCCACGCCGCCCGGACCTGCGGCACCACCTTCCCGCGCGCCGTTTCCATGGGAAATGACACCTGGTAGCCCAGGGTGGACACGGTCGACTCGATATCCACCTCGGGATATGACACCGCACCGGGGCCCGTTTCGGTGAAGGCATCGACCTCCCCGTCCATGAATGCCAACCCCGCGTAGGGTCCGTGAATCACGCTCCCGTTCGAGATGTTCAAGCCGGCATTAAATTCCACGAGGTGGCTTGACGTGTCGGTGGACCCGTTCGCAAGTCCGCCGACCGTCACCCGCTTGGTGTCGTACTCCCCGCTGTTGTAACCGTAGAGCAGGTCGGCCCAGAAATCCGCGGGCGCCCCCATGGCGTTGAAGGCATCGGCCCGGAAATAGGAGGCGTACACGGCCAATCCGAGATCCTGGATGTCGATGTCGCTTCCCCCGTCGATATCCGCCTCCCCGTCGCTCCCCACCACCGCCGCTCCTAGCGACCAGTTCCGGTTGACGTCGTACTCGATTCCCACCGTGCCATTGATGGCGTCCACGTCGAACCCCGGCACAAATACCTGGCCCGGAACGATGGCTTGCTCGTCCACCTCGGACGTGAAGTAACCCACCGAACCGAACACTTCCCAGCGCTTCCAAGTGGTGGTCGGGGGCCCGAGCAATTCCTGGCCTCCCTTTGCCATTCCTCCTTTGCCCCCCTTGTCGGACAGGGGGGCGCGATAAACCTCCCCGGGCAGGGTTTCCGGCCCCGGTCCCCGCTCCCCGGCCCGCAGGCGAAACAGGCGCGAGTTGATGTCCTGGTAGCCGTTTCGCACCAGCATCAAATGGGCCTGCCGTATGACAGCGGGAATCGGGAAACTTCCCAACCGCCTTCCCGTGATCTCCGCCAGAATCTTCCGGAGGATCTCCTGCTCAAAGTCCTCGAAGGTGGCAGCGCTGGTCGCGAAGGCGTTTGCCCCCCCGATCACCTCGTCCTCGTAATGGGCGAGGATTTCACCGTCATCGTCGCTGATGACGATGCCATTGATGGTGGTAATCCCGCCCGCGAGGGCATTGTCCCGGGCGGTTGCGGCGGGCGTTCCCACGCTGGTGACGCCGTCCCCGCTCACGTCGATGATGTTGCGATCCGAGGAGAACGGACTCCCGGGAAACGTGGCCGCGGAGGCTCCGATCCCGTTCCCGATGCCGGTCGATGGACCCGGTGCGTCGAGCCCGGCGTTTGGGGTGGATCGCAGGATCGCGGCGAGGGCGTTGGCCGAGACCGCATCGTCGACAAGGGTCCAGTCGATGACCTCCTGCGTGAGGCTTGCGAACTGCACCATGTTGACCGCGATGGCACCGATATCGCCGCGGCCGATGGCGGCGTGCACCGCCGAGTTTTCGAACGCCGACGCAAAGCCGGTCATCATCAGGGCATACTCCGTGTCGTTCACACTGCCGGAGACATCGACCAGCAGGGACAATCTCAGGTCCACATCCGAGCCGGGAGCCCCGGCCGACATTTCGCCCATCGAAGCCAGGCCGATCAATATCGTGACAATACGTGCGTGTTTCATTGTTCCAACGAGGTTGCGCTGTCTTGCACAATGCGCCCCCCCGACCCGCCCACGCAAGGCGGAAGTATACCGTTCTCCGCCGACTTGTTAGAGGCTGATTATAGTCAAGGAACCCGCGGGAACTTCGAGAAGTCCGGATCCCGCTTCTCGAGGAAGGCCTCTTTCCCCTCCTTCGCTTCCTCGCTCATGTAGTAGAGCAGGGTGGCGTTCCCCGCGAGGTCGAGAAGGCCCATCTGCCCGTCACAGTCCGCGTTCAGCGAGGCCTTCAGGCACCGCAGGGCCATCGGCGAATGCGCCAGCATCTCGCGGCACCACTTCAGCGTCTCGTCCTCGAGCTGCGCCAGCGGCACCACGGTGTTGACGAGTCCCATCTCGAGCGCCTGCGCCGCGTCATACTGCCGGCACAGGTACCAGATTTCCCGCGCCTTCTTCTGGCCGACGATGCGGGCCAGGTAACTCGCTCCCAGCCCCCCGTCGAAGCTCCCGACCTTCGGTCCGGTCTGCCCGAAACGCGCATTGTCCGCCGCGATGGTCAGGTCGCACACGACGTGCAAAACGTGGCCGCCGCCGATGGCGTAACCGGCCACCATGGCCACCACCGGTTTCGGCAGTCCGCGAATCTTCTTCTGGACGTCCAGAATGTTCAGGCGGGGCACGCCGTCCTCGCCGACATACCCGGCATGGCCCCGCACCGACTGGTCGCCGCCCGAGCAGAAGGCCTTCTCCCCTTCCCCCGTCAGGACGATCACTCCCACCTCCGGATCCTCGTGCGCCAGCTCGAAGGCCGCCAGCATCTCCTTCACGGTCTGCGGCCGGAAGGCATTGCGCACCTCCGGCCGGTTGATCGTGATCTTCGCGATCCGCCCCTCGTCGGTCTTCTCGTAACGGATGTCTTCGAATGCGGCAGCTTGCGTCCAGCTCACGGGGGGATCATTCCCCCGGGATCGATCCCTTGCCAAAGGAAATCATCGAAAATAGCGCCCCATGCACCGCCGGACGGGACGCCCCCGCACCCCTTCCGGAAAAGCGGCCTCCTCAGGCCGCCGGGAACCGGTCCACGAGGTCGCGGAATGCGTCGGGCGCATCCCACGGGACGCGATGCCCGGCATCCGGGACGATCTCGTGCCGTCCCTGCGCAAGGAGCGGCACCGCCGCCTTCGCCAAGCCGGTGAACTTCTCGTCCCGGCCCCCGGTGACCCACAGGACCGGGCACGGGATCCCGCCGAAGCGCTCGCGCAGGTCGGCCTGCTTGCCCAGCGACCACTCCATGAACCCCCGCGCCACCGCCTGCCGGTCCGGCTCGAGCGCGGCGCGATCCGCCAGTTGCCTCTCCCGCTCCGGGCCGCGAAACACCTCCTGGGCTTCCCACTCCGCCAGGAATTTCCCCCAGCCGGAGGTCAGGGCCTTTCCCGCCCACTGGGCATCATCGGCCATGCGTTCCAGCCGGAGCCGGTCGCCGCGCAATCCCGGGTGCGCCGAGACGATCACCGCCGCCCGCCAGAGGTCCGGGTGCGCCAGGAGGCAGTGCAGCGCCAGGCGGCCGCCCAGCGAGTATCCCACGAGCACCGGCGCCTCGTCGACCGCCGCCACTTCCTCCCCGAAGCGCTCCGCAAAGGCCTCCAGCGACAACCCCTCCGATGCGAGGTACTTCCACAAGTCGACGCGGCGGTCGCCGGGTTCTTCCGGCACGACCTCCCAGTCCGCGGCCATCCCGACCGCGCCATGCAACATCCACCTCATGACTGCCACTCCGCCCAGAAGGCCTCGGTCTGCGCCCGGTCCGGGCAAATCTCCAGCACCGTCGTTCCCGGCCCCGGATCGATCTCGAATTCATCGCGGCTGGCGACCCGCACGTGATCCATCCCCCACATCGCGGCCCACGGCCCGAACCCCGTCTGGTGCGCGTTGGCCATCACCGCGGCCTGGCGCGCATCCATCCCCTGCATGCGCGGCAGGCGCTCGAAGATCCGCCCGCCCCCGTTGTTGATCACCGCCAGCACGCGCTGCATCCGCCCCTCCTGCTCGAGCATGGCCGGCGCCGCAAGATCATAGAGCACCGTCAGGTCGCCGAAGATTCCCCATGCTCCCGCCAGCCCCGCGGTGGCGCCCAGCCAGGTCGACAGCTGGCCGTCGATCCCGTTGGCGCCGCGGCTCGCCCTCACGTTCACCACCGGCATCGTGACCTGGGCGAACTCGTTCCACTCCCGGATCGGCAGGCTGTTCCCGAGGAAGACCTCCTCGCCCACCGACGCGAATACCGACAGCTCCCGCATCATGGCGGGCTCGCTGTCCGGGAAGCGCGCCAGGAGTTCATCGAGGCGCGCCCTCCTCCGGGCCGATTCCGGCAGGTGGTCATCCACGTCGCCGATGGACTCCACCTCGCCCATCCCCCGGAGGAGGCGGTCGATCTCCCCGTGAACGACGATGCTCTCCCGCGCCAGGCCCGGCAACCCGGTCCGCGTCAGCGAGCACACCTCGACATCCGGCAATTCGTCAAGGTCCCGCCAGAACCGCCCCACGGGGATGTCCCCGATCCGCAGCACCTTCTGCGGCGGGCGCTCCCGCAGGAGCCGGTTGCCGTCCGCCAGCGCCAGCTTTCCGAGCGCTTCGCGCATCCCGCTGGTGGCGTCGGCCAGCACCGGCACTCCGATGGCCTTCAGGAAATGGTAGGCATCCTCGCGCTCCGACGCTTCCAGCCCGCCCAGCAACGCCACGATCCCCTTGAAGCGGTCCGCCCGCAGGAAGCGCACCGCGTCCGAGACATCGATCTTCAAGCGCGGCGTCTCGAACCTCCCGCGATCATGCCCGGGGCGCATGGCGGGAATGGCCTCGTCCTCTTCCAACTCGACATTCAGGTGCAGCGGCCCCCGGCCATCCCAGCCGGACAACTCCGTCGCGGCATACACCCCGAAGATTCCCTCCTGCGCGATCGCCTGGGGCGCGCCGGTCCCCCGGAAGCGCGCCGGCCGGTCCGCCGTGATGAGGACCAGGGGCCGCTGCTGGTAGTGCGCCTCGATCACCGCCGGCAGCAATTCCGCCACCGCCGTCCCGCTCGTGGTGACCACCGCGCACGGCTTCCCGGTGGCCATGGTGCGGCCCAACGCGAAGAACCCCGCCCCCCGCTCCTCGAAGTGGTTCCAGACCCCGGCACCTTCCACCTGCAGGATTGCCATCACGAGGGGCGCATTCCGTGCCCCCGCGCACACCACGAACTCCCCGATGCCACGGCCCAGGCACTCTTCCAGTAGGTCCCCGGGCTCCCTGCGCTTCACGCCCGCAATCTGGACGTCCCCGCTGCCATCTTCAACCCCTACCGGCGCCGCCGAACCGCCCGCCGCGACCTCACCCGCTGTGAATAACCGCGCTGGCAGTGACATTCGCCCCACTTGTAGCCTTGGTCGAAGCCGCCAGGGACGGTATTTCCCTTGGTGCTCGAACTCCTCGAGGGAAATCCCATGAACTACCACCGCACGCGCCCATTCTGGGCCACCTTCTTCCTTCTCCTGGCATCATCCGCGGCGCTCATCGCCCAAGAGGAGGGCGCCCCGGCCCTCGACTCGGGAGATACCGCCTGGATGCTCACCGCCACGGTCCTCGTCCTCTTCATGACCCTCCCCGGCCTCGCCCTCTTTTACGGGGGCCTCGTGCGCGCCAAGAATTACCTGAGCGTCCTGATGCACTGCTTCGTGATCGCGTGCCTCGCATCGGTCCTCTGGGTCGTGGCCCTGTACAGCCTCGCCTTCTCCGACGGAGGAAAATTCATCGGCGACCTCCAGCATCTCGGCCTCCGCGGGATCGGCTCGGACGAGCTGAACGGCGGCACGTTTCCCGAGACGATCTTCGTCATGTTCCAGATGACCTTCGCCATCATCACCCCCGCCCTGGTCATCGGCGCATTCGTGGAACGCATCAAGTTCACCGCGGTCCTCATCTTCACCGCCCTCTGGCTCCTCGTGGTCTACACGCCGGTGTGCCACTGGGTCTGGAACAGCAACGGGTGGCTCTACGATCGCGGCGTGCTCGACCTCGCCGGCGGCATCGTGGTGCACACCACCGCCGGGGTGTCGGCGCTCATCATGGCCAGGATGCTGGGCCCGCGCGACGGCTTCCCGAAACACCTCCATACCCCCCACAGCCCCGGGATGGTCATGACCGGCGCCGCCATGCTCTGGGTCGGCTGGTTCGGGTTCAACGCCGGCAGCCAGGTCGCCGCCAACGGCGCCGCGGGCATGACCATGCTCGTCACCCATATCGCCGCCGCCGTCGCCAGCCTGACGTGGATGTGCGTCGAGTGGATGAAGACCGGCAAGCCGGGCCTCGTCGGCATCGTCACCGGCATGGTGGCGGGCCTCGCCACCATCACGCCCGCCTCGGGAAACGTCGGCCCCATGGGCGCCGTCCTCCTCGGGTTGCTGGCCGGCGTGATCTGCTACTTCGCCTGCGGCTTCATCAAGGAAAAGCTCGGCATCGACGATTCCCTCGACGTCTTCGCGGTCCACGGGGTGGGCGGCATCATGGGATCGGTCCTGGTGGCCGTCTTCGGGACCGCGGCCTTCGGCGGATCGGGCGTGGACGACATGGGCAGCCAGCTCACGACCCAGCTCATCGGGGTCGGCGCCGTCGCCCTCTGGTCCGCCGTGGCGACCGTGATCATCGTCTTCATCATCAAGGCCGTCACCGGCTACCGGGTCTCCCGGGACGACGAGAACGAGGGGCTCGACCAATCCGCCCACGGCGAGGCGGGATACAACTTCGATTGAATCCTCAGGCCCCGAAGACGGCCCGCACCGCCTCGCGCTTGAGGCGCAGTTCCCGCCACTCATTGACGAGCCGGCTCTCCTCGATGACGCCGCATCCCGACGGAATGCGCAGGGCGGAGCCGTCCCACGCCACCATCCGGATCGCGACGATGGCCTCGAAGACCCCGTCCCGCATCACGCCGAACGGCGCCCCGAACCACCGGGGGCACTGCAGCCGGTCCCGCCAGTCGAGCAGCTGCGCCATGGTTTCCCCGGTCCGGGGCAGCGGGCCGAGCGCCGGGGTCGGATGGAGACGCGCGATGAGATCGTCGATCCGCTCGTCCCGGTAGAGCTCCACGTCAATCGGGCTGTGGAAGTGCACCAATCCGCCGAGATTCATGATCTCGCGATCGTGCCGGCGGGTCATGCCGAGGTCGGATAGCTTCGCCAGCATCGTCTGGGCCACGAACTCGTGCTCGCGAATCTCCTTTTCGTCGACGGCGAATGCGGCGCGCTCTTCGCGGCGCGCCGTGCCGGCCAGCGCCATCGTCTCGAGGCGCCCCCCTTCCGCCCGGAAGAGCCGTTCCGGCGAGGCCCCGGCGAATCCCGTCTCCCCGTCCATCCACGCGTAGGGGCGGAGCGGCGCTTCCACTCCCGCCAGCGCGCGCAGCAACCCGGCGGGATCCCCCGCCCGGACCGCGCCGTGGGCCGTCACCACCGGGACCGACTTCTCGATCACCCCCTTGCGGATCGCGGCGGTGACTTCCCCGAAAACCGCCGCGAACAGTTCCACGTCCGGCTCGGTCCAGTCCGTCTCCAACGCTTCCGCCCCACCCGGAAGTATCCCGTCCAAATCGCTGATCTCCCGCGCCTTCGCGGGGACCCGCCATGGCTCCGCTTCCGAGAGGGCGAAGTCGTTGCGGTAGAACGCCACCCCCGCCGCCGGCGGCTCGCTCCTCCCCTCGAAGGGACCTTCCCCGACGAGAATCTTCCCCTCCCCCGTCCCCATCATGGCCAACTCCATGCCGCCAATCTAGACCCCCACCC
>JABDMC010000288.1 GCA_013001695.1 Akkermansiaceae bacterium
GCCGAAACCAATCCACCCGCGCCCCATCGGAACGCCATCATAGGGGGATCTGGAAACCATTTCCGCCGTTCCCAACGGGCGGGTCCGGGTTGCGCCCGGCAGGCGGAGCGCCCGCCCTACAAAACGACAATGGCTCAGCCCGGCAGGCGGGGCGCCCGCCCTACAGGACCGCGGCGACTAGGTGATCACCAGGACCGCGAGGGCGGCGAGGCCGAGGCCGAAGGCGGCGTCGATTCCGCGCTGGGCCCGCTGGTAGCCCCGTTGAAATGGCGGAAACTGGAGGAGCAAGACGTAGAGGCCCCACAGCACCAGTCCCTGTCCCACGATGATCCCCCAAAGCGCCGCCGGCCACCAACCGGGGCGCTCGCCGCTCAGGAAGGGGGCCACGATTCCCGCGAAGAAGAGCGCCGCCTTCGGGTTGAGCAAATTGCAGAGGAGGCCGCGGCGGTAACAGGCGGCGGGGTTTCCGGCGAGGGCGCCGCGCCCCTCCGCCGTGACGACCTTCCCGGCGAAGGCGGATCGCAACAGGCCGATCGCCAGCCAGGCGAGGTAACCGGCCGCCGCCCAGCGGAGCCCGGCCGCAAACCAGCCGCCGCGCGCCATCAGGAAGGCCATCCCGAAAATCGCCACCGCGGCGTGGAGACACAGGCCGGTGGTGATCCCCACCGTCGTCCACCAACCCGCGGCGCGCCCCTGGGCCAGGGAGGTCCGGGTCAGCAACAACATGTCGGGTCCCGGGCTGAACTGCCCGAGGGCCATGACACCCGCGAAGGCCATGAGCTCCGGCCACATGGCGGGAGGATGAAGGAGGCCGGGTCCCAGGGAAAGGACGGGGTCCCGTCCCGCTCCCCGCTACTGGGCGGCAGCCTTCATGTAGGCGATGAGGGCCGCCTCTTCCTCGTCGGAGAGGCCCGCGTTCCACGACATGCCGATCATGGTCGGGTGCCATGCGGCGAGACTGGGATTCTCCGGAACGCGCGATTCATGACACTCCAGGCACTTCCGCTGGAAGACCCAGTAGCCCTGGCCAAGGGTATCGAGACTTTCACCGGCCCGGGCCGCCATCGCGGCGGTCGGCTGGGGGGCCTCGGTCTTCGTCTTCAGGACCCGCATGGGATCGCTCGTTTTCGACGCGCACGAGGCCACGACAAGCGCCAGCCCGGCGCTCCATATCATCTTGGTCATTCTGTTCATGAGGGGAGGCAAAAACTCAGTGTTCGAGATCGGCGCCATGCACGGTCCCGTGGGCGGCCATGAGGTAGAGGAGGACCTCCTCTTCCTCCGTGGTGGTCAGTTCGGCGTTGACCGCCATGTGCGGCAGGATTCCCCGCCACGATTCCGGGTCCATCTCTCCGGGCGGAATCCGGTCGTGACACTCGTTGCAGTGCGCCATGTAGACCTCCCGGCCGCGGACCAGCTGGCCGTGTTCCACCCCGAGTTCGAGCGCCATCCGGGGCGTCGCTTCGGGAATCCGGTTCGTATTTGCAGCACATCCCGCGGCCACGAGGGCGACCACCAACCACCATCTCCTTATCACGAACGCATTCTGCCCTGATTTCGGCCCGGTGAAAAGCGCCAAAGCCTTTCGTTCTTTGACAATCCCCAGCCAATTCCTAGGGTTCCCGGCCCGTGCCGGCCGGATCCCGGTGGATATGCCCTCCCCGGCTGGTCCACCGCCTGCTACCCCGCACGGGTTATCGATTCCCAAACACAATCTTCCGATGGACACACGTCGCACATTTCGCACCGGCTCCGGCACCGACGGCCAATTCTATTCCCTCCCGGCACTCGCCGCGGACGGCTTTCCGAATCTCTCGCGGCTGCCGGTCTCGATCCGCATCGTCCTCGAATCGCTCCTGCGCAACCTCGACGGCAAGAAGGTCACCGAGGAGGACGTCCGCAATCTCGCCGGCTGGAAGGCCGAGGCGCCCGGCGACTACGAGATCCCGTTCACCGTGGCGCGCATCGTGTTGCAGGACTTCACCGGGGTGCCCCTCCTGGTGGACGTGGCGGCGATGCGTGACGCCGCCGTCGAGCAGGGCGCCGCGGCGGCCGCGATCGAGCCCCTCGTCCCCGTCGACCTGGTGGTCGACCATTCCGTGCAGGTCGACTTCTCCGGTTCCCAGGCGGCCCTGAACCGCAACATGGAGATCGAGTTCATCCGGAACCGCGAGCGCTACGAGTTCCTGAAGTGGGGCCAGCAGGCCTTCCAGACCTTCAACGTCGTCCCGCCGGGCATCGGGATCGTGCACCAGGTCAACCTCGAGTTCCTCGCCCAGGGGGTGCTGTCCCAGAAGTCCGAAGTCGGAGGTCGTAAGTCGGAGGTGTTCTTCCCGGACACGCTGGTGGGAACCGATTCGCACACCACCATGATCAACGGTCTCGGGGTCGTCGGCTGGGGCGTGGGCGGCATCGAGGCGGAGGCCGGCATGCTCGGCCAGCCGGTCACCATCCTCGTCCCCGAGGTGGTGGGCGTCTACCTCCACGGGACCCTGAACGAAGGGGTCACCGCCACCGACCTGACCCTGCGCGTCACCGAGATGCTGCGGGCCCACGGGGTCGTCGGGAAGTTCGTCGAGTTCCACGGTCCCGGCGCCGCGGCCCTGACGCTGCCGGACCGCGCCACCATCGCGAACATGGCGCCGGAATACGGCGCCACCATGGGCTTCTTCCCCGTCGACGACGAGACGATCAACTACCTCCGCGGGACGGGCCGGCCCGAGGAGTTGTGCGCCTCGGTGGAAGCCTACTACAAGGCCCAGGAGATGTTCGGCATCCCGGGGAAGGGCGACTGCGACTACACCGACCTGCTGGAGCTCGACCTTGGCGGCATCGTGCCGGCGGTGGCCGGGCCGAAGCGCCCCCAGGACCGCATCGACGTGCCGGCGCTTGCGGAGACCTTCAACACCCTCTTCGAGGCCCCCGTGGCGGACGGCGGCTTCGGCCGGGACGCCGCGACGCGCAAGACGCGCATCCCGGTCCACATGAACACCCCGGCGGGTGTTCCCGCGCACGCCCCGGAGGTCAACGGAACCGGCGGGGAGCGCGACAAGGCGGAGATGATCGCCAACAAGCCGACGCCCGACACCATCGACGCCGGGGAGGCCTTCGGCCCGCTCGACACCGAGCTCACCCACGGGTCGGTTCTCATCGCCGCCATCACGAGTTGCACGAACACCAGCAACCCGAGCGTGATGCTGGCCGCCGGCCTGCTCGCCCGGAAGGCCAACCAGCTGGGACTCGGCATCGCGCCCTACGTCAAGACCTCCCTCGCCCCCGGATCGCGGGTCGTGACCGACTACCTCGACGCCACCGGCCTGAGCTCCGAGCTCGACGCCCTCGGGTTCCAGACCGTCGGCTACGGGTGCACGACCTGCATCGGCAATTCCGGGCCGCTGCACCCCGCCATCGAGGAAGCCATCAGCGAGGGCGACCTCGTGTGCGCCAGCGTCCTGTCCGGGAACCGCAACTTCGAAGCCCGCGTCCACGGGTCGATCCGCGCCAATTTCCTGATGTCCCCGCCGCTGGTGGTGGCCTACGCGCTGGCGGGACGGGTCGACCTCGATCTCACCAACGATCCGCTCGGCAACGACCGCGACGGCAACCCGGTCTTCCTGAAGGATATCTGGCCGACGCAAGCCGAGGTGAAGGCCCAGCTCGAGGCGGCCCTCAAGCCGGACGTCTTCCGGCGGCTCTACAGCGACTTCGCCTCGGCCAACCCGAAGTGGGAGGAGATCGCCTCGTCCACCGGGGCCACTTACGAGTGGGATTCCTCGTCGACCTACATCCAGCACCCGCCGTTCTTCGACGGCTTTTCGATGACGCCCGGCGACATCACCGATGTCATCGACGCCCGGCCGCTCGGGATCTTCGGCGACTCGGTGACCACCGACCACATCTCGCCGGCCGGCGCCATCAAGGAGGATTCCCCGGCGGGCCGCTACCTCCTCGAGCACGGCGTGGAAAAGGCCCAGTTCAATTCCTTCGGGTCGCGCCGCGGCAACGACCGGGTCATGACGCGCGGCACCTTCGGCAACGTCCGCATCAAGAATCTCATGGTCCCCGGGACCGAGGGCGGCTACACCGTCTACCACGGCCCGGGCGAGGTCCCCGACCTCGAGCTGCCCAAGGCCACCGACTCCGGGACGACCACCCACATCTACGACGCCTGCATGGCCTACCTCGAGCACGGCACGCCCCTCGTCGTGATCGGCGGGCACGACTACGGCATGGGCAGCTCCCGCGACTGGGCCGCCAAGGGCACGCGCCTCCTCGGCGTCAAGGCCGTGGTGGTCAAGTCCTTCGAACGCATCCACCGGTCGAACCTCATCGGCATGGGCGTCCTGCCACTGACCTTCAAGTCGGATGCCGACTACGACCAGATCGCCTCCCTGCACGATGCCACCTTCTCGATCACGGGGCTCGGCAACGACATCAAGCCGCGGGCGGAGGTGACCCTGACCGCCACCGGCCCGGACGACACGAGGGTCGAGGTCCCGGTGGTGGTGCGCCTCGATACCCCCGTCGAGATCGACTACTACCGGGCGGGCGGAATCCTCCCCTACGTCCTCGCCCAGATCCTGGGGTAGCCGCCACGGGGCCGCATGGCACGGCACTGCGCCCTTGCAAGGGGGCGGGCCCGCGGCTACTGCTCACGGCATGAAGCGCATCCTGTCCTGCACGCTCCCGCTCCTCGCCGCCCTGTGCACCGCCTGCACCCCGCCGGAGGAAGCCGCCGTCCCGGAAACCGGAGCGGGCGCCGCCTCGTTCGATCTCGCCCACGTCGACCCCGGGGGCGCCGCCACCATGCTCGCCGAGAACCCCGGCCTCAAGGTGCTGGATGTCCGCACTCCCGAGGAGTTCGCCGACGGCCACCTCGCGGGCGCCATCAACGTCGATTTCCAGGCGCCCGACTTCGCGGCGCAGGCCGGCAAGCTCGACAAGGAAACTCCCTACCTCGTGCACTGCCGGTCGGGGCGGCGGTCCGAAGCGTCCCTCAAGATCCTCGAGGAGCTCGGCTTCCAAAAAATCTACCATCTCGACGGAGGCATCAGCGCTTGGGAACAAGCCGGGAAACCGCTCGAAAAGTAGGTTCATCGGCGTCGCGGCTGGACGGTTGTGTCCCGTGCGGGGGGATCACACATCCGTAGGAGGGGGCGGCCCAGACCGTCTTCCGGGGTCGACAGGGCCCCGGCGCTGGGGTACCTCCCCACGCGCCCCCAAGCCCCTGATCCATGCCAATCCCTCCCAGCAAGCCTGCGCTGGTCGCGGTCCTCACGATGCTGCTGTGTGTTGCAGCCGCCGCGGTTCCGTTGCGCGTCGCGACCTTCAACATCGAACTCGGCCTCGAAGCGCAGGGCACCACCAGCCATGATTCCGTGGCGGACGTCCTGGCCCGCATCGACGCCGATGTCGTCACCCTGCAGGAAGTCCGCTCCCAGGACGTGGGGACCAACATCGATGCCCTCGCCGCGACCCTCGGTTACGCGCACCAGTACGTCGGCGTCCCCGACTCGGGCGAACCGAGCCCGCTCGACACCAACAATCGCAACGTCTTCCTGAGCCGCTACCCCATCACCGCCGTCGACGGCATCAGCTCGCCGTCCGGGGCGAAGGACATGACCCGCGTCATTCCCGCGGTCGTGGTCGACGTCCCGGGAACCACCGCCGACCCCACCATCATCGGCCTCCACCTGAAGTGCTGCGGGGAGCCCGACGACCCCTACCGGCGGGCCGTGGAACTCGACCGGGTCGTCGACTACCTCGTCGCCAACTCCCTCACGGCCAGCGACAATGTCATCATCCTGGGCGACTTCAACCTCGTCACCGGGGCGACCACCTACAACTCCGAACCGGCCGGCCTGCCCGCCTCCTACATCACGGGCGCCGACATCACCTTTCCGGTCGAATACGATCCCGATCCCGCCTTTTACTTCGGCTTCGTGCCGATGGTGAAGCTGCAGAATTTCCAGGCCGACGGCGTCACCGACACCACGCAGGGATCGAGCGCGGTGCTCGACCACATCCTCGTCTCGCCCGCGATTGCCAACCGCACCTACGCCACCGAGATCTACAACAGCGCCCAGGAGTCCTCCCACCC
>JABDMC010000296.1 GCA_013001695.1 Akkermansiaceae bacterium
GACACCTTCAACTTCAACGGCGGGACGATCACCGGGGAGGTCGACATGGTCGGCGGCGGGACGCTGGCCATCGGGGCCGGCAGCACGGGCGCGGGGGTATTCAACGTGTCCGCGGGGACCACTGCGATCACGGGGACCGTCGCCGCGGCGCAGGCCATCAACGTCAACGGCGCGGCAACCCCCGCCGGCCTGAATGCCTCTTCCGGGTTCACGAATGGCGGCGTGATCAATCTGAGCACCGTGGGCGGCGGGACGGCCACGCTCAGCGGGAGCGGCCCCGGAGTCGTCAACACCGGGGACATCAACCTGAATGATGCCGGCGGAACGGGCGGCCTCCGGATCATTCCCAACAGCTTCAACAACCAGGGGACGGTGGATGCCTTCCGCAGCGCCGCCATCGGCGGGGCGTTGTCGGTCGTCGACAACTTCGGCACGATCACGTCACACGACGCCGCGAACGTCATCACCTTCGACGGGAGTTCGCTGACGAGCCATGCGGGGGCCACCCTGGCGGGGGTCGGGACGATGTCCTTTGCGGGCGTCACCGGCGGGCTGGTCAACAACGGCAACATCGATCCCGGGTTGAGCGCGGGGGAGCTGCGGTTTGTCGGGGATGCCGGGTTCGGCGTGACCTCGAATCTCCTCATCGAGCTGGGCGGCGCGGCCCAGGGGACGGAATACGACTTCCTGCTGGGGGCCGATGCCATCTCGCTCGGCGGCGATCTCTCGGTGAGCTTTCTCGGCGGCTACGAGGACCTGGTCGGGGCGGGGGACACCTTCACGGTGCTCACCGCCGACGGGGGACTGACGGGAACCTTCGAGGCCCTTCCCGACGGGAGTCTCCTCGACACCACCGACGGGTTCGGGACCTTCACCGTGAACTACATCAACGACAGCGTGGTGTTGAGCGGCTTTGTCCGGATTCCGGAGCCCTCGAGCCTGCTGCTCGCGGGCCTCGCGGGGGTCTTGCTGACGGGCATCCGCCGCCGGAACTGAGATCGCGGAGCGGGCGGGCCCGGGGGCGGGATCCGTCCTAGTAGTCCTCGACGGGCGACTGGGCGGGGGAGTCCTCGTCTTCGCCCGGGGTGTCGGCGCGGAGTTGCTCGAGACCCCGGATGATCTCCGCAAGGGTGTCGTCCTTGAAGGGGAGCGGGGTGGCAAAGCGCGCCTTGGCCCGGTCGATGCGCGCCAGGGCGTCGCTCCGGATCGGTTCCGGGATGTCATCGAGGGCGGCGAGGGACTCCCCGGCGCGCGCGAACTCGTGGCAGAGAAGCAGCATGTCGGCCCCGGCGAGGATCGACATGCGGGCCGCGGCCGGGGTGCCGTAGTGGTTCTGGATGGCGCCCATGTCGAGGTCGTCGGTGAGCACGAGGTGGTGGTCGAACCCGAGGCGGGTGCGGAGGAGCCCGTTGATGATGTTGGACGAGAGCGACGCCGGAAGCTGGTCCGGGTCGATGCGCGGGAAGTGGAGATGCGATATCATGATGGCATCGAGTTCCGGCATGAGGGCCGTGTAGGGGATGAGGTCGGCGCGCTGCATCTCGTCGATGGTGGCATCGACCACCGGGAGGGCGTGGTGCGGGTCGGTGACGGCGCGGCCGCCCGCGGGAAAGTGCTTGGCGCACCCGAGGACGCGCTGGCGGCGCTGGTGGCGGTTGAAGATGCCGGCGTTGGTCAGGACCTCCTGGTCGCGGTGTCCCCAGCAGCGGCCGCGAAGGGCGTTCTGGGCGTCCGGGTGGGCGTCGATGTCGAGAACCGGGGCGAGGTTCAGGTTGATCCCGAGGAGACGGAGGAGCCGGCCGGTGAGGAATCCGGCCTGGGCGATGAGCTTCGGGTCGCCGGCGCGGCGGAAGCGGTCCGCGGACGGCGGGGCGGGGGCGAACGGGGCAGTGCGCCACACGCGTCCGCCTTCGTTGTCGATGCAGATGACCGGTGGCACGGTGCAGAGGGCGCGGAGGTCGTCGGTCAGCCGGCGGACCTGCGCCGCATCGACGATGTTGCGCGTGAAGAGGATGAAGCCGCCGGGCTGGAGCTCGCGGTAGAGGGCGGCGTCATCGGAGGTGAGTTCCGGGCCGGGGACCCCGAGGATGAGAAGCTGGCTGGAGTTCACGTGGTGCTCGGTTCCCGCTCGCGGCGGAATCAATCGAGGGGGATTGTCACGGTGAAGGCGCCCCGGAGCTCGCCCAGCTTGTACCCGCGGGCCCGGTCGGCCGGGTAGGCGGCGTCGAGGGTCGCGGCGAGGGGCGCGGCGAGGGATTCGCCGTGGCAGAGGAGGCAGGCCGGTTGGATCGGAATGGCCTTCATGTAGCGGAAGGAGTGGGGGGTGCGCTTGTGTTCCTCGAGGGTGGCGGGGTCGGTTCCGGCGGCGAGCCGCTGGGCCATGGAATCGAGACGGGCCGTCTCCCAGGCGTCCGGGGCGTTGTCCGGGTTGCGGAGCTTCAGCGAGGTGCGTCCCACGGTCCATCCCTTCTCCCGCGAGAGGCGGGCCGCGATGGCCGGGGCGACCTCCTTGCAGGTGCTGATGGCCTGCACCGGTCCGCCCCCGGCGAGGCTGTCCTGCAGGGCGGCCTGCAGTTCGGTGGCGAAGGTCTTCACGACGGCGCGGGACTCGGCGGTGAGTTGGGCGGCGTCGGCCTGCGGCTGTGCGCGCTCGCAGGACGAGAGCGCGGCGGCGGCCAGGACCAGTGCGACGATCCGGGCCAGCGGGGTGATCACGGGGGCGGGCATCACGCCGGGAGGGCGAGCTTCACGTGGAGGGCCGCCTGCACGAATCCGGAAAAGAGGGGGTGGGGATGATTCGGTTTCGACTGGAACTCGGGGTGGAACTGGGCCCCGAGGAAGAAGGGGTGGTCGGGAAGCTCCACGATCTCGACGAGGCCCTCCTTGGCGGACACCGAGGAGATCACCATCCCGGCCTCCTGGAGCTGCTCCTGGTAGTCGGAGTTGAATTCGTAGCGGTGGCGGTGGCGTTCGGAAATCTTGTCGGCGCCGCCGTAGAGTTCGCTCGCGCGGGTGCCGGCGAAGAGGATCGACTCGCAGGCGCCGAGGCGCATCGTGGCGCCCATGTCCTCGATGCCCTTCTGTTCCTCCTGCAGGCAGATCACGGGGTGGGGGGTGTCCTTCCGGAACTCGGTGGAGTTGGCCTCCTCGAGCCCGCACATGTTGCGGGCGAACTCGATGGTGGCGATCTGCATGCCGAGGCAGATGCCGAAGTAGGGGATGCCCTCCGTGCGGGCGTGCTGGGCGGCGAGGATCTTGCCCTCGATGCCGCGATCCCCGAATCCTCCCGGGATGAGAATGCCGTCCACGGTGCCGATGATCTTGGCGGCGCCGTGCTGCTCGATGGCTTCCGCGTCGATCCGGACGATCTTGATCTTCGTGTCGTGCGCCGCCCCGGCGTGCGTCAGCGACTCGTAGATCGACTTGTAGGCGTCCTGCAACTCGATGTACTTCCCGACGACCGCGATGTTGAGTTCGTGCGACGGGTGGATGACGCGCTCCACGAACGCCTCCCAGTCGGCGAGGTCGGGAGTGGGCGACTGGATGCCGAGCTTGTCGACGACAAGCCGGTCGATCTTGTCCTGCCGGAGGTCGAGTGGGCACTCGTAGATGGTGTGCTTCACGTCGCGGAAGGCGACCACGGCGCGGGGCTCGACGCTGCAGAACATGGCGATCTTGCGGCGGTTGTCGTCGTCGAGGTCGTGCTCGGTGCGGCAAATGATGATGTCGGGCATGATCCCGATTTCGCGGAGCTTGGCGACCGACTGCTGGGTCGGCTTGGTCTTGATCTCGCCGGCGGCCCGGATGAACGGGAGGAGCGTGACGTGGATGAAGCAGACGTTCTCGCGGCCGACCTCGAGGGAAAACTGGCGGAGGGCCTCGAGGAAGAGGGTGCCCTCGATGTCGCCGACGGTGCCGCCGATCTCGGTGATGATGACGTCGACGTCCGGGTTCTGCGCCGAGACGTCGTGGATGCGGGCCTTGATTTCGTCGGTGACGTGCGGGATGTACTGGACGGTTTTCCCGAGGTACTCGCCGCGCCGCTCCTTCTTGATGACCGATTCGAAGACCTGGCCGGAAGTCAGGTTGTTGTAGCGGGTGAGGCGGCAGTTCGTGAACCGCTCGTAGTGGCCGAGGTCGAGGTCGGTTTCGGCGCCGTCATCGAGGACGTAGACCTCGCCGTGCTGGAACGGCGACATGGTGCCCGGGTCGACGTTGAGGTAGGGGTCGAACTTCTGGAGGAGGACCTTCAAGCCGCGGTGCTCGAGGAGGGTGCCGAGGGAGGCGGCGGCGAGTCCCTTGCCGAGCGAGGAGACCACTCCTCCGGTGACGAAGATGAATTTCAATTCCGGTGTTTAGCTGATTGGTGATGGATGCATGCGGCCCATGCCCTCCGGGGGCGCGGTGGAAGGAGGGTCAGGGTGGGGATTGCGCCGCGAGAAGTGCCTCGACTTTGGGGACTTGCTCCGGCGTGTCGAGGCCGATGGATTGGTGATTGGTAATAATGACGTGAATTTTCACACCTCTCTCGAGGGCGCGGAGTTGTTCGAGCTGCTCGGCCTGCTCGAGAATCCCCGGCGGCCACGCCACGAAGCGCTCCAGGAGGTCGCGGCGGTAGCCGTAGATTCCGAGGTGCCGGAGCGGTTGGAGGCCGGCGGGCCTGGACCGGGGGAAGGGGATTCCGCTGCGGGAAAAATAGAGGGCGTGCCCGGCGCAATCCCGCACCACCTTGACGACATTGGGGTCGTCGAACTGGTCGCCGTCCCCGAGCGGGCAAGCCGCCGTGATCATCCCGCAGTCGGGGTCGGAGACGAGGGTGGTGGCCAGGGAATCGACGAGGAGGGGGTCGATGAGGGGCTCGTCCCCCTGGATATTGATGATGTGGGTGACCTCGGGACGGGATGCCACGGCCTCCGCGATGCGGTCCGTGCCGCTGGGATGATCCGGGGAGGTCATGGCCACCTCGGCGCCGAATGCTTCCGCGGCGTCCCGGATTCGCGGGTCGTCGGTGGCCACGAGGACGAGGTCGAGTCCGCGGCATTCCCGGGCCCGGTCGTGGACGTGCTGCAAAAGCGGCTTGCCGGCGAGCGAGTGGAGTGGCTTCCCGGGGAAGCGGGATGATCCCCACCGGGCGGGGATGATGCCGGCAACGCAGGCGGAACTTCCCTCTTCAGGCACTTTCTCGGACGGTTGCGAAACTGTAGCGGCTGGCGACACGGCCGCAAGTTTTTACCAAGGAGATGTTGATTTTTTCATGATTGGTTCGACGTCGCGACAGGCCGACTGCTAGCGTCTCGGCGCGGATGGATGGAGTTCACGAGGCGTTCACGGGGTGGGATTGGGCCGTGTTGTTTGGCTACCTCGGGCTGACCACCCTCGTCGGGCATGTCATGCGCGGCCACCAGGCGTCCATCAAGGACTTCTTCGCCGGGGGGCGCTCCCTGCCCTGGCCGGCGGTGAGCGGATCCATCATCGCCACCGAGATCAGCGGGGTGACGTTCATCGGGGTTCCGGGCGGCGTCATGGCGGCCCAGGGGGACTTTACCTACATGATCTGGGGGCTCGGCTCGGTGCTCGGGCGGGTCATTGTCGGGATGGTGTTCACCAAGGTCTTCTACGAGGAGCACATCTACAGCCCCTACGATTACATGGGCAAGCGGATCAAGCCGTCGCTGAAGACCCTCGCCACCGTGTTTTTCACGATCGGATCCATCCTCGGGCAGAGCGTGCGGGTCCTGGTGGCGGCCCTGCCGCTGAAGATCGTCACGGGGTGGCCGATCTGGATCTGCATCCTCATCATCGGGATCTTTGCGATCGGGTGGACCCTGATGGGCGGCATGCGGACCGTGATCTGGACCGATGTCATGCAATTCTTCCTCTTCTCGATCGGCGGATTGATCACCGTCTTCTGGATCGCGGGGAGCCTCGACGGCGGTTGGAGCGAGTTGTTCCGGGTGGCGGGGGAGGACGGGAAAACCGACATGCTCGACTGGCGGTTCGGGATCAGCGATGACTTCAAGTTCACCTTCTGGGTGGCGATCATCGCGGTGCCGTTCCTGAATGTGGGCGCTTTCGGGGTGGACCAGCTGAATGCCCAGCGGATGTTCTGCTGCAAGAACCCGCACGAGGCCTCGAAGGCCATCATCTGGAGTTCGGTCGGCCAACTCGTGACCTACCTGATGCTGCTGGTTGGCGCGGCCCTCTACGTGTTCTACCTGAAGAACCCGCCGGAGGGCGCGGTGGCCGAGGCGGTCGGATGGCGCGAAGACGGCACCCCGGCCCAAGGCGATAATGTCTTCCCGGTGTGGATCGTCACGCAATTGCCGCCCGGCTTGAGCGGGCTCATTCTCGGGGGAGTGTTCGCGGCGGCGATCTCGAGCCTCGATTCCATCCTGGCGGCGCTCAGCCAGACGACGGTTTCGCTCCTCTACCATCCCGAGAAGCACGGGAGCGAGGCGGACCAGCACAAGCTCCTGCGCATTTCGCGGATGTGGGTCGTGATCTGGGGCCTCTTTCTCACCGGCTTCACGCTCCTCATGAGGCTCGCGCAGCTGAAATCGGGGATACCCATCCTCCCGCTGGCCTTCGGCATGACGACCTACACGATCGGCCCGCTGCTCGCCATGTTCGTGTGCGCTCTCCTCGGGAAGGGGAGCTTCCGCGGATTGTTGATCGGCGCGACGGCCTCCTTCATATTCGTCATGTTCATTCGCACCGATGTGTGGGTGATCTTGAACTACTTTGGCATGTCCTATGAGTGGCTGGGGTCGCTGTGGACCTACGACGTCGAGGGCAGCGGGGACGCCGCGACCCTGAAAACACGCGTCGGCTTCTACTGGGCGTGGCCCCTCACGACCATCATCACGTTCCTGTCCGGTATCCTCGTTCCCCGCCGGACCCCGAATGTGAGTTGATGGGAACAAGTTCGCGGAGTGAATCCCTCCGCGTGGGATCCCGATTCGGTGCGCTCCGGAGCAATAGCCGGCGAAACTTTTTGGAGAGGCGCGGGAATGGACAGCGCGAAATGTGCCGGGCCCCGAATGCGCGCCGCGGGTGCGGAGCGCAATGACAGCCGCCATTGCGACGCGTCAGGATTCGGAATCTTAAAAAAGCCGGATTCCCGCGGACTTGCAGGCCGTTTTTCCCGCCGTGCGCACAGCCGGGGAAGAAGGTGCGGCTATCAAGTTAAGTGACGTTAATTGGCAGGACTTCCGCGAAGCGATGGTCGCGCGCCGTGGAACGCTTGTGGAAATGCGTGCAAGCCGACCGGCGAAATTTTTTTGCTAAAAGACTTTGTCGATCTCCACACGCGGACCGTAAACCGCCCAGCGTTGATTTGCGTCCGAGGACGAAGTCATGAGTTCATTCCTCGACGCGGGTCCGATCTTGTCTCAGCATAACAAACACAACCAGTGGAATAGTAGAATAGTAGATACAATGAGTAAGGATGATGGAGGAAAGGTTGCCGGTGGTTCGAAAATCTCCCACGCCGGCAAAGCAGTTGCGGAAAAGAAGGTTGCCAAGGGCAAACCGGAGTGGAGTGCAGTTGCAGCGCGTCTGCAGCAGATGGTCAGCGAGGATGCCTACCAGCGATGGTTTCGGCAGGCCCGGTTGAAGATTGAGGATGAGAACCATTGCACCGTGATGGTGCCGTCCGAGACACACGTGCTGTGGATCGAGGCGAACTACATGCCGGAATTGACGCGCGCAATTTCCGAGGAAACCGGGTGCTGCGGGCGTCCGAATGTGAAGAAGGCGAACGGTGGATGGAAAGACACCGGCAAGAAGCCGACCGGGGGCAGCAAGATGAATCTCTTGAACCAGCCCGGGAAGGTGACCGGCCCCGGGGACCTGCAGAAGCGCCTCAAGTCGGTGGGGTTGAACCCGCTGTATACCTTCGACCGGTTCGTCGTGGGCGGGAACAACCAGTTCGCCCACGCGGCCTGCAAGGCGGTGGCCTCGGGGGCGCGGACGGCCTACAACCCGCTGTTCATGCATGGCGGGTCGGGTCTCGGCAAGACGCACCTCATGCAGGGCATCGGCCAGGAGATCCTGCGGTCCCGCCCGGATGCGAAGGTCGTTTACCTCACGTGCGAGCGGTTCACCAACGAGTTCATCGACGCCGTCCGGAAGGGCGAACTCGAGAAGTTCCGGCGGAAGTACCGCCGGGCCGACGTCATGCTCATCGACGACATCCAGTTCCTGACCGGGAAGGAGAAGTCGCAGGAGGAGTTCTTCCACACCTTCAACGCCCTTCTCGACGGGCAGGCGCAGATCGTGCTTTCCAGCGACCGCCCGGCGTCCGAGATCCAGTCGCTCGAGCCGCGGCTGGTGTCGCGTTTCGAGTGCGGGCTGACGGTGCCGCTGCAGCCGCCGCAGATGGAGACCCGCGTCGCCATCCTCCGCCGCAAGATGGAAGAGTGGGAGGTCAAGGTCCAGGACCACTGGGTGCGCTTCATCGCGGAACGCATCCGCAGCAACGTGCGGCGCCTCGAGGGGGCCCTCGTGCGCCTCGCGACCTACACCTCGCTCGGGCAGGGGGACCTGACCAACGAGCGCATCGAGGAGCTCCTGCGCGACATCCTGCGTGAGGAAGCCGCCGCGAAGGTCACCGTGGATGCCATCCAGAAGCTCGTCGCCGAGTACTTCGACATCCGCCTCGCCGACATGACGAGCCGGCGCCGCCCGGCGAACATCGCCTTCCCGCGGCAGATCGCGATGTACCTGAGCCGGAAACTGACGGGAGGATCGCTGGTGGAAATCGGGGAGGCCTTCGGCGGACGGGACCACGGGACCGTCATCCACGCCTGCAAGAAGGTCGAGCAGATGATGTCGACCGACGACCAGATCCGTCAAACGGTGGCGGCTCTCGGGGCCCGGCTCAATCGCTGAGCCACCCCGTCGCGTGCGCTTTTTAACACCCGGATCCGCTGGAAATGAGCGGGTCCGGGTGTTTGTTTTAGATTTGTAAAGAAAGCTTGCCAAGCGGCGGCGAATTTCCACACTCCGTGGCGGCCCTATGAGGGGGCCCTGACATCGCTCATGAAATTCCGGATCGCCAGGGACGCCTTCCTAGACAGTCTGCAGCAGGTTCAGCACGTCGTCAGCACGCGGACGACCCTTCCGATCCTCTCGAATGTGTTGATTGAGGCGGCCGGGAACGAGCTCCGGCTCACCACCACCGACCTCGATGTGGGGGTCAGCGGCACGGTGGAGGCCGAGGTTTCGAAGGAAGGCTCGACGACCCTGCCGGTGAAGCGTCTCGTGAGCATCATCCGCGAGCTTCCCTCCGCGGAGGTGGACATCGAGATCGACGGGAAGGACGTGGCGAGCATCACGAGCGGGCCGAGCTTCTTCAAGATCATCGGGCTGGCGAAGGGCGAGTTCCCGCCGCTGCCCGACTTCAAGGACGCCAAGGATTACAAGATTTCCCAGGAGCTCCTGAAGGAGAGCCTGCGGCGGACGTCCTACGCGATCTCCAGCGACGAGACCCGCTACGTCCTCAACGGGATCTTCGCGGCCTTCAAGGAAGGGAAGCTCACGCTGGTGGCCACCGACGGGCGGCGCCTCGCCATGGTCGAGAACGACCTCGAGTTCCCCGCCAGCCACGAAACCGATTTCATCATCCCGACGAAGGCCGTGCAGGAACTGCAGCGGTTGCTCGGGAGCGAGGGCGACTGCCTGCTGCGGCTGAGCGAGAGCCAGGTGTCGTTCGAGATCGGGAGCAGCCTGATCGTCTCGAAGCTCATCGAGGGGAACTACCCGAACTACCGGCAGGTCATCCCGAGCGAGACGCGCGAGCGCCTCACCATCGGGCGCGAGGCCTTGCTGGAAACGACCCGGCGGGTGTCGCTGCTGTCGTCCGAGAAGTCGAACTCGGTGAAGCTCATGCTGGCGGACGGCAACCTCGACGTCATGGCGAACTCGCCGGACATCGGGGAAGCGAAGGAATCCATGGCGGTCAACTACGACGGCAAGGAGATCTCGATCGCCTTCAACCCGGAGTTCCTGATGGCCCCGCTGCGCAACCTCGAGGACGCGGACGTGCAGCTCGACCTCATCGATGAGATGAGCCCCGGGGTGATCCGGGCCCAGGGAGCCTTCCTCTACGTCCTGATGCCGATGCGCGTCACGGGCTGAGGCCGCCAGGGCCGCGTCTCCATCCGGTCGGACCGTCGGTCCGGTCTGCAGGAGCGCCCTTTCGCCGTCACGCGGGGAGAAGTCACGCCGGCGCCTGCGCGCCGAGGAAGTTGGCGAGGAGGCGCATGCCGGCGCGCTGGCTCTTCTCCGGGTGGAACTGGGTGGCGATCATGCTGCCCCTCTCGACCGCGGAGGCGAAGGGCAGTCCGTAGTCCGTGGTGGCGGCCACCACGGCGTGGTCCCGCGGGTCCGGGAAGTAGGAGTGCACGAAGTAGAAGTAGGGCGCGTTCCCGAGGCCCTTCCAGAACGTCCCTTCCGGGTGGGTGAGGGCGGCGCTGTTCCAGCCCATGTGGGGGACCTTCAACGGGCCCGCCGGGAAGCGCGTGACGAGGCCCTCGAGGACCCCGAGGCCGGCTTCCCCGGGGGATTCCTCGCTCCCCTCGAAGAGCAGCTGGTAGCCGACACAGATTCCGAAGAAGGGGCGGTCATCCGCGATCCAGGCCCGCAGCGGGTCGACCAACCGGCGCGACCGGAGTTGCCGCATGCAGTCGCCGAAGGCGCCCTGGCCGGGAAAGAGGAGGCGGTCGACACCCTCGAATCCGGACGGGGAGGTGATGAGTTCCGGCGCGCCCCCGAGGGTCTCCACGGCTTTCACGAGGCTGCGGATGTTCCCGCCGCCGTAATCGACGATGCCGATGGATTCTTCCTTACTCACGGGATGATGGCCGGGATGCCGGGGCCCCCGGCGGCCGGATCACGGGCGCTGCCGCCGTCACAGCACTTCCTTGGTGCTGGGGACCCCCTTGACGCGGGGGTCGTGCGCCACGGCCTGCCGCAGGGCCCGGGCCAGGGCCTTGAAGATGCTCTCCGCGATGTGGTGCCCGTCCCGCCCGTAAAACACCTCGACGTGCAGGTTGGCGCGGAGATTGGACGCCAGGGCCCGGCAAAACTCCTCCACCAGGCTGAAGGGGAAATTCTGCGCCGAGGGGGTGTCGTCGGCGGCGCGAAATTCGAGCCACGGCCGGTTGCTGAGGTCGATGACGACCCGCGACAGGGACTCGTCCATCGGGACGAAGGCCGCCCCGTAGCGCGTGATGCCGGCCTTGTCGCCGAGGGCCTCCCGGATCGCTTCACCCAGCACGATCCCGGTGTCCTCGACGGTGTGGTGGAAATCGACATCGACGTCGCCGTCGACCTTCAACTCGATGTCGAACAAGCCGTGCCGCGCGAAGAGCGTCAGCATGTGATCGAAGAACGGAATCCCCGTTTCGATTCGGGAGCGGCCGTCCCCGTCGAGGTCGATCGTCAAGGCGACGTCCGTTTCGGCGGTCTTGCGCGACTGGCTGGCCCGGCGGGCGGAATCGGACATCAGGGTAGCTGATTAGGAATCGGACTTCTTCTTGCCGAGCAGCATGGCGCCCAGCGCGATGAGCAGGACCACCACCATCACCCCGATGAGGACCGCCTTGATGTTGAGGCCCCCGGACGAGGCGGTCTCGGCGGCATCGGCGGTGGCCGGGGTGCCGCCATCGTCGGCCGTCTCGGGGTCTTCGGTTTCGTCGGTCGTCTCCCCGGCGGCGGCCTGCGCGGCGGCTTTCTCCGCGGCCTCGGCGGCCATCTTCTCGGCCTCGGCGGCGAGGGCGGCCTTCTTGGCGGCCTCGGCTTCCTCCGCGGCGGCGGCGTTGGCCGCTTCCACCTCGGCGAGGCGGGCCTCGATCTTCGCGACGTATTCCGCGGGGACCTTGGCGTCCTTCAGTTCCGCGATGAGCTCCTTGGTCCTCTCGGCGTCGCCACTGCTGGCGGCGCTCCATGCCTTCTCGTAAATCGGCCCGCCATCCACCTGCTCCTCGAAGTCGATCTTCTCGAGGTTGGCGAGGACCGACTTGATGTTGTTCTGCACGACCTGCAGGGGGGCTTTCTGGTAGGTGTCGAGCGTCAGCCAGCGGGTCTTGAGCTCGGACTTTTCCCGCTCCACGAGGGCGAGGTAGGCGGCGTCGTTGCTCTCGATCTCGTCCATGGCGGCCTTCCGCTGCGCGGCCGGGAGACGCTCGAGTTCCATCTTGCGCCGCGCGAGCTCGGAGTCCACCCGCGCGAGCGAGGCGGCCACGACCGGCGCGTAGGACCGCAGGACCTTGCCGGCCAGTTCGACGGCGCGCTCGTAGTAGGATGTCGCGGCGAAGGTGCTTTCGATCTTCTCGAACGCGCGCAGGGCCTCCTTGAAGTTCCCCGCCTCGGCGGCGGTCTCCATGGCACCGAAGGCGATGCCGGCGTCGATCTCGTAAAGATTCTTGAGGCGCTCCTCGGCGGAGACCCACTCGCCGCCGAGTTTCAAGTCGCCGGCGGCGACGCGGGCGCGTTCCTTCTCGAGGGTGGCGAGGATGTTCTGGGCCTTGAGCTTGTGCTTGCTCGTCGGGTGGGCTTTCAGGAACGGCTGGACCTGGCCCTTGATCAGCTCGTCGTAGCGCGTCACCGACTGCCGGTCCGGCACCGGCAGGATCTTGGAGATCGCCTCGAACGCCTTGTCGTCGGGGGTGCTCTTGCGGGCCGTCTCGACGTCCGCCTTGGGGATGCGCTTGACATCCTTGATGGAGGCCGTGATCTGCACCTGCATTTCGTAGGAGGTCTCGTCCTCGGAGAGGATCTTGCCCTCGTACTTGGTGCCGTCCTTCAGGATGATGGTGTCGGCCCGAACCGGGAGGAGGGCGGTCAGCAGGAGGAGGGAAATGATGGCGGGAAATTTCATGGAGCGTCGCGTGGGTTTCGGGCCCAACTTTGGGGCATGCCGGAGGGGTTTGGCCACCGAATTTACTCCGAAGCGAGGGTCTCCCGCAACAGTTGCTGCAGGGAAGCCGCGGTGAGCGCCTCCCCGAGGTCCTCGCCATGGCGCCGGATCCGGGCTTTTGGGCCCGATGTGGGCTCGGGCAGCTGGAATGCCGACGGGAGCCCGGGGACGAGGTGGACGAGGACGATGCCGTCAAACTCGGGAGCCAGGGCGGCCTGGTGCATCTCCCGGAAGACCGCCTCCTCCGGGTCACCCTCGAGGAGCAGGAGGCAGCCGCGCGCCTCGGCCAGGACCCCCGCCGCAAAATCGGTGTGGATAAACGGGTGGTCTTTCTCGAGTGCGGGGACGAGCCGGCTCCGGATCGCGGCCAGGAGGGCCTCGAACTCCGGGCGCGGCCCGAGCTGTTGCAACTGCCCGAGCGGATTGTAGATCGTCCCCCAGGTCGAGGGCCCGAAGACCATCGCATCGTGGATGATCGGGAAGATCCCGAAGCGGTCATCCGGCGGTGTCTCGAGGAGGATGGCGTCCTTGTCGCCGAGTTTCGCGAGGGTCTCGGCGGCGAGCGCTTCGGCCCAGTGGAGGTGCGCGGGATCGAGGTCAAGGCGGTAGAGGGCCAGGAGGGCGTCGAGGAGCAGGGCGTAATCCTCCCCCCGCGCCGCCACGCCCTCGTGCCGCGTGCCGGCCGCGATGCGCATCAGCCCGCCGTCCTCCGAATAGTGGCGCGTCTTCAGGTAATCGAGGACCTTCCGGGCGCGCTCCACGTGGGCGCGGTCCCCGGTGACCTGCGCGAGGGCGGTGAGCGCGCGGGCGTGGCGGGCGTTCACGGCGGTGATGCGGGTGCCTTCGAAGATGAGGTGCTCGGCGCGCTGCAGGAGTTCGCGGCGCTGGGCGAGGAGGCGCCTGCGGGCGGACTCGAAGAGGGCCTGGACCTCCGCTTCCGGGCGGCCGAGGGTGGTGGCCGCCTCCGCGAGGGATCTCGCCATCCCGAGGCTGTTGCGACGGAAGAAGAAGCGCCGTGGATCGGACTCCGCGGGGATGTTGCCGAGGCCGCTGATGCCGAAGACGGCGGTGGCCACGTCGAATTCGTCGGGGGACAGCAGTTCCTTGAGCCGCTCCTGGGTCCAGAGAAACCCCCGCCCGTCGGGGACGTGGCCGAGGAGGGCGAGATAATCGCCGATTCCCTCCCCGCCCTCGCCGAAGAGGGTTTCATTGACCGTCGCGAAGGACTCCGCACCGGCCAGGAATTCCCGGGAACCGGTCAGGGCGTGGCTGCGCGCATAGGCGCCGCTGGCGGCGCTCTGCGTGCCCGCGTCCTTCGTGAAGACCGGAAGGGCCCACCCCTCCGCCCGCCGGCCGACGAACATCCCGCGGTCGAGCGGATCGACGACCGGACTCCGCAAAATCGTGGCCCCGAGGCCTTCCACCAGCCGCGTCAGGCGGGACTGCAGCCCCGGGGGCGTGGCCGGGTCGAGCGCCACCGTGGCGGCGAAATTGACGGCGGTGAGCGGAACCAGTCCGCCACTGCCGTCGATCGAGCTGGATGCCGGGTCGTAGAGGGCGGCGATGCGGCCGGCGGCATCGAGGGCCGCCTCCATGGCCGCGGGGCGTCCCACGGGCTCCTCCGCGCCCATCGCGAGATGCGTGGTCCGGTTGGCGTTGTCCCGGCGGCTGTTGAAGATGACGTAGCGGGGGGACTCCGACCAGATCTTCGAGACCATGGCATGCGAGTTTTCCCAGACGCTCGCGAAGTCCTCGACGTCGCGGGGACGCAGCGGCAGCCAGGCGACGGGATTCCCTTCGTACGAGATCCAGGCAATGAACGGGAACTGCACCGCGTGGTTGCGTTCCGCGGAAAGCCGCGCCGCGAGAAGGCCGAGCTCGGGGCGGGCCTCCGGGTCCGCCAGGACGCACACGTAGTTCTCGTGCATCTCCCGGATGAGGCCCGCGTCGGCATCCATC
>JABDMC010000322.1 GCA_013001695.1 Akkermansiaceae bacterium
AAGTGAGCCACTTTTTGAAACTCTGAAAACCCCAGCATGTTGCAGGACTTGCGGGACGGCACACTAGCCCGAATGGCACTCGCTTAGCGAAGCGAATGGGCGATCGGGGCGAGCCCCGACGACCAGTGAGGGACGTTCCGTCCCGCATGCTCAGAGTCGGGTTTTCGAAACAAGACCCTGGGTCATGGCCACTTCTGAATAACGCCTAGTTCCCTTCGTGAAATGTGCGGGCTAGGATTCGCGCTCGAAGATCGTTTCGTAAACGCGCTCGTAGCCGGCCACCATGGTCTCGATCGAAAACCGGGCTGCGACGCGCTCCCGGCAAGCCCCGCGAGCGATTTCGGGAATCCGCCCCACCGCCTCGACCGCCTCGTCGACGCCCTTGACGAGAAACCCGGTGACCCCGTCTGCGATGACTTCCCGGCACGAGCCAAGGTCCATCGCGATGACCGGCACCCCGGCGGCATTCGCCTCCGCGAGGACCAGCCCGAATCGCTCCGGAATCGTGTTGAGATGCAGCAGGGCGGCCGCTCCCGCGAACAACTTGTTCTTCCCCGCGATGCCCACCGGGCCGATATAACGGATCCCGTCACCGTCGAGATGGGGCTCGACCCGCTCGCGGAAGTAGCCCTCGTCCTGGACGATCCCGGCGATGACCAGCCTCCGGCCACTGGCCCGCGCCACTTCGATGGCGAGATGGACGCCCTTGTCGGGGTGAATCCGGCCGAGGAACACGAGGTCGTCTCCACCCGGTTCCGCCAGCGGATAGAGTGCCAGGTCGATCCCGTTGTAGACCGTCGCCAGGTAGTTCAACCCTTCGGCCCGGTCGGACTCGCTGATGGAGACAAAGTTGCCGTCGCGGTACTTCCGGTAAACCGGCATGATCCTGGGGGAGGAAAACCCGTGGATGGTGGTGAGCACCGGGGTCTCCACCAAGCGGCTGAAGCTCAGGGCCATGAAGTCGTAGTGGCTGTGGATGAGGTCGAACTCGGCGGCGTGCTCGAACGCCTCCGAGAGATGCAGGTACTCGGCCACCTTCGGATCGGCCTCGGGATCCTCCTCGTATCCCCTCGCCACCACGGCATGAAGGCGGGCGCGCGTGATCGAATCCGCCGTGGCGAACAGGGTCACATCCCAACCCCGCGCCACCAGTCCCTCGGTAATGTTGCCCGCCACCGTCTCCCACGCGCCATAATGCTCCGGCGGGGTGCGCCAGGCCACCGGCGAAAGGACCGCCACCTTCTTGTCACGCCAGCGTTCCATGCGGCACGCCCTCCGAGATCGGCTTTGCGGCATGCCCAGGCATCGGTCAGTCCGTCGTGCACGGCATCGGAGCCATATTCGCCTGCAGGGCCGCCAGGAGGTCATCCAGCGACACGCTCGCGATCGCGGAGGCCTGGTCGCTGAGGGCGAAGGGCAGGATCAGTTCCCCGCGGTGCGCGAGGGACCCGCAGCTGTAGACGACATTCGGAACGTAGCCTTCGCGTTCGTTGCCTTCCGGGCTGAGCAACGGTTCCGGGAGGCGGCCGATCACCTTCCTCGGGTCCTCGAGATCGAGCAAAACGGCGCCGATGCAATAGGTGCGCATCGGTCCGACACCGTGCGTGATCACGATCCAGCCGGCCTCGGTCTCGATGGGCGAACCGCAGTTGCCGACCTTCACCGCTTCCCACGTGGCGGATGGCCGCATGATCAATTCGGGATCGCTCCAGTGATGCGGACTGTCCGAAAACATGATGAAGAGGTTCTCGTTGTCCTGCCGCGACAACATCGCATAGCGTCCGCCGACCCGCCGTGGAAACAGGGCCATCCCCTTGTTCTGCACCGCGTCCCCGTTGAGGGTGAGGATGCGGAAGTGCAGGAAATCCTCGGTCTTGATGAGCTGCGGGAGGATATCGTGGCCGTTGTAGGCCGTGTAGGTCGCGTAATACGTGACCGAGCCGTCGTCATCGACGAAGCGAACGAAACGGGCGTCCTCGATGCCGTTCGATTCGTTTGCCGATACCGGGAAAATAATGCGCTCGCTGATGGCAAGCTTCTCCGGAAACCACAATTCGTAGTTCGAGTCCGCCAGCCATTGAACACAGTCGAGGGTGTGATCGAGTTCGTGGGTGGCCGGTTGCATCTGCTGATGGACAGCCCCGACGCTCTTGTTCAGGTCGCTCCGCGTGAAGTGCTCCCCGAGCGGGGCCATGACCGCGTCCAGAAAGCGGTCGTCGACACCCATCTCGTTGAGTTTCAGCTGGAAGCTCCGCCTCTCATAACTGGGGTCGGGAATGATCTCCGGCTCGGTCACAAAGCGGGAGATGGGATCGAGGGTGATCTCGCCGCCAGCCGCGATCGTCCCGGCCCGGAACTCGATCGACGAGATGTGCCCCTCGCCGGTGGCCCGCAGGCTCATGATGAATCGCAGCCCCCCCTCGGGGGCATCGCCCTGGTCCGGGTGCGCCACGATGGAGGGGTTGAAAATGGCGGCGGACTCCAGGGCGTATTCACCCGAAAACAACGCCCCGATCAGCAACTGCCGGTCGCGGGACAAGCGCTGCGGGGCGTCGATGTGCGCCCGCACCTTCTCGAAATTCTCCATGAGGATCGTTTCGATATCGAAATGCCGGTCGTGGAATTCCCGGCGCACCGTTTGCAGCTCGCAGGCGACCTCCTCTTCCGGGAGTTGCATGGCCCGGCCGATGACGCTGGTGATGAGGTGGCTTTCGCCGGGAATGAAGGGCCGGATGATGACGCGGGCGCTCTCCGGGAGCAGGCTCACTTCATGGCGGCGCAGACGGATGGAATTCACGTGTGAATCGGCGTGGTGTTCTTCGGAAGCGGATGGGCAACTGCTTGTTCGGCCGCGCTCATCTCCGCGAGCGCCAGGTGGAAGGCGAGAGTGGATTCGGCTCCCTGATTCTCGCTGACGCGGTCGGCGTGGAGACCATCGCTGCAGCCCCCGGTGGCGAAATCGTAGAGCGGCACGCCAAGGTCGTTGCGGCCGAGAAACCATTCGAAGGCGCGCTTCGCCTCCTCGGGCCACTTCGCCTCGTGGGTGGCCCGAAACGCTTCATGCGAGGCGGAAACCATGGCCTGTGCCTCGACCGGTTGCTGGTCGAAATCCGCCCGCGCCCCGCCCCGCACGTAAAACCCGTTGCTGCCGATGGGCCGGAAGCACCCCGCCTGCGTCGTCTGGATGGACGCCAGCCACCGCAGCGATTGCAGGCCGATGTCAAGAGCCTCCGGGTGGTTGTCCATCCGGCCGCTGAGGATCAGCGCCTGGCAGAGCCGGGCGTTATCGTAGCTGAGGACCGTCTCGAACCACGGCCACTCGTCGGTGGCGCATTCATTCCAGGCCCCGACGAGCTTCTCCGTCAATTCCATGCCGATGGCCTCGACCTCCGGGCTGTCGGGAATGCGACGCCGGTAATCGTGGATGCCGAGCAAGGCGAATGACCACGCCCGAGGCGAGCTGAACAAGCTCACCGCGGGAAGCCCGCGTTCGAAGAGCTGGGCCGAAAGCCGGCGATGGCCTGCGTCGCGCGAACGGCTCGCCCCCGTCCCCGCGGCCCACAAGGCCCGCCCGTGGCTGTCCTCGCTCCCGGCATCCTCCTGCCATACCCGGCCGTGGCTCATGAAATTTCGGAATCGCCCGCTCTCGTAATTCAGGGCGGCCGCGAGAAACGCCAGGTAGCTGGTGGCGAGGCGGTTGAGATTGCTCGAGGGCGGATGATCACCGAGTTCATCGAGAAGATTGCAGAGGATGAAGGCCCGGGCGTTGTCGTCCGTGCAATATCCCTCGTGAAAGTTCGGGGCGTTGAAAATCGCGTGCTGGAAGATCCCGGTTCCATCTGTCATGCGGATGACGTGATCGAGCTGCCTCGGCGGCAAGGCCAGCGGGCGGCTCCCGAGCGTCCGCTCCGCAAACGCCGCCCGTGGAGACGCCTTCCGGTCGGCCCGGGCGTGCTGGAAGACCTCGAGGTAGCGCTGGGCGACCGCCGGCCAGATCATTTCCCGGCCCAGCGCGTAGGCCTCGCGCTGGATCTTCTCCCGGCGCGCCGGATCAGCGAGCAATCCGCAGACCCCCTCCGCCATCGCCTTCGGATCGCGAAACGGGACGAGCACGCCCCGCCCGTCCGCAAGCAGTTCCTGCGCGTGCCAGTAGGGAGTCGAGACCACGGCTCTTCCCGCCCCGAATACGTAGGCCATCGTGCCGGAGGTCACTTGTGCCTCGTTGAGGTAGGGGGTCACGTAAACATCCGTCGCCCCGATGAACTGTTTCAAATCATCGAGCGACACGAACCGGTTGTGGAAGATGATGTGGTCGTTGACCCCGCAATCCTCGGCAAGGCGCTTGAGACTCAGGCGATAGCGTTCGCCTTCGGCGGCCAGCAATTGCGGATGGGTGGCCCCCAGCACGATGTAAACGACCTCCGGGTGAGCCCGCACGATTTCCGGCAGGGCTTCAATGACATGCTCGATCCCCTTCCCGGGACCGATCAACCCGAAGGTGAGCAGCACCTTGCGCCCTTCCATGCCAAACTGCTCCTTGAACCCGGTTGATTCGGCGAAGGCGAGATCCGGAATGCCGTGCGGGATGACGTCCAGTTTCGATTCCGGCACGTCGTAAACCTCCCGGAGAATCTCCGCCCCCTTTTTTGCCATTACGACCAGGCGATCACTGCGGACGACCAGCTCCTCGAGCACACTGCGCTGCACGGCATCCGGCCCCTGCAGGACGGTGTGCAACGTGGTCACCACCGGCATGCGCACCTCCTTCAGCAAGGCCAGGAGGTGGCTCCCGGACGGACCTCCGTAGATTCCGAACTCGTGCTGCACGCAAAGCAAGTCGGCGTTGTTGAAGTTCAGGAAATCAGCGGCGCGCCGGTAGGAATCGATTTCCTTTTCCTGGATTTCGCACCGCACCCTCGGCGGGTATTTGTACCCCTCGGCGCGATCGTTGACCGCCACCACGAAACAATCGGAATCCGGCGCGGCGCCCGAGACGGCCTCGCAGAGATCCTGGGTAAACGTCGCGATCCCGCATTGCCGCGGCGGATAGTCGCCGAGGAAGGCGATGCGTCGCGGGTGATGGGCACTACTCAAGGGGACTGTCTTTCATTCTGCGGCGGATATCAGTTAACACCCGGTTCACCCCGCAGGCAACTCCGCATTGCCGCCCATTGCGAATGAACCGTCGGAAAGGATGGGAGCGGATGCGGCCCGGAGACCACCCTTCCATGGCAAGGGACGGAGAATGCGCACCGAAGGACCGGGAACCGACGGCCGGAGGAGGATCTCCCGGCAACATCCGTCGTTCGACTTCGCGGCAGAGTTGGTCTAGAATCCGCCCATGGCAGCCGTGCCCTTCCACGAGCGCTCGCACCTTTGCGACAGCCGCCGTGAAGAATTGGCCAATGTGATCACCCACGCCGCGGGCATCGGGGCCAGCATCGTGGGGCTTGTCTTCATGATTCTCGTTTCCGGATCCGACCCGTGGCGCCTCGTGGCGGGCAGCATCTTCGGGGCCACCCTCGTTCTGCTCTACAGTTCCTCGACCCTCTATCACAGCTTCAGCCAGCCGCGCCTGAAGTCCTTTTTCCAGGTCATCGATCACTCCGCGATCTACCTCCTCATCGCGGGGACCTACACCCCGCTGACCCTCGTGAGCCTGCGCGGTCCGTGGGGCTGGAGCCTCTTCGGGCTGGTGTGGTTCCTGGCCATCGGCGGCATCCTCACCAAGGCGCTCATGCGGGGAAACCGCGAACACTGGCTCTCGACGGCAGTCTACGTCGTGATGGGTTGGCTCGCCCTCATCGCGATCGGCCCCATCCTCCGGTCCATCCCCACCGGCGGGATCGTCCTCATCGCGGCCGGCGGGGTGTGTTACACCGGCGGAGTCGCCTTCTTTGCGTGGAAGAGCCTCCGCTACAGCCACGCCCTCTGGCACCTCTGCGTGCTCGCCGGCAGCGCCTGCCACGTCCTCACCGTGATCCTCTACATCTTGCAGTGATCCATCCGCGGGCGGAGGGCCCGTCCTGCGACTCCAACGCGCGTCGTGGCGGGACGCCGCACTAGGGCGCTTGCAAGGCCTTGCGCAATTCGTGCTCGAAGGCGTCGAGGTCGGCCTCGCTCGGCTGGTATCCGGGGGTATCGGGGTCGAGGCCGGGGCGGCCCATCTGGTCGATGAACCACACCCCCTTCTCGCCGTCGCTGAAGGTCACACTGCCGCTGACCATCGCGCCGGGCCGGGCGACCTGGTCGGTGGTGACCGTGACGCTGCCGCCCTGCCCGACGAGGGCTTCCTCGGGCGTGGCCGGGGCGCCCGCATCCCCCGCCGGCGCTTCCTCTCCCGTCCCGGGCTCCTCGGGCGACGGCTCCTCCGCCTTCAACTCGATCCCGAGATCGAGCACGAGGAAGCGTGTGTCCATGTAGGTCGCATTCAGTCCGAGATCGTCGACGAGTTTCCGCTGAATCTCCGAGAGCCCCGCCCCGGATTCGGCCCACCCGCGAATCGTGGCCACCTGTTCCTCGCTCAAGTCCTTGGCGTTCATCATCCTCGCGGCGCTTCTAGCGCGGGGAGTCGCGGATCGGAAGCACCATTTCCACCTACCGCAATCCGGCCCCGGTTTCACGGGCCTTTACCGCGAGTTCGAACGCCGCCTCGTCGCCGTAGCGCTTCACGGAAAACTTCACGCACCGCCGCTTCCCGGGCTCCGGCGACCACGCCGCCTGCCAGAATTGGTACTCGTTGCCGTTCGGGGCCACCACCGTCACCTTCGCCACCCCGACGACCCCGGAGCTGTTGCGCGGCGAGCGGCGGCAAACCCGCACCGCTTCGCCGTCCTCGAGCCTCGTCAGCAGCCGGTCCCGCCAGTCGCGCGCCACGGTGAAGGCCCGCTTCGCCCCCCCGTAGCTCCGGTCGGAAAAATACTTCGCGTGCTTCACCCCGCGACGCTGCAGCCGGACCTGCCAGCCATGCGTCCCCGCGGCCGGCAAATCAATCCGGGCGATGGCGTAGTTGTCGGTCTGCACGGCCACGTCGCAAAACCCTGAAATCCGCGGGCACCCGTGGGAAAGCGCAAAATCCAGTTTTTTTACCGTCCGCCCGGCCCGGGGCCCCGGAATCCGCCCCGCGGGCCCGGTCCGTCGCCGGTCCCGAGGTTCTCGACCCGCTCGAGGATGCGGCCCCGGTTCTCGTCATCGAGGGCCTCCGTGGTCTCGACGTACTCGAGGGCCGCCTCCCGGTCCTCCTGCATCCAGCGGGCCGCGGTCATGCCGATGGCCCGGCTCCGCGAGCCCATGTCCTCGATGGTTTCCGCAACCTCGAGGGCGGCCTGGGGTTCATCCGCGCCGGCAAAGACGTAGGTCGCGGCGGCGCGATCCCGCATCGTCCCGGCCGGTTGCTCCGCCAGCCAGTCGCGGGCCTGGTCCGCGTCGGTCCGGGCCCAGTTGACCATCACCCCGCGGATGGCATCTTCCTGCGCGCCCTCGCTCCCGTTGGTGACCAGCCACTTCGCGGCCCCGGCGGGATCTTCCCGCGCCCAGCTTTCCGCGATCGTCTCCACCGCGGCGTCCCGGGCGTCCCCTTCCGGGATGGTGGAAACCTTCTCGGCCGCGAGTTGCGGGTCGTCGCCGGCCAGCCCCCGCAGCGCCTGGGAGCGGGCCGCGGCCTGCTCGTCGGCGGGAAGCGTCGCGATCCATTCCTCGGCGCCGGCATAATTCTGGCTCCCCCACTCGCGCGCCACCGTCAGGTTGGCCTGCTGGCGCGCCTCGCCGGTGAGGTCGCCCGCCATGGCCGCCGCCTTCGCGGGGTCATCGAGGGCGACTTGTTGGAAGACCCCGGATAGGGCCGCCTGCGAGTCGTTGCCATCCAGCGACTGGGCCCATTTCAAGGCCGCCTCGGGACTCTGCCGCGCCCATTCGCCGGCAATCTGGGAGGCGGGACTTCCCCCGCCCCGTCCGCCGAAGCGTCCCATGAAGCGGAAATCTTTCTGGTTCTCCTCGAAGTACTTGGCGGCCCCTTCCGGGTTGGTCGACGCCCAGCTTTGCAGGATCGTCGGCTTCACGAAGAAACCGCCCATCCCCATGCCGTCGGAATAGGCCAGGGCCTCTTCCGGAGCGACCTCCGCCCACCGCGAAAACAACAGGAACGCCGCCATGATGCGCTGCGAGAACGGCAGGTCGTCGAGCTTGTCGGCTTCCGCCTCGAACTGCGCCGGATCAAGGTCCGCGTAAAAGTCCATCAGGCGTTGCAGGCGCACCGTCTGCCCGGGCTCGTCCATGATGTCCTCGAAGCGCAGGGCCTTCCCGGAGCGCACCGTGCCGGCCGGCCCGACCGTCGTGCGGGCGCCCTTGCTGGGGGCCGCCGTCGCCGCGGGGCCGGCCTCCGGGGCCTCCCTGCCCGCCGATCCGGCGAGATATCCCCCCACGCCCCCCACGAGCAATGCCCCGGCCGCGATCATGACGCTGTTCTTCATTTCCTGATAGGTGCCACAAAACCAACCCCTTGGCCTCCTAAAAGTTGCGGCATTTCGGGAGTAAGAACATGGGAATCCCCCTTGCCGGTCCGGCGATCCCTCCCCATCGTTTTCCCGGATGGCCGATCCTCCCTTCCGCGTCCTCTTCGTCTGCTGGGGCAATATCTGCCGGTCCCCGGCCGGCGAGAACGTCTTTCGCCACCAGGCCGCGGCGGCCGGCCTCGCCGGGCGGGTCGCCTGCGACTCCGCCGGGACCATCGGCTGCCACGCCGGCAAGAGCCCCGACGCCCGCATGGCGGAGACCTTGCGCCGCCGCGGGGTTCCGGTCAGCGGGCAGGCGCGGGGATTCTCCGCCCGCGACTTCTCCGACTTCGACCTCATCCTCACCATGGACGGCGACAACCTCGCGGACGTCCTCGCCCTCGCGCGCGACGAGGAGCACCGCGTCAAGGTGCGCCCCTTCACCGACTTCTGCCGGAAGTTCGACCACGCCGAGGTGCCCGACCCCTACTACGGCGGCGACGCGGGATTCGAGCTGGTGGCCGACCTGATCGAGGACGGCGTGGCGGGCCTCCTCGATCACATTCGCTCCGGGATGTCCTGATGGATCTCACCGCGATTCGATCCGCGATCCGCACCGCCACCGGTTCCTGCCCGGACGGTCCGCCGGAACCGGTCGCGGGCGGCTGCATCAACGATGCCTTCCGGCTCGGCGACACCTTCGTCAAGACCAACCACCCCGCGAAGCACGCCATGTTCGCGGCGGAAGAACTCGGCCTGCGCGCCATCGAGGAGAGCGGGACGGTCCGCGTGCCCGCGGTGCTCGCATCCGGGACCACCGCGGACTGCGCCTTCCTTGTCCTGGAGTTCCTTCCCCTCGCAGGGAGCACGCGCGCCTCCCAGGAGGACCTTGGTCGCCGCCTCGCCGCGATGCACCGCGTCACCTCCGGCGCCTTCGGCTGGAGCGACCCGAACTTCATCGGCGCCACGCCGCAGCCCAACCCCCGCACCGCCTCGTGGGTCGAGTTCTACCGCGACCACCGCCTCCGCCACATGCTCGAGCTGGCAACCGCCCGCGGGTTCGCCTTCACCGGCACCGCGGACCTGCTCGACGCCGTCGGGGGATTCTTTCCGGCCGGGGAGCCGGTCCCCTCGCTGCTGCACGGTGACCTCTGGGGCGGCAACGCCTCGGCCCTCGCGGACGGCACCCCGGTGGTCTTCGATCCCGCGGCCTACTTCGGCGACCGCGAGGCCGATCTCGCCATGACGGCCCTCTTCGGCGGGTTCGGCCCCGAATTCTACGCCGCCTACGACGAGGCATGGCCCCGCGACGACGGCCACCACCAGCGCCAGATGCTCTACAATTTGTACCACATCCTGAACCACGCCGTCCTCTTCGGCGGCGGCTACGCGGCCCAGGCGCAGAGGATGATTGATTCCCTTCTCGCGATCAGGTAAACTCATGGCGGTTACCCTGCCGATTTGCCTATGAAAGCCCCTGCCATGGTCGCGGCGGCCGCCAGCCTGGTGCTGTCCGCATGCGACACGATCAATGTCAGCGACGTCCCCAGGATCCCCGGGCCGTCGAAGAAAGTCACCCGCGCCGACGCGATCGAGATCGCCCGGACCTACGCGGAACTCGAATGGACCCCGGAGGAGCGTCACGCCTTCCACGGCACCGACGAGCACAAGGTGTCGATCCACACGCCGGATGCCGGCTTCCGCAAGGCCGGGTTGAAATCCGGCTACTGGAAGGCGGGCCAGCTGGAGAGCGGCATGCCCTACAAGTGGGGCGGCTTCGACACCCCCCGGTCCTTCGCCCGCGGGTTGAAGAAGGGGCGGTTCGCCGGGGACATCGCCACCAACAAGAAGCGCAAACTGCGCGAGCTGGCCGCCAGCCCGAGCGCGGTCGGCATCGATTGCTCCGGATTCGTCTCCCGGTGCTGGCGGCTCGACAAGCCCTACTCGACCCGCGAGTTGCACAAGATCAGCCGGGAACTTTCCTCCTACGACGAACTGCAGTCCGGCGACATCCTCAACCTCCACGACAAGCACGTCCTCCTCTTCTCGCACTGGGTCGAGCGCGGCCGTCTCCTTTACGTCTACGAAGCGGGCGCCTACCCGGAGTGGAAGGTTTCCGGGAACCGCATCTACGCCGACTGGCTCCAGGACGAAGGGTACGTCGCCTATCGATACGAAAACATCAGGGATGGACACCCCGGGAAATCCGCACGCCCGCGGGCCAAGCGCGACGAGGCCCGGCCGGCCGCGGCGGAAACGCCCGATGAGCCCGTCGAGAACCCGGCGCGCGAGGGCCGGGACGGGTGGTGGCTCCCGGGACTGGTTTCATCCCTCGGGGATCTCTTCGACGACCGCAGTCCCCTGGACCGGAAGGCCACCGGGCCGGATGAGGCCGCCTTCAAGCGCTCCGCGGCAAGGCGGCGGGGACGCTAGGACACCGTGCCCCGGCTCCCGGGCCGGGGCCGTTCCCGAGACCCTAGCGGCCCGGCGGGATCGGGCTGGTGGCGATCGCGGAATCATCGTCGCCCCGCAGGTATTTCGCGAGAAAGGCCGCCACCCGCCGGTCCAGCTCGGGGCTGCGGAAGCCGTGGCCGGCATCGACCATCTTGACGAGATAAACCGGCACGCCCGCCTCGCGCAACCGCGCCGCGAGATCCTCCGACTGCGGGAACGGGACGAGGCGGTCCCGGGTCCCGTGCGCAATCAGCATCGGCGCGTCCCCCTGGCTGACGTGCGTGGCCGGCGAGGCCTCCCGGGCGGCGGCCTTCACGTCCTGCACCGGGCCGCCAAGCAGCTTTGACTCCGGCGACCCGGGGGCATTGTGCTCGATGCTGCTCTCGTGATCGTCCATCGTCAGCAGATTCGACGGACCGAAGTAGTTCACCACGCAGGCCACTGACGACGGGACGTCGCCGTGCGCGCCCAAGGCCCCTTCCAGCGCCTTCACATCGCCGGTCACCCCGAGGGCCGCGGCGAGATGGCCGCCGGCCGACGTTCCCCACACCGCGATCTTCTCCGGATCGTAACCGTAATCGCCGGCGTGGGCCCGCAGCCACCGGATGGCCGCCTTGCAATCGTGGATCTGCGCCGGCCACGCGGCTTCATCGGTGAGCCGGTAGTTGATCGCGGCCCCCGCATAGCGCCCGCCGGCGAGGAGCCCGCGCAAGCGGCCGAGGGCGCCCTGCTTGCTCCCCTTCTGCCACCCGCCGCCGTGGATGAAGACCACCAGGGGCCGCCGCTGATCCGATTGCGCCTTCGGCAGGAACAAGTCGAGGGTCTGCCGCGGGTTCCCGCCGCCCGCGTAGGCGAGGTCCGGAAGAACGCGGATCTCGGCGTCCCGCACCGCGGGGTCCCTCCTCCCGCGGTTCCGTCCCAGGAAGGCCTCGTGCTCGGCGCGGGTGATGAACCCGCTCCGGTCGGCGTCGACCGCCTCGAAATTCTTCCGCAAGCCGGCGGGCAGTTCCTCCCGGGTGAGCCGCCCGTTCTTGTCCTGGTCCCAATCGTCAAATCGATCGGCGGCAGCCGCCCCGGCCACCGCCAACCAAAGGGCCATGGTTCGCATCATGCCCAATGAAACCATCCCCCGGCATCCGGGTTGCTCGCCGAATCCGGGGCCGTCGTCATGCCGCGCGGCGCAGGAGCGCCACGAGGACCCCCTGCACCACGAGTTCCCGCGCGGGAATCAGGTCCGGGTAATCCTCGTTCTCCGCCTTCAGGTACGGCTTGCCGTTCTTCATCACGTAACGCTTGAGGGTCGTCTCGCCGTCGATGAGGGCCGCCACGATGTCCCCCTTCCGCGGCTCGCGAAACTCCAGCACGGCGGTGTCGCCGTCGCAGATGTGGGCATCGATCATGGAATCCCCCCGCACCCGCAGGGCAAATGTCTTGGCCCGCCCCGAGAGTCCGAGGGTCGTCTTGTCGATGGAGAGGAACCCGTCGCCGGTGGTGGCCCCGGCATCCTGCGGCATGCCTGCCGCAATTTCCCCGTAGAGCGGAATATCGACGATCTCCTCGCGTTCGAGGTCTTCCGGAAAAATCACCGCCCGGGCCTTGCCGGCCAGGCGCTTGATGGCGCCCTTGCGCTCGAGGGCGCGGAGGTGGCTCATGGCGGCGGTCTGGCTGGCAAATCCGAAGTGGGCTTGGATTTCGCGGGTCGAGGGCATGACGCCCGTCTCCCGGTGGGCTTGGTGAAGGAAGTCGAGCAGCTCCTGCTGGCGTTTGGTCAGTTTGGTGTCCATGGTTTGATGCGTGTTCCTGCTGTTTGGATGAACAGTATCCAAAACGGAAGAATAACGCAAGGGAATCCTGCCGCGTCAACCGGAAGGATTTGGCCTTTCGGAACACTTCCTTCGATGAGATTATGCTGGGAAATGCTGCTGAAACTCCCGCCGCTCCTCTTCGGGGCGTTGATTTCCCTACCATTGTTGAGTTGCGCGGTCTCCGGCCCGGTGATTCCGGCCGGAACTGCGGCCGCCCCGGCGACGGTGCCGGCCAGGGAAGCCGCCCGTCCTCGCCCGATCGTGCCACAGACCCCGCCGCCCGCGGTGAGCGCCGAGAGCGGCATCCTGGTGGACGCCGTCACGGGCCGCATCCTCGCCGCCAAGAACGCCGAAGAGCGCCGGGCGGTGGCCAGCACCCAGAAGCTGCTGACCGCCCTGCTCACCGTGGAGGCGGGCAACCTCGACAAGATCGTCACCATCACCGAGGCCGACACGAGGGTCGAGCCGTCCAAGCTCTACCTCCGTCCGGGCGAGACCTACCCGCGCCGCGCCCTCTTGAAGGCCATCCTCGTCAAGTGCGCCAA
>JABDMC010000343.1 GCA_013001695.1 Akkermansiaceae bacterium
ACCGCCGACCGCCGACCGACTGCATGACCTTCCTCCAGCCACTTCTCCTTTACGGACTCCTCGGGGCCGCGATCCCGGTGATCATCCACCTGCTGAACCGCCGGCGGTTCCGCACCGTGAAGTGGGCCGCGATGCAGTTTCTCCTGAAGGCCACGCGGGAATCCCGTGGCAAGAAGCGCCTGAAGCACATCCTCATCCTGACCTGCCGGGCCCTCGCCATCGCGGCCCTGGCCTTCGCGGTGGCCCGCCCCCTCGTCGGCGGCCTCCTCGGGTGGGGCGGCGGCACCGTCGACACCGTGATCCTCATCCTCGATCGCTCCGCCAGCATGGAACGCAGCGAAGGGTCCGGGCAGCCGGGCAAGCGCGCCAGCGTCCTGCAACGCGTCGCGGAGGCCATGAAGGAACTCGGCGGGGCCCGCCTCGTGCTCATCGACAGCGCCACCGGCAAGGCCCAGGAGGTCCCCAGCCCGGAGGTCCTCCCCGAGTTGTCCACCACCGCCCCGACCGACACCACCGCCGACATGCCGGCCCTCGCCTCCGCCGCGGTGGACTACATCCAGGACGCCCAGCCGGGCCGCGCCGAGATCTGGATCGCATCCGACCTGCAGTCGCCCGACTGGCAACCGGAGGACGCCCGCTGGAGCGCCTTCCGTGCCACCCTCGCCGAACTCGACCAGAACGTCGAATTGCGCATCCTCGCGCTCAAGTCGCGCGAGCGGAACGACTACGCGATCCGCGTCCTCGGGTCGCGCCGCGAAGGGAACGAGCTCGTCCTCGACCTCATGATCTCGCGCGAAGAGGACGCCGGGCCGGTCTCCCTGCCGGTCACCTTCAATCTCGGCGGGGCGCGCTCCGCGAAGGCCATCAGCCTCGACGGCCAGTCGCTGCGCTTCCAGAAGCGGCTCCCCCTCGCCGGAACCGATGCCGGCGGTCACGGCTGGGTGTCGATCCCCTCCGACGCCAATCCGCGCAACAACGTCTCGTATTACGCCTTCGGCGCGGAAGCCCCGGAAAACAGTTTCCTCGTCACCGATCCCGACACCTCCCAGGAATCGCTCGATGCCCTCGTGCGGGCCGCCGCCCCCGGGTTCACCGACCAGAACGTCCGCACCCTCGCCTCCACCGAGGCGCACCTCATCGACTGGAACATCGCCTCGCTCGTCATCTGGAATGCCGCCCTGCCCACCGGACCGGTGGGGGCGCAACTCCTCGAGTTCATCCGTTCCGGCGGGGTGGCGCTCTTCCTCCCGCCCGCCGGGCCGCTCGACGAGGCCGGCCAGGCCCGCTCCATCGGCGGCATCGCCTGGGGCCCGCTCGAGGAGTCCCCCCAGGGCCGCTACTTCATCGTGAAGGACTGGGATCACGCCGACGGCCCGTTGCGGGATGGCGCCGACGGAACCGCCCTGCCGTTGCAGCGCCTCCGCGCCATCAAGCGCCAGGCGATCGTCGGCGATGCCACGGTCCTCGCCCGGTGGGATGACGACGCCCCCCTCCTTGTGCGGCGGGTCATCGACGACGGCGTGGCCCTCTTCCTGAGCACCCTTCCGGACTACACCTGGTCCAACCTCGAGCAGACCGCGGTGCACCTCGTCCTCATCCAGCGGGCCCTCGACCAGGGAAGCCGCCGCCTCGGGGCCGGTTACTTCGGCACCGCCGGCGAATCCTCGGCCCGCCCGGTGGAAGGCGAGATCGCCTCGCGCCTCGACACCTATTCCGAGTACGATCCGGCGAACGCCCCCTTCACCGCCGGGGTCTACCGCTTCGGGGAACGCACCGTGGCGGTCAACCGCCCCCCGGGCGAAGACACCCTCGGCATTCTCTCCACCCTCGACCTGAACACCGTCTTCGACGGCACCAAGTTCAGCCTCTTCGAGGACACCGCCTCCTCCGACACCCCCTTCCTCCGGGAGGCGTGGCGCGCCTTCCTCGTCGGCATGCTCCTCTTCCTGATCGCCGAGGCGATCCTCTGCCTGCAACCGAGGAAATCCGCCCTCGCCCCCGGAACCCCGGCCACCACCTGAAGACCCAGCCCGCGAATCACACGCCCCTCACATGCACGTCAATTTCGGCCAGCTTCACTTCTCCGCCTCCCCGTGGGTCTTTGCCTTCGGCTGCGCGGCGCTGCTGGTCATCACGATCCTGTGCATCATGGGCGTCTCGCGGTCGCTGCGTCCCGGACGCACCGCGGTCCTCGAGGTCCTGCGCTTCCTCTGCGCCCTCGCGGCGGTCCTCCTCCTCTGGCAACCCGAGTGGCGCACCGTCATCGAGCCTGCCCAGCAGCCGCAGATCGTGATCCTCCGCGACAAGTCGGGGTCCATGTCGACCGCCGACGCGGAACTCCCCCAGCTCTTCTCGCCGACCAACGAAATCGTCTCCCGCGCCGAGTTCGCCGACCAGATCGTGGCGTCCAAGTTCTGGGAACCGCTCGAGGATGACGGGCGCAACGAGGTCCTCATCGAGGAGTTCTCCCCGCCTCCCCCGGTCGACCCCGCCACCGGGGAGGCCGATCCGGCGGCCCTCGCCCTCGCCGGGACCGACCTGAACGGCGCCCTGCAGGATGTCCTCGCATCCTACCCCGACCTCCGGGCCGTGGTCCTCCTCAGCGACGGCGACTGGAACACCGGCGATCCCCCCGTGGCCGCCGCCCAGAAGATGCGCCTGCGCGACATCCCCCTCTTCCCCGTCGTGCACGGCAGCGAGGTCCGCCTCCCCGACCTCGACCTCCTCAGCGTCTCCGCCCCGACCTACGGCATCGTCGGGGAAAACGTCCAGATCCCCTTCACGATCGAGTCGTCCCTCTCGCGCGACGTGCGCACCGTGATCCGCCTCCGCGACGAGAGCGGCGCGGAACGCGTCAAGGACATCACCATCCCCGCGCAGTCCACCTACTACGACGCCATCCTCTGGCGGCTGAAGAACGAGGGCTCCTCGACCTTCGAGATGTCCGTCCCCTTCGCCGACGGGGAACTCGTCGACAAGAACAACCGCCGCAAGTTCACCATGTCCGGCCGGCCCGAGAACATCAAGGTGCTGGTGGTCGAGACCCTCCCGCGCTGGGAGTACCGCTTCATCCGCAACGCCCTCAGCCGCGACCCGGGGGTCGACGTCGATTGCCTCCTCCTGCATCCGCAGCTCGGCGAAGGCGACGGCCCCGACTACATCACGGCCTTTCCCGACGACCTCCAGGATCTCCAGAAGTACGACGTCGTCTTCCTCGGGGACGTCGGCATCGGCAGCGGCCAGCTCACCGAGGAGCAGGCCGACCTCCTCAAGGGCCTCGTCGAGAACCAGGCATCCGGGATCGTCTTCATCCCCGGCCAACAGGGGAACCAGTTCTCCCTGCTCGATACCGAGCTCGGCGGTCTCATCCCCGTGGTCCTCGACGACGCCAAGAAGGGAGGCATCGCGGACCCCACGGCCTCCCCCCTCTCGCTCACCACCGAGGGCCGCGGCTCCCTGCTCACCATGCTCGGCGACACCGAGGAGGAAAACCCCGTCATCTGGCGCAGCCTCCCCGGGTTCTACTGGCACGCCCCCGTCATCAAGGCCAAGTCGGGAGCGGACGTCCTCGCCGTGCACGCCAACCGCCGCAACCAGTACGGCCGCATTCCCCTCCTCGTGACGTCCCGTGCCGGGAACGGCAAGGTCCTCTTCCTCGGCATCGACTCGGCGTGGCGCTGGCGGCGCGGCGTCGAGGACCTCTACCACTACCGCTTCTGGGGCCAGGTCGCCCGCTGGATGTCCTACCAGCGCAACATGGCCGCCGGAAAGCGCGTCCGCCTCTATTTCACCCCGGAACGCCCTTCTCCCGGCGATAACGTCACTTTGAACGCCAACGCCTTCGAAGCCAACGGCGCCCCGCTCGAGGAGGGCACCGTCCTCATCGACCTCACCGCTCCCGACGGCAACACCCGCCGCTTCGAGATGACGCCCGCCGACGGCGCGTGGGGCGCCTTCACGGCGCGCTTCCGCGTGACCCAACCGGGCGCCTGGCAACTCACCGCCCGCACCTCCGACCTCGCCGAGGCTCCCGACGACGATCCCGCCGTGGTGCAGGCCACGCTGCTCGCCCAGGGGACCCAGCTCGAGAAGACCGGGCACCCGGCCCGCCCCGATGTCCTCCAGGAACTCGCCAACATCTCGCGCGGACGTCTCCTCGACGCGTCCCAGGTCGGCGAACTCCTCGAAGAGATCCAGACCCTGCCCGCTCCGCGCCCTGAGATCATTCCCTTCCGCCTCTGGTCCCACTGGATCACGGCGGCCTCGCTCGTCGGCCTCCTGTCGATCTTCTGGATCGGCCGCAAGCTCAACGGCACCTTCTAGTGTGGCGTCCCGCAAGTTCTGCAACATGCTGGGAGGTTTGGAGTTTTTAATTATTCGCTCACTCCGCTCGCAGACGCAGATCGGGCGCGGCCTGTTTCCGCAATTTCCACGTTGTTCTTCGGT
>JABDMC010000374.1 GCA_013001695.1 Akkermansiaceae bacterium
AGGGTGCGCAGCGCCTCAATTCCCTCGTGGTGGAGGCCGCCGCGACGGCGGGCGACGCCATCCAGTGGCTGCACGTCGCGGGGACGGCCGATGCCGCGCGCGTCGAAGGCCTCGCGGCGGGCCGGAGCGGCTACAAGGTCTACGGATTCTTCAGCGAGATGCCCACCGCCTACGCCGCGTCGGATCTCGTCATTTGCCGGTCGGGGGCCTCGAGTCTCACCGAGCTCGCCTTCGTGGGCCTCCCCGGGATCCTTGTCCCGTATCCTTACGCGGCGGACGATCACCAGACCGCCAATGCCAAGGCCTTCGTGGATGGCGGCGGCGCCCTGATGGCCCAGGAGAAGGACCTCGACGCCGCGAAGTTGGCCGGGATGGTCTCCGGCCTCCTCGGCGACGACGCGCGGCGCGGGGAGATGGCGCAAGCGATGCGGGCCCTGTCGCACGACCATGCCGCCGGAGAGATCGCCGATGTCATCGAGGGGGAAATGGCAGGCTAGCAAATGCCGCGGCGGGGGCGGCCCACCCCGGCCGCAGGTGATGTCCGGGGGATCGTGCGGCCCCTCGCGGGCAACCGCGGTCTGGCTTGACTCCGCTCCTCCACTGCCCCAACGCTCCATCAATCCCTCCCGCCGCATCCGTCCGCGCCCGCAGCGCCCATGATCGCCGAACTCACCCAACGCCTTCTCGACCGCGAGCACCCGATGCGCATCCACCTGCTCGGGGTGGCGGGATCGGGCATGAGCGGCCTGGCGCTGCTGCTTCTCGAAATGGGGCACGCCGTCAGCGGCGAGGACCGCGTCACCAGCGGCGAAACCGAACGCCTGCGGGGCCTCGGATTGCGGTTTTCCTCGCCGCATTCGGCGGAGGATCTGTCCGCGGCGGAACTGGTGGTCTACTCGTCGGCCTTCCGGGCCGACCATCCCGCGAGGGTCGCCGCGGGGGATGCCGGGGTTCCCGCGATGCGGCGCGCGGAGTGCCTCGCCGCGGTGCTGCACGCCAAGGCCGGGGTGATCGTTTCCGGGACGCACGGAAAGACGACCACCTCCGCGATGTGCGCCCATGTCCTGAACAAGGGCGGGGAGCCCGTTTCGCACTACGTCGGGGCGGAGATCCCGGTGCTGGGAGCCAATGCCCACTGGGACGAGGACAGCGAATTCCTGATCGCGGAGGGGGACGAAAGCGACGGGACCCTCGCGCTCTACCAGCCGGCGCATGCCATCGTGCTCAACATCGAGGCCGAGCATCTCGATTTCTACAAGAACCTCGACGAGATCAAGGAGGTCTTCACGACGCTCCTCGAGCAGACCTCGCGGAGCGTCATTTACTGCGCGGAGGATGCCACCGCGAGCGAACTCTGCGCGGCCCGGCCGGGGGCGGTCTCCTACGGCTGGGACGGGTCCGGGGCCGACTTCGTGGCGACCGACGTGACGGAAGGGCGGGGGAGCACCAGCTTCACGGTCGTCGGGAACGGCACGCCGCTGGGCCGGGCCGAGCTCGGGATCCCGGGGCGGCACAACGTCCTCAACGCCCTGGCCGCGGTGGCCCTGGCCCACGGCCTCGGCGTCGATTTCAATCTCGTGGCGCGCTCGCTGGCGAGCTTCGCGGGGGCGAGGCGGCGGTTCGAAACGAGCTACAAGTCGCCGCGATTCCGGATCGTGGACGACTACGGCCACCACCCCACCGAGATCGCGGCCACCCTCCAGACGGCGCGCTCCCTGAAGCCGGATCGCCTCGTGGTTCTCTTCCAGCCGCACCGCTACTCGCGGACCCAACGGCTGGCAGAAGAGTTCGGGGCCGCCCTGCAGGCCGCCGACCTCGTCTTCGTCACGGACGTCTACCCCGCGAGCGAGGCGCCCATCGACGGCGTCTCGGGGGAGACCATCGTCGATGCCGTGAAGCGCCACGGCGACACCGAGTGCCGCTCCGTGCCGGACCTCGCCACCGCGCATCACGTCGTCGGGAACGCGCTCCGGGAGGGGGACCTGGTCCTGACGCTCGGGGCCGGAAACGTGCACGAGGCGGGGGGCAGGCTGGGCCGTGACCTGCGGGTCCTCGACCAGCTCCTCTGGGAAGCGGGGGAGATGCCGGCGAGGCTGTATGAGCCGATGCGGCGCCACACCACCATGCTCGTCGGCGGACCGGCGCAATTCTGGATCGAGCCGACCAGCATCGCGTCCTTCGCCAAGGCGGTCGGCTTCTTCAAGGACTTCGGGTTTCCGGTGCGGGTGGTGGGGCGCGGTTCGAACCTGCTGGTGCGGGACGGCGGCATCCGGGGCGCGGTCATCCATCCCTCCAAGGGGGAGTTCGGGGACGTGCGGGTCGATGCGGAGACCGGGGAAATCACGGCCGGGGCGGGGGTGCGCTTCAAGAAGCTGGCGAGCGCCGCGCAGGCCGCGGGACTCGGCGGCTTTGAATGGATGGAGGGCGTGCCGGGCAACGTCGGCGGCGGCCTCCGGATGAATGCCGGCGCCATGGGTGTGGAGACCTTCGACCAGGTCGTCAGCGTGACCTTTCTCGACGAGGACGGGGAGATCCGGACGCGGACGCGGGACGAAATCGAGGCCCACTACCGGAACGTCCCGGAGCTGCGCCGCAACTATGCCCTGGAGGCGACCTTCCGCGGCAAGGCGGCAAGCCCCGAGGCCATCGCGAACGAGCTGGCCCGTTCGAAGGCCCATCGGCGCGAGACGCAACCGATCGCGGCGAGCGCGGGCTGCATCTTCAAGAACCCGGAGGGCATCGGGGCCGGGAAGCTCATCGACGAACTCGGTCTGAAGGGACGGGCCGTCGGGAAGGCCGAGGTTTCCGCCGAACACGGCAACTTCATCGTGAACCGCGGCCAAGCCAGCGCCGGGGAGGTCCTCCAGTTGATCGCCGATCTCAAGGCCGAAGCCAAGTCCTCCCGGGACATCGAGCTCCACACCGAGGTGCAGATCATCGGGGAGGATGGGGTGAGTTTCTGAGGGGGCCGCCATCGGGCCGCGGCGGCGGTCCTAGTCGTCGAACCAGAAGACGTCCTTCGCGACGATGCCACCGGAGTAGACCCGGCCGCCGAGGGGCACCGTGGTGGCCGGCGCCGGGACCCCCGGCAGCGCGGTCATCTCCGGTTCCTGGCCCGGATGTGAGGAAATCCGGACGTATCCGCCGCGCGGGGACGGGTGGCCCACGGCGAGATGCAGGAAAACACTCAGGAAATTCCTCTGGCCGGTCACGGTCCATGCGCCGGGGCCGGAGCGGTGGATGTTGTCCGCGAAGAACGGAAGCCGCGCGATCCTGGCGGCGGGGGGCGGCACGGCGGCGGGCGGGCCGGTCCACGGCAGCGCCCAGACGGCCCTGCCGAGGTACGAGGAGGCGAGGAGAACCGCATCGTCCCGGGTGAGCGAGAGGCCGTTGGGTCCCTTCATGCCGGTGACGTGGGGCTGCCATGCGCCCGTCGCGAGGGTCTCCCCCGGTTCGAACATCATGACGGTGTTGAGGCCGACCGCCCGTTGCGCGGGGTCCCGCTCGCCGGGCGGCACGAGTTGCGGGGCGTCGCGGCGGAACGGATTGAGCGGGCCGAAGGTGCTGACGAAGATGCGCCCTTCGGCGGTCACCGCGATGCTGTTGGCGCCCCGGAGGACGGAGCGCCGGTTCCTGTCGGGGGAGGTTCGGATGGTGGCCCGGTGGGCGAGGGTGGCGCCCTCCAGGGAGAAGACCTCGATCGTCTCGGCGTCCTTCCCGGCGGAGTTGATGACGTAGACGAGCTGCCGGCCCCGGAAGCGCGCCTCGGGCCCGGCGTAGGACGGCACCACGTAGATCCCGAGGGGGTGGAAGGGGGGAACGTCCTTCCCGGCCGGGAACTGTTCCTCGAATTTCGCCTGCCCGGGCCGCCACAGCTCGAGGCGGCCGTCGAATTCGTTGCGCTTCCGGTTCCGGCGCGTGGCCGTCCCGGTGAGCAGCGCCGGTTGTCCCCCGACCTCGACGACCACGAGGTCCTCCGGGCCGCTGCCGACCGTTTCGATGGTGCCGCCGGGTGGCTTCATGGTTCCGCAGTGGCTGAGGGTGGCGAGGACCGGGACCGACCAGAGGGCGGCCGCCGGGAACCGCTTCCCGATCCGAATCGGCATGGTGGCAGGGTCCCGCGCCCCCGCGGGGGCGATGTCTAGCGGGCGCGGAGGGCGGCCGCCTCCCGGGCTTTGAGGAAGTTGACGAGAAAATCGCGGAATTCCTTTTTCCAGATGCCGCCGTGGTTGTCGACGATCCGAGGGTCGACCGAGGCCACCATGCAGGGAAGGACGGTGCGGGCGTCGCCGGGTTCGTCGAAGACCCGGGCAAACGGGTCGAGGAAACTCCGGTTGCCAAACTCGCGGGTTTTCGAGTCCGCGGCGTAGGCCGCAAGACTGCGCTGATTCGCGTCCCGGCGGGTCTTCTGCATCTGGGATTCCCAGATCGGCGAGAGGCGCGCCTCCCCGCCATTCGGCGTATCCACCAGGTCAAGGTAGTGGGTGTGGAACTGGTCGTAACTCCCGATCGATTTCGTCATCAGCGGCCACTCGAATGGCTGGCGCGCTTCAAACACGTTCGCGGCCGTTTGGCCGATGGGCATCGCCACCTGGTTGGGGCGGTCGTTCCGCGCCGAGGCGACGAGCACCCGCGGCAACTGGGAATACTTGCCGGGACGCACGCCATCCCGCATGGCCATCATCATGTTGGTCGTGTAGCGATCGACCGCTTCGTAGCGCAGGGCCTCGAAGGCGGGATTGGCGAGGATGAGCAGGTCCCACCGGCGTTTGATATGACCCCGGTAGTTCGACTTCTCGAGGGCGATGAGTTCATCCTCGAGAAACCTCGAGGACGCCGAGAAGAGGGCCGCTCCCCCGAAACTGTGCCCCATCATGATGAGGCGGGTCCGGGCATTCTTCTCGAGGCTCCGCTCGCCCCGGCGGATGATGGCCTGCCGCATCATGGCGATGCGCGTCACGGCCTCCCCGAGGTCCCGCTGGCCGATCTTGTGGGCGATCTTCTTGCGGTCCCAGTAGCTGAAGAGCTTCGCCCCGGGCGCCATCAGGGAGCCTCCGCGCCAACTGAGATAGATGCCGAGGACGGGCCGGTCTTCCGCCACGTCCGCCCGGATGCCCTCGAGGGCCCGCCGGAAGTCCCGCAGGTTGTGGTTTCCCTCCTTCGAGTTGTTGAACCAGCCGTGGACGAAGACGATCATCATGGCCCCGTTCCGGTAGGAGCCTCTCCCGATTTCCCGGTCGACGTAGTCTTCGAGGGCGTCAAGCTGGGTCCGGTCGGACGGCTCCCATGTGCCGGTGGTCCGGTCGTATTCCTCGCACTCCTGCCAGAACTTCCCCTGGTCGTCGAACTCGACGTGCGCGAGGGTCAGTTCGTCGTAGACCTCGAAGGCGCGGGTCCCCCGGCGCTCGACCTGCACCTCCTTGGGGGCCGCCTGGAGGGCCGCGATGCTGCCGAGGCTGGCGATTTCGGAAATGTTGACCCGCTGCTGCCGGTGGACGTTGCAGGAGGCGAGGACGGCGGCGCAGAGGCCGGCCAGGACGATGTGGAGGGCGTTGTTCTTCATGATGAGGTGGGTGGTTGGGGTCGGGTTCTTCCGCCGGTCCGCGGCCTTACGGGGGCGCGGACCGCGATTTGCGGCGGGCTGCCTTCTTGGCAGCTTTGCGATCGGCGGCCGGCGGATCTTCGGGAGGAGGCTCGGGCGGGGCCGGTTCCCGCGGCCACGGCTCCACGACGTAATGACAATCGTGCAGGTTCGGCGGGTCGTAGGGAGACTGCCACTTGCTGGAATCCTCCATGCGCCGGAAGACGGACCGGTGGATGCGGAGCCCGGGGACGCCGTCGAGGGTGCGGATCTTCCTCCGAAACAGCGATTTCCAGCCGAGACGCGAATCGTGCATCATCCCGAGGTGGGAACAGGTGAGGCGCGCTTCCCATTCGGAGGTGAATTCGAGGCCGGCCGCGGAGGCCATTTCCGCCATCCACTCGAGCGGGATGTCGGAGAGGCTCGTTTCGAGGTATCCGCCGCCGACATCGGCGTGCATCCCCGCGAACCAGACCTGCCGGACGACCTGGTCCTTGCGCTTCTCCTTCTTGCTCGGCGGCACCGTCCAGAGGGTCGGCAGGAATTTCTCGCGGGCCTCGTCGATGGCGAGCGCCTGGTAGGCGAAGGTGACGTTCTTGCCGAGGGCGGGGTCGTGAAAGTGGTGGGGGAAGGGATTCCAGCGGTTCAGGGCGTTCACCGGGATGCCGAGGGCCCCGACGGTGTCCCACACCCCGATGAGGTGCACCGGGCACGGGGCGCAGTACTGCCTCCGGAATTCGTCGACGTAGTGCGGATACTCGGCGTGCCCGCGGTAGACGCGGTAGGCCCGCTGCACCCGCCGTTCGCTGGCGTGTTCGCGCTTCATCAGCCCGACCTTCCCGAGCATCCCGGCGAGGCTGCGCACCGTGAAGGCCCCCCGGCTGAAGCCGAAGAGGAAGATCCGGTCGCCGGGCTCGAAGTGCGCCACGAGGAAGCGATAGCAATCCTGGATGTTCTTCGAGATGCCGAGCCCGCCGATGCCCCCGGTCAGCTTGAGGGCGCCGGTGCCGACGCCGGGGTCGTAGAAGCTGCGTTGCTCGGTGATCTCCGGGTTGCGCTCCCCGGAGACGGTTCCGTTCACGGTGACATCAAAAAGGCGGGCCACGTTGGTGTCGGCCCCGGAGTCCTTCCGGTTCCACGTTCCGTCCGCGAAGATGGCGATGTTCTTGCTCATGGCCCTACTTGAAAAGGTTCGCCAGGAGTTCCATCAGCACCAGGATGCCGGTTCCGCCGAGCGGGATGAGGGCGCCCTTCAGGATGGGACTGTTGTAGGCCTTGAATTCCATGTTGCGCTTGGCGCGCTCGAGCCGCTTGACGTCGGCCTTGAGGGCCTCCTCGCGGATCTTCCGCAGGTTGGCGGTCTTGTCCTTGCCGAGGTCGTCGGCCTTGGCGGGATCGCCGGCTTCGCGCTCGTAGCGTTCCGGGTGCGAGATGGCGTTGGCCTTCCGGATGCGTTCCTCCACGAGCCCGAAGAGGTGCTTCCCGGAGGATCGCAACAACATCGAGACCACCACCAGCATCGCGAAGGCCACCACCGTCGGGATCGTCACGGTGTAGGCGATCGGGAAGTAGTCGAAGGTCTCGTGCCGCGAAACGTAGAGGAGGAAGTAGATGATGAAGGGGAAGATCAGGACGTGGTTGACCTGCCGGCCGCGCTCGCTGCCGATGAGGACGAGGAGGGTTTC
>JABDMC010000379.1 GCA_013001695.1 Akkermansiaceae bacterium
GGATGTGACGGGGGGATGGGGGTGGACTCCGTGTTCCGCCTGAAGGCGGGACTACATGCCTCGTGGGTCGTCGGTGGAGGGTGGGTTGGGGGGCGGCAGGCGCGGCGGCTTTAACTGGCGGCGAGCGGGAAGGGCCGGGACGACATGCCTCGCGCGTCGCGGGCGGAGGGTCATGCACATGGGCGGGGCTTCGGCTTGCGATTTGATGCATTCTGCGCCATGGATCGCGGCAGCCAAGATGGATCTCCCCCGTATTCTCGCATTCGCCGGCAGCGCGCGCACCGGATCATTCAACCGGATGCTGATCCGGGCCGCGGCGCAGGCCGCCGAAGCGGAAGGCGCCGCGGTGACCCTGGTGGAGATGAAGGACTACCCGATGCCGCTCTACGACGGCGATCTCGAAGAAGCGAAGGGCATGCCGGAAAAGGCCAGGGCCTTCAAGGAGCTGCTCTGCGGAAGCGACGGTTTCCTGATCGCCTCGCCGGAATACAACAGCTCGATCCCGCCCCTCCTGAAGAACGCCATCGACTGGGCCTCGCGGTCCGAATCCGATGACGAAGCGCCGCTGCGGGCCTTCGCCGGGAAAGCGGCGGGGCTGATGGCGGCCTCGCCGGGACGCCTCGGGGGATTGCGGGGGCTGGTGCACCTGCGTTCCATCCTCGGCAATATCGGGGTGACGGTGGTTCCCGCCCAGGTCGCGGTGGGCAGCGCCGGTGAGGCGTTCCGCAACGACGGCACCTTGACGAACGAGTATTTCGCAAAGGAGATCCGGGGCATCGCGACGCAGCTGGTGGCGTTGGCCCGATTCCTGCACGGTCAGGGGAACGATTAACGGAACAATTCGACAGGGCAACATGGAGCAGACGACCGAAGGACGGCGGCTGGCGGAGACGACGTCTGGCGCCAGGAAGTGGAAGTTCTGGGGCCCCTACCTCAGCGAGCGGCAGTGGGGGACGGTGCGCGAGGACTACAGCGAGGCCGGCGATGCCTGGGGCCACTTCCCCCACGACCACGCGCGCAGCAGGGCCTACCGGTGGGGCGAGGACGGCCTCGGGGGCTTTGCCGACCACCACGCGCGGCTCTGTCTCTCGGTGGCGCTTTGGAACGGGCACGACTCGATACTCAAGGAGCGCCTCTACGGGCTGACCAACCGCGAGGGAAGTCACGGGGAGGACGTCAAGGAGATCTATTACTACCAGGACGCCACCCCCACGCACAGCTACTGCAAGATGCTCTACAAGTATCCGCACGCGGCCTTCCCCTACGAGGAGTTGCTGGAGAACGACAAGAAGCGCGGGAAGCGCGATCCGGAATACGAGATCTGGGACACGGGGGTCTTCGACGAGGACCGCTACTTCGACGTGACCATCGAGTATGCGAAGTCGACCGATGAGGATGTCCTGATGCGGATCACGGTGGAAAACCGCGGGCCGGAGGCCCGCGAGATCCACGTCCTGCCGCAGGCGTGGTTCCGGAACACGTGGAGCCCGGGAAAGACGCCGCGGCCGTCGCTGCGGAAGGTCTCCCCGGCAACCGTGCGCGTCGACCATCCCCAACTGGACCCGTGTGAGCTGTTCTTCGACGGGGACCCGGAACTCCTCTTCTGCGAGAACGACACGAATCCGTTCCGGCACCCCGGCGAGATGTCCGGCGGGGATTTCTTCAAGGACGGGATTCACGGCCGCGTCGTGGAGGGGAAGCAGGAAGCGGTCAACACCCTCGGGGAGGGCACCAAGGTCGCCGGTCATTACACCTTCACGCTCCGCCCCTCGGAGCGCCGCATCGTCCGCCTCTGGATGTCGCCGAAGCCGCCCGCCGTGGATTTCGACGCGGTGTTTGCCGAGCGGATCGCGGAGGCCGACGAGTTTTACGGCGCCTTGCAGGCCGAGATCGCCGGCGCCGAAGTCCGCGACGTCCAACGCCAGGCGCTGGCCGGGATGATCTGGAGCAAGCAGTACTACCACCTCGACGTCGAGGAGTGGCTGAACGGGGATCTTTCCCACCCGAATCCCCCGCCATCGCGGCACAACATCCGCAACCACGACTGGCTGCACCTGAACAACGCCGACATCATCTCGATGCCCGATGCCTGGGAGTACCCGTGGTACGCGGCCTGGGACCTCGCCTTCCACTGCCTGCCGCTGGCGCTGGTCGATTCGGACTTCGCGAAGGGACAGCTGGAACTGATGTTGCGCGTCTGGTACCTCCACCCGAACGGGCAGATCCCGGCCTACGAATGGAACTTCTCCGACGTGAACCCGCCGGTCCACGCCTGGGCGTGCTGGCGCGTCTACCAGATGGAGCGCCGGCGGACCGGGCAGGGGGACCTCGATTTCCTCGAGCGCATCTTCCACAAGCTGGTCCTGAACTTCACCTGGTGGGTGAACCGGAAGGACGACGAGGGGCGCAACCTGTTCCAGGGCGGGTTCCTCGGCCTCGACAACATCGGCCTCTTCGACCGGAGCCACCCGCTCCCCAACGGCGGCCATATCCACCAGTCCGACGGGACGGCGTGGATGGCGATGTACTCGCTGAACCTGATGCGCATCGCCCTCGAGTTGTCCACCCGGAACTCGAATTACGAGCCGATGGCGACGAAGTTCTTCGAGCACTTCCTGTATATCGCGCACGCCATGACCGACATGGCGGAGGAGGGGCTCGGCCTGTGGGACGACGAGGACAAGTTCTACTATGATGTCCTGCACCTGCCGGATGACCGGCACGTGCCGTTGAAGGTCCGCAGCATGGTGGGGCTCATCCCGCTTTTCGCGGTGGAGGTTCTCGAGCCGGAATTCCTCAAGAAGGTCCCGCGCTTCGCGGAACGCCTGCGCTGGTTGATGGAGCACAAGCCGGAGCTGGCGAACCTCGTCTCGCACTGGCACGTCCCGGGAGCCGGCGACCGCCGCCTGCTGTCGTTGCTGCGCGGGCACCGGATGAAGTGCCTGCTCCGGCGCATGCTCGACGAGACCGAGTTTCTTTCCGATTACGGGGTGCGGGGTCTCTCGAAGTACCACGCCGAGCACCCGTATTTCCTGCACGACGGGGGGATCGACGTGGGGGTCGGTTACGTTCCCGCCGAATCCGATTCGAACATGTTCGGCGGAAATTCGAACTGGCGCGGGCCGATCTGGTTCCCGGTGAACTTTCTGCTGATCGAATCGCTGCAGCGATTCCATCATTACTACGGGGATGATTTCAAGGTGGAGTGCCCGGTGGGATCGGGCCGGATGATGACGATCCGCGAGGTGGCCGACGAGCTGGCGCGCCGCCTGGTGAAGATCTTCCTGCCGGACGAGGACGGGCGGCGCCCGGTCTACGGGCATGCCCCGCTCCTGCGGGACACCCCGGGGTTCCGGGAACACCTCCTGTTCTACGAGTACTTCCACGGCGACAACGGCCGCGGGGTGGGGGCCTCCCACCAGACCGGCTGGACCGGGCTGGTGGCCAAGCTCATCGATGCCCTGCGCGCCGAATTCTAGGTGGCGGGCGGATTCTCCCCGCATTCGCGGATTTTCGGTGGGAGTTTTGGGCCGTTCGGGCAGTAGTCTAGGGGCTGATGGGCGCCACCTCGAAACACAGCGTGCTGGCGGCGGGCGTATTGCTTGCCGGGGGGGCCGCGTGCGGGGAAGTCAGCTTCAACGAGGACATCCGGCCGATCCTGTCGAATGCCTGCTTCCGCTGCCATGGCCCCGATGAGGAGGAGCGGAAGGCGGACCTGCGCCTCGACACCCGGGAGGGGGCCCTCGCCGATCTCGGGCAGGGAATCCGCGCGGTGGTCCCCGGGGACCTCGACGCGAGCGAGCTCTTCTTCCGGATCACGACCGACGACTCCGATGACGTGATGCCGCCGCCGAAGGCCGGCAAGCGGCTCACCCCGGAGCAGGTCGGCCTGTTCAGGCAGTGGATCGAGGAGGGCGCGCCCTACGAGCGGCACTGGGCGTACGTGAAGCCGGAACGGCCGCCGGTCCCGGTGACCCGCATCAAGGAATGGTCGCGCAACCCGGTCGATGCGTTTCTCCTCGAGCGTCTGGAGAGCGAGGGATTGCGGCCGTCGCCGGAAGCGGATCGCGAGATCCTCGGCCGGCGGGTGGCGCTCGACCTGACCGGCCTGCCGCTCACGCCGGAAGAGGCCCGGGCCTTCGCGGGCGACGCGAGCCCGGACGCCTACGAACGGCTCGTGCGCGACCTGCTTGATCGCCCCGCCTTCGGGGAACATTGGGCGCGGATGTGGCTGGACCTCGCGCGATACGCGGACTCCGCGGGATATGCCGACGACCCGCCGCGCACCATCTGGGCCTACCGGGACTACGTGATCCGCTCCTTCAATGCGAACAAGCCGTTCGACGAGTTCACGCGGGAGCAGCTGGCGGGGGATCTCTTGCCGGATGCGACCGACGAGCAACTCGTCGCGACCGCCTTCCACCGGAACACGCAGACGAACAGCGAAGGGGGGACCGATGACGAGGAATACCGCAACGTGGCGGTCGTGGACCGGGTCAACACCACCGGGCAGGTGTGGCTGGGAACCACCCTCGCCTGCGCGCAGTGCCATACCCACAAGTACGACCCGATCACGCACGAGGACTACTTCGAGATGTTCGCCATCTTCAACAACACCGAGGACAGCGACAAGAAGGACGAGCGGCCGACGCTCGGCTTGCTGAGCGCGGAGCAAAGGGCCCGCCGGACCGCGCTCGGCAGGGAGATCGCCCGGCTGGAGGAGGCCGCGGGGCGGCACGATGCCGGGTTCCTGGAACGCATGGAGACGTGGATCAAGGCGCACCATGGCAGCGATCCGGGGTGGATTCCCGTGATGCCGGAAACCATGCAGGCGGCCTCCGGTGCAACGCTGACCGGGGAGGATGACGGTTCGATCATCGTGAGCGGCACGGCGGGGAAGACCGACGTCTACACCGTGACGGCGCGGGCGCCCGTGGGCGGAATCACGGCGGTGCGGCTCGAAGCGCTGCCCGACGAGCGGCTCGGGTCGAACGGGCCGGGACGCAAGGGAAACTTCGTCGTCAGCGAGTTCGAACTCACGGCGCGGGCGGCGGAGAATGAGCCGGTCATGGGCCGCTACGTGCGTCTCGAGCTCCCGGGGAAGAAGCGCATCCTGAGCGTCGCGGAGGTCGAGGTCTTCAGCGGCGGGGAAAACGTCGCGCCGCAGGGCGCCGCCACGCAGTCGAGCACCGATTACGGTGGCCTCCCGCGGCTCGCCATCGACGGCAACACCAACGGGAACTACGCCGCCTCAAAGTCGGTGACCCACACGAAAGAGGAGGCCGACCCGTGGTGGGAGGTGGACCTCGGCCGCGAACGCGACCTCTCCAGGGTGGTGGTCTGGAACCGCACCGATGGCAACATCCAGGCGCGGCTCGACGGGTTCCGGGTGACGGTTCTCGACGCCCGGCGCAACCGGGTGCACGAGACGACCGCGGCCAAGGCGCCGAAGGATTCGGTGACGATCGGGTTCGACGGGGCGCGCGAGGTGAAGCTGCAGAACGCCACCGCGACCTTCTCGCAGAAGGATTTCGACGTGAGCCGGGCGATCGACGGCGGCGGCGACGCGAAGTCCGGTTGGGCGGTGGCGCCGCAGACCGGCCGGCGGCACGCGGCTGTGTTCGAGACCGCCGACGGGGTCGACGCGGAGGCCGGCCTGGTCTTCACGATCCGGCAGGGCTACGCGGACCTCCCGCTCGGGCGTTTCCGGATCGCGGTGACGGATGCGGCCCGCCCGGTGCGGGCCATTCCCTCCGATGTGCGGGAGATCCTCGCCAAGGGGCAACGGGGCACCGCGGAGGAACAGCGCCTCCGGGATCATTTCGCCGGGCTCGATCCGGTGATGGCGAAGCTCCGTGCGGAGTTGGATGCGAAGAAGGGGGAACTCGCCGCGATCAAACCGTCGACCACCGTGCCGGTGATGCGGGAACTCGCGGCCGGGAAGGGGCGCAAGACGCACATCCAGATCCGCGGGAACTTCCTCGACAAGGCCGGGGAGGTCGGGCCCGGCGTGCCCGAGGAGCTTCACGCGTGGCGCCAGGCGTGGTCGAAGGACCGCCACGGCCTCGCGGAGTGGATCCTCGACCCCGGGAACCCGCTCACCGCGCGGGTCGTCGTGAACCGCTTCTGGGAAAAGATGTTCGGGATCGGGCTGGTGGCGACGAGCGAGGAGTTCGGATCGCAGGGCGAGCCGCCGTCGCACCCGGAACTGCTCGACTGGCTGGCGGTCGATTTCGTGGAGAGCGGCTGGGACGTGAAGCGCCTGCTGGAGCTGCTGGTGACCACCGCCGCCTACCGGCAGGACTCGGCGGTCAGCGAGGAGATGGCGGAACGTGACCCGCGGAACCGGCTCGTGGCGCGCGGCCCCCGTTTCCGGCTCACCGCGGAGATGGTGCGCGACCAGAGCCTCTTCGCGGCCGGCCTGCTCAGTTCCCGGATGTACGGTCCGCCGGTGAATCCGCTGCAGCCGAACCTCGGGGTGAAGGCGGCCTTCGGCGGCGGCATCGACTGGAAGACCAGCAAGGG
>JABDMC010000002.1 GCA_013001695.1 Akkermansiaceae bacterium
AAAACATCCAGCGGCAGCTCGATGCGCGCTTCAAGGCCACCGGGCACCAGAATGCCTACTTCCCGCTCCTGATTCCCCTCTCCTACCTCGAGAAGGAGGCCGAGCACGCCGAGGGGTTCGCCACCGAGTGCGCGGTGGTGACCCATCACCGCCTCGAGACCGAGAAGGACCCCGAGACCGGCAAGACCCGGATGGTGCCGACCGGCAAGCTCACCGAGCCCTACGTGATCCGCCCCACCTCGGAGACCATCATCGGGGCGGCCTTTTCGCGCTGGGTGGAGAGCTATCGCGACCTCCCGCTGCTCATCAACCAGTGGGCGAACGTGATGCGCTGGGAGATGCGCCCGCGGCTCTTCCTGCGCACCGCGGAATTCCTCTGGCAGGAAGGGCACACCGCCCACGAAACGAAGGAGGAGGCCGTCGAGGAGGCGCGCATGATCCACCGGCTCTACGAGGAGTTCCTGAGCGACCACCTCGCCATCCCGGTCATCGCCGGCGAAAAGACCGAGGCGGAGCGCTTCCCCGGGGCGGAAATGACCCTGACCATCGAGGCCATGGTGCAGGACAAGAAGGCCATCCAGGCGGGGACCTCGCACTATCTCGGACAGAACTTCGCCAAGGCCCAGGACATCAGCTTCACGGGCCGCGACGGCAAGGAGGAGTTCGTGCACACCACCTCGTGGGGGGTGTCGACGCGCCTCATCGGGACGCTCATCATGGCCCACGCCGACGACGACGGGCTCGTTCTTCCGCCCCGTGTCGCGCCGCAGCACGTCGTCATCATTCCCGTGACGCCCAAGGAGGAGACGCGGGAGGCGGTCCTCGAATCCTGCCAGGCCCTCGCCGAGACGATCCGGCGCGAAGAGACCTACCATGGGGAACCGGTGCGGGTGCACGTCGACACGCGGGACCTCGGCGGCGGGGTGAAGAAATGGGAATGGATCAAGAAGGGTGTCCCGATCCGCCTCGAGATCGGACCCCGCGACATCGAGAGCCGCAAGGTCTGCGTGCAGCGCCGCGACCAACCGGCCAACGAGAAGCAGTTCGTGGAGCGCGAGGATTTCCTGCGCAACATCACCGAAACCCTCGCCTCCATCCACCAGAACCTCCTGCAGCGCCTGACCGATTTTCGCGACGCGAACATCGAGGACTGCACCGAGCTGCCGCAGTTTGCGCAGCATTGGTCGCACCCGGACGCCCACTGGCTTCTCACCCCGTGGGCCGGATCCCGCGAGCAGGAGGAGGAACTTTCCAAGGAACACAAGATCTCGATCCGGTGCATGGTTCCGGCCGGGTCGATCCGCCCCGAGAGCGAACCCCGGGACTGCATCGTCACCGGCCAACCCACCGGGCAATATGCCATCTGGGGGCGCTCGTATTGACGCCGCGGGGGATGGCGGGCTCCCCGCCCGGATGGTGACGGCGGGATCGCCACCACGAAACCCGACGCCATGACCCGCAGAACACCTGTCCAGATTGGCGCCGCGCTGCTGGCGGCGGTTGCGGTGACGGCCGCGGAACCGCTGCTGTCGACCTTCTCGATCGTGGCCTGCGATCCGGAGACGGGGGAACTGGGCGTCGCGGTGGCATCGAAATTTCCGGCGGTGGGTGCGGTGGTTCCCTGGGCGCGGGCCGGGGTGGGCGCCGTCGCGACGCAGTCGGCGGCCAACACGACCTTTGGCCCCGACGGGTTGGCGCTTCTCGCCCGGGGCACCCGCCCGGAGGAAGCGCTGGAGATCCTGACGCGCGCCGATCCCGGCAAGCCGCGTCGCCAGGCCGGCATCGTCGACGCCGCCGGCCGGACCGCCACCTTCACCGGGGCGGAATGCCTCCCGTGGGCGGGCGGCAGGACCGGGAAGAACTTCGCCGTGCAGGGAAACCTCCTCGCCGGTCCGGAGGTCGTGGACGCCATGGCCCGGGCCTTCGAAAAGGCCGCGGGCCCGCTCGCGGATCGCCTCCTCGCCGCCCTCACCGCCGGGCAGGCCGCCGGGGGCGACCGCCGGGGTCGCCAATCCGCGGCGCTCCTCGTGGTGCGGAAAGGATGGGGCTACGGCGCCTTCAATGACCGCTTTCGCGACCTGCGGGTCGACGACCATCCCATGCCCATCGCCAAGCTGCGCCGCGTCCTGGAGCAGCATCGGCGGCTCTTTCCCCGGCCCCGGGGATCCGGCCGCCGCGGGGACTGAGCACCTCTTTCCCAAGAGATTGACCGCCAACCCCCTGGACAGGGGTTTGGCCCCGGGGGGACGCCCCCTCCGGGATCGGGGTAAATCGGTAGATTTCGGCCCATTCCGCGCAACATCCATCCTTGCGGGGCGGTTTAATACCCGTAATGTTTGCGAACCCGGGGCAGAAACCGGGCCGAATACATCCCAACCCACAACCAGAGAACCATGAAGATTATTGCCACTGCGTTTGTTGCCGCCTTCTTGTTTGCGGCGGTCGCCTTGAGCTCCGGCATCCTCACCACGTCCCCCCAGGCCATCGCCTGCAAGAAGTGCGACAAGCACAAGAAGGATGACGAGGAGAAGGACGAGGCCGAACTCATCGCCTGCAAGAAGTGCGACAAGCACAAGAAGGACGAGGAGGAGAAGGACGAGGCCGAGCTCATCGCCTGCAAGAAGTGCGACAAGCACAAGAAGGACGAAGAGGAGAAGGACGAGGCCGAGCTTGCCCTGGTCGCCTGAGCCTGCATCGCCGACAATTTCAAGGGACCGCCGGGTGACCGGCGGTTCTTTTTTGTCTGCTGGACAGGACGGATAGATCGTCCACCTTGCCGTGATGCCCAAGCACGCACTTCTCATCGGCGGCAATTCCGGAATGGGGGCCGCCACCGCGACCCACCTCCAGGAAACCGGCTGGTCCCTGTCGGCCGCGGCCCGCACCCCCGGTCCCCTCGAGAACCTCGGGATTCCGGTCCAGCCCTTCGATGCCGCGGCGGTTCCCGAACTCACCCTGCCGGAGACCCTGCACGGTCTCGTCTACTTCCCCGGCACCATCAACCTGAAGCCCTTTCACCGGCTCGACGTGGACGACTTCCGCGCGGACTTTGAAGTGAACTGCCTCGGGGCGGCCCGGGTCATCCAGCAGGCCCTTCCCGCCCTCAAGAACGCCGGGCAGGCGTCGGTGGTCCTCTTCTCCACCGTGGCGGTCGGCACCGGAATGCCCTTTCATGCCTCCATCGCGGCCGCCAAGGGCGCCGTGGAAGGCCTCGCCCGCTCGCTCGCCGCCGAACTGGCTCCCGGCATCCGGGTCAACATCATCGCCCCGTCGCTCACCGACACGACCCTCGCGGAATCCCTCCTCAACACCGAGGCCAAGCGCGAGGCCGCCGAACATCGTCATCCGCTCCAGCGCATCGGCGATCCCGCCGAGGTGGCGCGAACCGTCGGCTACCTCCTCTCCCCGGACTCGGGGTTCATGACCGGGGAAGTCCTGCGCCTCGACGGCGGCCTCGGATCGCTGAAGCTCTTCCGCTAGCGTCCGGATCCCCCGGACCGGGTGCCCATCGCGCCCCGCGCCGGGTGGATCAATGCCCGCCGAGCTTCCGCAGGAACACATTGCGGAACTCGATCTTCATGTCCTTGCCGGCGTGGAGCTGCAGGCCCACCGGGCCTTCCTTCGGGGCGGTCTCCGACACGTAGGTCATGACCTGTTTCCCGTTCAGCTTCACCTCGTACTTCGGCCCGGTCACCCGCACCTGCAGCTTGTTCCAGGCATCGATTTTCAGGAGCCCCTTGACCCCCTTGGTTCCCTTCGCCTCCTCGGCCTCCACCGGGTAGCCCTTGCCGGCGATGTAGGGCGAGCAGGTCATGTCGCGCTTGAGCGACCCCGAGATCCCGATCTGGATCTGCTCCTTGGAATTGCGGAGGAAGATCCCCGAATCCCCGGTCCCGTCGAACCGGAACTCGGCTTCCACGATGAAGTCCTTGAACGACTCCTCCGTCCAGAGGATGGAGCCCTTCTTCTTCGGGCCGCTTTTCGCCACGATGGTGCCCTCCTCGACCGACCACCAGATGTTGTTCTCCGGGACTTTCCAGCCGCCGAGGTCCTTCCCGTTGAAGAGCTCCACGTCGTGACCGTCCCCGTGCGCCCAGCACCATCCCGAAACAACCATGCCTGCCAGAACCGCGATGCTTGAAATCCTCATAGCGGCTCTCCCTTACGACCCCGCCCGCCCGGATGTTTCAGGACGCCGCCCCCGCGGCCGCTACCTCCGGCGCTGCAGGAACAGGTCGATGCCGTCCGTGAGGGCGATCCAGCTGGCTTCGATGATGCTGTCCGAGACGCCCACCGTCCCCCAGCTGCGCTCCCCGTCGGTATGCACGATGAGGACCCGGGTCTTGGCGGCGGTGGCCTCGGCGCCGTCGATGATGCGCACCTTGTAGTCGATGAGCGAGACCTGGTCGACCTCCGGGTAGAACGGGCGGAGGGCGCGCCGGAGGGCCTTGTCGAGGGCGTTCACCACCCCGTGCCCCTCGGAGACGGTGTGCTCCGGGGTGCCGTCGACCTCCAGCTTCACGGTCGCCTCGCACACCGCCGGGTGCCCGTCGCGGTACTGGCGGAAGCTGCAGTGGTATTCATTCAGCTTCCACGGCTTCTCGTAGTCGCCGATCTCGCGCCGGATGAGGAGTTCGAGCGAGCCGCCCGCCGCCTCGTACGAGTATCCCTCGTTTTCGAGTTCCTTGACCTTCTGCAGGACGGCCCGGGCCTCGCTGCTGCCCTTGTCGAGCGGGAGGCCGATCTCCTCGGCCTTCATGAGGATGTTCGACTGCCCGGAGAGCTCGCTCACCAGGATGAACTGCTCGTTGCCGACCTCCTCCGGGCGGATGTGCTCGTAGCTGTGGGCGACCTTCTGCACGGCGTTGACGTGCATTCCGCCCTTGTGGGAGAAGGCGGTCCGGCCCACGAAGGGGGCGCGGCTGTAGTGCGGGTTGTTGGCGACGTCATCGACGAAGTAGGACAACTCGCGAAGCTTGCTGAGGTCGTCGACCACCTTGATCCCCATCTTCAACTGGAGGAGCGGGATGACGGACGTCATGTTGCAGTTTCCGGTGCGCTCGCCGTAGCCGTTCATGGTCCCCTGGACCTGCACCGCCCCGACCTCCACCGCGGCGAGGGCATTGGCCGGGCCGAGCTCGCAATCGTTGTGGGTGTGGATGCCGAAGGGCACCGCCGGGACACGCTCCTTCACCGCCCGGCAGATTTCGGCGATTTCCGCCGGGAGGGTGCCCCCGTTGGTATCGCAGGGAACGATGAAATCCGCGCCGCCTTCCGCCGCGGCCTCGAGGGTCTGCAGGGCGTACTCGGGGTCGTCCTTGTAGCCGTCGAAAAAGTGCTCCGCATCGTAAATCACCTCCCGGCCGGCCTCCTTGAGGTACTTCACGGTGTCGCGGATCATGGCGCAGTTCTCCTCCGGCGTGGTCCGCAGGACCTCCGTGACGTGCAGCTTCCAGCTCTTCCCGAAAATCGTCACCACCGGCGTCCGGGCGTCGAGCAGCAACTGCACCTGGGCATCCTCCCCGACCTTCTTGTCGGCCCGGCGGGTCGACCCGAAGGCCGCGATCTTGGCGTGCTTCCACTCGTGCTTCGCCGCCTCCTGGAAGAACTCGACGTCCTTCGGGTTGGAACCGGGCCAGCCGCCCTCGATGTAATCCACCCCGAACTCGTCGAGGCGGTGCGCGATGCGCAGCTTGTCGAGCCCGGACAATTGAAACCCCTCCCCTTGCGTCCCGTCACGCAGGGTGGTGTCGTAGAGATAGACTTGTTTGCTGGCTGTGTCCATCAGCGCCGGGCGCGCACCCTAGGCTCCCCGCCGCCCCTCTGCAATCCCGAACCGCGGCCCCGCCCTCCGGGAACCGCTGCCGGCCGGCCCGGGCGCCCGACCGGCCCGGCCCGGTCGGCCCATCGCGAACCCCGGAGGCCCCGGACCCCCCTCTTGCCAATCGACCGTGATAGCCGTTACCATCCGCCCGCGGTCGGCCCCGGTAGTTCAACGGATAGAACAAGGGTTTCCTAAACCTTAGATAGAGGTTCGATTCCTCTCCGGGGCACCAGCCGCCATTCCGGCCGGGCCGATCCGTGCCGGCCACTCCGCAATCCGCCACCCCCGAATCACCTGCCCGACGACCCTCCATTCTCCTCGAACTGGAAGAGCACCGTGGGGCTGGCGCTCCTGATCTCGCTCGGCTCGGTTCTCGTCCTCTTCCCCGCCTGGCTGCCCCGCGGGCCGTCCTCGCTGACCGTCGAGGACGGCGCGGTGGAACTCCTGCAGGTCGTCCTGCTGTCGGCCAGCGCCGCCTTCCTCCTCGCGGGGGCCGCGCACGCCGGGCGCTTCCGCCCGATCTACCAGGGACTGAGCTTCGCCGTGATCGCCGCCGCGGTGGCCGAGCTCGAGAACGGCCTGGCCGTCATCCTCCCCGGGAAAACGTCGGGCTGGGTGTTTCTTCCCTTTGTCCTGGTGGCCGCCTGGAAGTTCGCCCGGCACCGCCGGGAAACGCTGCGCTTCATCGGCTTCGCGGCCCGCCATCCCTCGTCCGGCTTCATCGCCGCGGCCCTCATCATCATCTACGTCTTCGGGCACTTCTTCGGGTCGCGGGCCTTCTGGCAGGCCACGCTCGAGTCGGATTTCCCTCCGGACCTGCCCCGCATCTGCCGCGGCTACCTCGAGCTCCTCTCGTGCTATTTCATCTTCGTGGGGGTGATTGGTTTCTGCATACCGGTGACGCGGCGCCCGGGATCCATCCCCACCGGCTAGGGAACGACCCATGGCAGCCGACCGCGCACCCATGATCTGGCGCTTCACCGACGGGAAGCCCGGGCACGAGAACCAGTCCGCGGCCCTCGCCGAGGCGCTCGAGGCGATGGCGCCGTTCGAGATCAAGTCCATCCCGATCGCGGATTTCCGTTGGCGCGCGCTGCTGGACTCGCTCGACGAGGCGGAGCGGCCCGCGCTCGTCATGGGGGCCGGGCACGGGACCCACGGGGCGATCCTCGCGGTGGCGCGGCGCTTCGGCTGCCTCTCGGTGGTCCTCATGAAGCCGACCCTTCCGGCGGCCTTCTTCGACCTCTGCCTCATCCCGCGCCACGACCTCGGCGGCGACCGTCCCCCGGCCGACAACATCCTGCCGACCCGCGGGATGCTGAACCGCATCCCGGCCGACCTCCCGCCGAAGGAGGACACCGGGCTCATCCTCGTCGGGGGGCCGTCGAAGCACTTCGGCTGGGATGAAGACATCCTCTGCGCCGCCATCGAGAAAATCACCGGCGGCGGCAACGGGCTGGCGTGGCAACTGACCGACTCGCGCCGCACCCCCGCGGAGTTCCTCGCGGCCCTGCCGGGCACGGGATTCACCCTCTTCTCCCACCGCGACACCGGCCCCGACTGGCTCCCGGCCACCCTCGCCACCGCCCGCGAGGTCTGGGTCACGGAGGACAGCATGTCGATGATCTACGAGGCCCTCACCGCAAGGTGCGGGGTCGGACTCCTGCCGGTCCCGGTGCGCAACCCCCGCAGCCGCCTCGTCCGCGGCGTGCAGCAGCTCCGCGAGACCGGATGGGTGACCGCCTACGCCGACTGGGACGGCGGCCCCCTGCCCGCCCCGCCCGAACCGCTCCACGAGGCATCGCGCTGCGCCACCGAGGTGGTGACCCGCTTCTTCCCGTCGCTGTCGTGAAAGTCCTGCAGCTCCTACCCGAACTGAATTCCGGCGGTGTCGAGCGCGGGACCCTCGAGCTGGGCCGCCACCTCGTGCAGGAAGGCCATGAATCCCTCGTGATCTCGAACGGCGGGCGCCTCGTGGCCACCCTGGAGGCGGATGGCAGCCGCCACCTCACCCGCCCGGTGCACCGGAAGAGCCCCCTCTCGCTCCGGGAGGTGCGGCCCCTGCGGAGGATCTTCGCGGAAGAGCGTCCGGACATCATCCACGCGCGCTCGCGCCTGCCGGCGTGGCTGGCCTTCCTGGCGTGGAGGAAGATGGACCCGGCCTCGCGCCCCCGCTTCGTCACCACCGTGCACGGCTTCAACTCGGTCAACGCCTACTCGCGCATCATGACGCGGGGAGAGCGGGTCATCTGCGTCTCGAACGCCATCCGGGAATTCGTGCGGCAGAACTACCCGGGGTGCCCGGAGGAAAATCTCGTCGTCATCCACCGCGGCATCGATCCATCCGAATACCCCCGCGACTTCCGCCCGCCCGACGACTGGCTGGCGTCGTGGCACCGCGAGTTTCCCGCCACGGACGGCAAGCGCCTCCTCGTCCTGCCCGGCCGGGTGACGCGGCTGAAGGGGCACCACGATTTCCTCCGCCTGCTGCAGGCGCTCGCTCCCGAATACCCGGACCTCCACGGCGTCATCGCCGGCGGGGTGGCTCCCGGCAAGGAAGCCTACGGCCGGGAAGTGGCCGAAGAAATCGCGACGCTGGGACTCGACGGCCGGGTCACCCTCGCGGGGGAACGATCCGACCTGCGGGAGATCCTCGCCCTCGCCACCATCAGCTATTCGCTCAGCCAGAAACCCGAGTCGTTCGGGCGCACCGTGCTGGAATCGCTCGCCCTCGGGACGCCCGTCATCGGATACGACCACGGCGGGGCGGGCGAGATCCTGCAGGCCCTCCTTCCCGAGGGCGGCGTGCCCCGGCACGACCATGACGCCCTCTGCGAACGCACGCGCCGCTTCCTCGACGCCCCCCCGGCCATCGCGCCGGACCACCCGTTCACCCGCGAGAAGATGCTGGCCGGAACCGTCGCGGTCTACGAAGCTCTGCTCCGCTGACGCCGGGACCGGCCTCCATGGAAACTGCGTCCTGTCGGCGACGATCCGCTTCTGATACATTCCGGCCGCGCCTCCGCCCGGCCGGACCGCGATCCCGATGAAACGATTCTGGCCATACCTGCGATACCTCAAACCGGTTCGCTGGCACTTCGCGGCGGGGATCTTCGCCGGCCTCCTTTACAGCGTGGCCAGCGGACTGGGCTTGCCCCTGGTCACCAAGGTGGTCGTGCCCCTCCTCTTCGGGGAGGATGCCGACGGGGAACAAAGCCAGTGGTACGTCGACACCCTGGAGTCGTTCCTCGGCGCCCTCGATCCGAACGCGATCCTCATGCTGAGCTGCATCTGGATTCCCCTGATGTTCCTCGTGCGCGGCCTCGGCGGCTACCTCAACAGCTACCTCATCAACTACTGCGGGTTCCGCGTGCTGGAATCGCTGCGGGCCGAGACATTCGCCAAGCTCCAGTCCCTCCCGGTCTCGTTCTTCCAGAAGCACCGCTCCGGCGACCTCCTCGCCCGGCTCCTCGGTGACACCGAGATCCTCCGGCAGGTGATTTCGCAGACCAGCAGCGACCTCATCAAGCAACCGGCCACCCTCGTGGCGGCGCTCACCTTCCTGATCGTCGAGGCCGTCAACGAGGAGGGGATGTTCGTGGTCCTCATCGCCCTCGGCAGCGTGCCCCTGTGCGTCCTCCCGATCCGGCTCGCGGGGCGCAAGCTCAAGAAGCGCGCCGAGGCGCTGCAGCGCGAAACCGGCGGGGTGAGCGCCATGCTGGCGGAGAACCTCCAGTCGCCCATCGAGGTGCGCGCCTACAACCTCCAGGAACGCGAGTCGTCGCGCTTCGGGCGCATGATCGGGGAACTGCTGCGTCTCTCCGCGAAGATCGTCAAGTACCGCGAGGCCATCTCCCCGTCGATCGAGGTCGTGGCGGCCGTCGGCTTTGCGATCGCCCTCTACCTCGGCGTCAAGAACGGCATGAGCCAGGCGAGCTTCGTGGCGGCGGGGATGGCGCTCTACATGGCCTACGAACCGGTGAAGAAGCTGGGGAGGATTCACGCCATGTTCCGCCAGGGCGAGGGCGCCCTGAACCGCATCGAGGAGATCCTCGAGGCCGAAGACCACCTTCCCGAAACGACCGACCCGCACCACGCCGACGGCACCCGCGGCGAGATCCGGTTCGACGAGGTCCGCTTTTCCTACGCGCAGGAGGAGGTCCTCCGCGGGATCACGGTGGAAATCCCCCCGGGCCAGTGCGTGGCGCTGGTGGGCCCGAGCGGCGGCGGGAAATCGACCTTCGCGAACCTGATTCCCCGGCTCTTCGACGTCGACAGCGGAAGCGTCTCGCTCGACGGGGTCGACGTGCGGCGGTGGAACAAGGCCGACCTGCGGAACCGCATCGCCGTCGTTCCGCAGATGCCGATCCTCTTCAGCGGAACGATCTACGAGAACATCCTCCTCGGGAAACTCGAGGCGGGGAAGGCCGAGGTCGAGGAAGCGGCCCGCAGGGCCCACGCGCACGAGTTCATCCTGGAGCTGCCCGACGGCTACGACACCGAGGTCTCCGAGAAGGGCACGCGACTCTCCGGCGGACAGCGCCAGCGCATCGCCCTGGCGCGGGCCTTCCTGAAGGATGCCCCGGTCCTCATCCTCGACGAGGCCACCAGCGCCCTCGACAGCGTCAGCGAGGCCCACATCCAGGAGGCCCTCGCGGAACTCATCAAGGGACGCACCACCATCATCATCGCCCACCGGCTCAGCACCACCAGGATCGCGGACCGCGTCCTCGAATTCGATCGCGGCAAGATCGTTTCTAACAATACCCAGGAGGCGGCGCGGTGAGCGGCGGCCGCCCCCGTCCGCCGGGGCGCCCCTGCAGGATATCCCGCCCGGGCCCCGCGGGACGGGCGCACGGGGCGACAAGGCGCTTGCCATCAGCGCGCTGCTGCGCCACAACCACCCGAGATCAAGCGATGAAGCGGGCACTCATTACAGGCATCACGGGCCAGGACGGGTCATACCTGGCCGAATTCCTCCTCGAGAAGGGGTACGAAGTGCACGGCATCATTCGCCGCGCCTCGAACTTCAACACGCAAAGGATCGATCACATCTACACCGATCCCCATTACAAGGACGCCAAGCTCATCCTGCACTACGGGGACCTGACCGACTCGACGGCCCTCGTGAAGCTCCTCTACGACCTCCACCCCGACGAAATCTACAACCTCGGCGCCCAGAGCCACGTGCGGGTGTCGTTCGAGGTCCCCGAATCCACCGGGGACATCGTCGGCCTCGGGGCCCTGCGCATCCTGGAGGCCATCCGGGAGGCGCAACTCGTCGACAAGGTCCGTTACTACCAGGCCTCCTCGTCGGAGATGTACGGGAAGGTGCGCGAGGTCCCGCAGAGCGAGACGACCCCGTTCTACCCGCGTTCCCCCTACGCGTGCGCCAAGGTCTACGCCCACTGGCTGACGGTGAACAACCGCGAATCCTACGGGCTCCACGCCTCCAACGGGATCCTCTTCAACCACGAATCCCCCCGCCGGGGCGAAACCTTCGTGACGCGCAAGATCACGCGCGCCGCGACGCGGATCAAGCTCGGCCTCCAGGACGCCCTCTACCTCGGCAACCTCGATGCCAAGCGCGACTGGGGGTACGCCAAGGAGTACGTCGAGATGATGTGGCTGATGCTCCAGCAGGACGAACCCGACGACTACGTGGTGGCCACCGGCGAGACGCACTCCGTCAAGGAGTTCGTGGTGGAGGCCTTCGGGGCGCTCGACCTCGACTACGAGAAGTACGTCCACTACGACAAGCGTTACGAGCGGCCCGCGGAGGTGGAGTTGCTGATCGGCGACCCGACGAAGGCGCGGGAGAAACTCGGCTGGGAGCCGAAGGTCGGCTTCAAGGAACTGACGCGGATCATGGTCGAGGCCGACATGGACCTCGCCCGCCGCGAGAAGGCCCACCGCGAGGCGGAGGAATCCCTCGCCGCGGAACTGCGCGCCGAGAAGGTGGCCCACGCCGCCGCCGAGACCGCCACCGGCCATGCTGACTGAATCCGACAGGATTTACGTCGCCGGCCACCGCGGGATGGTCGGCGGGGCCCTCCTGCGGCGGCTCGAAAGCGACGGGTTCCGGAACGTGGTGACCGCCACGAGCGCGGAGCTCGACCTGCGGCGGCAGGAACCGGTGGAGGCCTTCCTGGCGGAGAAGCGGCCCGACGCCGTGATCATCGCGGCCGCCAAGGTGGGCGGCATCCACGCCAATGATTCGTATCCGGCGGACTTTCTCTACGACAACTTGATGATCGCCGCGAACCTGGTCGAGGCGGCGTGGCGCACCGGCGTGCGGCGCCTCCTCTTCCTGGGGAGCACCTGCATCTACCCGAAGCACGCCCCGCAGCCGATCCCGGAGGACTCGCTGCTGACCGGTCCGCTGGAACCGACCAACGAAGCCTATGCGGTGGCAAAGATCGCGGGGCTCAAGTTGTGCGAGTACTACCGGAGGCAGCACGGGTGCATCTTCCACTCCGCCATGCCGTGCAACCTCTACGGACCCGGGGACAACTATCATCCCGAGAACTCCCACGTGATCCCGGCCCTCCTCCGCCGCTTTCACGAGGCCAAGGAAGCGGGGGCCTCCGAAGTGGTGCTCTGGGGAACCGGGACGCCCCTGCGGGAGTTCCTCCACGTCGACGACCTCGCCGCGGGCGTTCTGCACCTCCTCGGCCTCGAGGACCCGCCCGACCTCGTCAACATCGGCACCGGCAGCGAGATCTCGATCCGGGACCTCGCGGAACTCGTCGCCGAGGTGGTCGGCTTCGAGGGCAAGCTCGTGCAGGATACCGGGAAACCCGACGGCACCCCGCGCAAGGTGACCGACAACAGCCTCATCCGCTCCTTCGGCTGGGAACCCCGCATCCCCCTCCGCGAGGGACTCGTCGCCACCTACCGCGACTTCCAGCAAGAAGCCGCCGGCGGCGGCCTGCGGACCCGCTGACCGCCCCGAAAACGTGGCCTGACCGTCCCGGTCATGATCAAAGGGGGACCGCGAAGCGGCCAGATTTCCCGCCCGGACGGCGGCCCGGCCAACCATGACCGGGACGGTCACGCCACGAACCCCCTACGCCCGCTGGCCCTTGTGGCGGAGCGAGGCGCGCGTCTTTTCCGCGAAATCCGCCACGGCGCACACCCACGACTTTCGCCGCAGGAGGTGGCGGCTCGCAATGGCCGCCCCGGCCGGCGCCGCCGGCGCCGCCGGATCGTGCCGCTCGTTGATGACGCGGCTGAGGTTGGCGACCGGCCCGTACTCCTCGAGCACCCGGCGGCGGCTCTCGAGGACCGCGTCGCGGTGCTTCCCGTAGAGATCGTCGCGGATCGCCTTGCGGATCGTCTCCGCCGAGGCCTCCACGTCGGCGAGGTCGATCCGCAGGAAACTCTCCGCGGGAAAGTAGTCCTCGGCATTCGGGCACCCGTAGTAGACCGGCATGCAGGCCCCGAGGAACGGGTCGGCGAGCTTCTCGGTCCAATGGTGCGGACCGTGGAAGTTCTCGATGGCGACGTGGTACTTGAACGGGTCGAGGGCATCGGCCTTGTCCTCCACGAAACGAATCCCCCGCCCGAACAACTCCATCCCGGGAAGACGCTCCTTGAGCCCCATCACGAAATCATATCGCCGCCGGTGCAGGGTGTGGCGTTGCCGCTTGGTGGAGCACACCGCCGAGATCTCCCCGGTCTTGTCGAGCGGCACGTGCTCCCGGATCGCGTCGTAGCTCCCGCGCGGCTCGTTGTGGGCGTAATACCAGACGTACCCGGTCTGCCGGTAAATCCCGCCCGGATGGTTTCCGATGGCCCACGGCTCCTGGCTGGTGAGCACCCACCCGAACTGCCGCAGGAAGCGCGACCCGTAGGACTTGATGGTCGACGGTTCGGTGGTGACCAGCAGGGTGTGTTCCCGCGGACAGGCGAGCTCCTCCTCCCAGAGGGTGTGCCGCTCCCCGGCCACCGAGGGAAGGTCGTCCCACACCACCAGCCAGTCGTAATCCCGCTCGTCGCGGTCCATGATGAACTCGCAGTTCTCCCAGCGGGTCTCCCCGCCGGGAAAGCGCTTCCGCCATCCCGCGCCGTCGTTCCCGGGCTTCCACTTGCCCAGCAACTTGATGCGAATTGGCCCGGCACCGCTCACTCTCTCCATCTGTCGATGGTGGGAGAGTTGTCTGTATCGTCGCGGCTGTCAACCGGCGGACCGGTGCGAACTCCCGACCCACGAGGGCGTCCCGCCGGCATATCGGCACACATGCCTTGACACTCCACGTCCGCCGGTGGCAATACTCTCCGCAAAGAGTTACTGGCATGGCCAAGCTGCATCGCACCCCCACCGACCCAGCCAACCCGAACCGATGATGCGGATCACCGCTCCGATAGCGTGCGACTTTCCCCGCCCTGAATCATTTGCCCACCCGCAACGGATGTCATTCCGCATGGCCCGCTGTAATGAGTTCTGCCCGGTCCATTGAAACTACCACGTTTTCTTAAGCACCTCGCCTTGCGTCGTCACATGTCCGGCGCGGACCGCGTGATCCTGACCTGGGGAACGCCCCGGTCGGCCTCCACGCTGGTTTATAATCTCGCGCGCCTCGCCCTCGAACAGTCCGGCACCCCGGACCTGGTCCTCGCATGGGAGGGCGACCTTCATCAGCATCGCCGGGGACAAAACTATCTCATCAAGACCCACGACCCCCACCCCATGCTCCTGGCCGCCGCGGACACGATCATCTTCAGCTACCGCGACCCGCGGGATGCCATGGTATCCGGACAACGGAAATTCGGCACCCCTCCAAGCCTCAAACTCGCCCGGTGGCACGCCGATTTGTGCGGCCGGGGTCTGCCCCGCGCCGACCTCGTCCTCCGGTTCGAAGATTTTGCGTCCGACCCAACTGCTGCCGCGGCGGAGGTTCTCAAAACCCTCGATTTCGATATGGACCCGCAGGAACTCGTCGCGGCGCTCCCCGCCAGCCATGTCGAGGAGCGACCCGCCATCGGACACGACCCGGTCACCCTTCTCCACGGCGGACACCGGACCGGAACCGGCGCCGGGGCGTGGCGGCGAGTGCTTCCAAAGGGGTTGCAGGCGGACATCGCCGACGAACTTGGCGACTGGCTGCAGAAGATGGGTTACCCCCTCTGATTCGGCGCCCGGTCCAATACGGGAGAGTCCCCTCCGAGCACGGCAAAGCGAACGGCGCTCCTGAATTGCCTTGCGCCGACCAATGCTGCCACGGAATATCGCCGATATGATCCAGAATCCGCTGAAGTACGTTCGCGGGTTTGTCAAGTTCGGCGGCCAGGTCCTGCGCCGGCCGCGAGATGCCATGTGGTTTCTCCAGTGCTACCGGGAATGGCAACGCACTGCCCCTCCCGAATGGCGGGCGGATCCCTCGGAGATCAAGGCCTGCCTGCGAGACCGTCACGCCACGGCCGGCAATGCCAGGGGGCACTACTTCCTGCAGGACCTCTGGGCCGGCCGGCGCGTTTTTGAGAAGTGCCCGGCGAAGCACGTCGATGTTGGGAGCCGGGTCGATGGGTTTGTGGCCCATGTTGCCACGTTTTGCCCCGTGGAGTACGTGGACATCCGTCCCCTTGAATCCAGAATCCCAAGGCTCACGGGGATTGAAGGTAGCATTCAGGATTTGCCATTCGGCGACCACGAGGTGATCAGCCTGAGCAGCCTGCACGTCATCGAACATATCGGCCTCGGGCGCTACGGCGAACCGATAGACCCCGCTGGCTGGACACGGGCCCTGGAAGAACTGCAGCGGGTGCTTGCGCCCGGGGGACGCCTCTTGATTGGCACACCATGCGGACGACCGCGGGTCGTCTTCCACGCCCACCGGATTTTCGACCCTCTACAGATCATTGACGCCGTTCCGGAATTGAAGCTCATCGAGTTTTCGCTGATCCGGGACGGTGATGCGATTGAGTGGGAGCAGGATGCGGACCCTGCGGAGGCGCTCTTCCTCGATTATGGCTGCGGGCTGTTTCTCTTCGAGCGATCCCCTGTCAACGATCAGGATCCGCCGTCCCCGTCCGGCCGTCGAGGGGGGACGGCGATCTCCCGGTAAAACCCGGTGTGTTCGCGGACACAGGAATCGAGATGGAAGCGCGGACGAATCTCCCGGGCCCAGACCTCGAAGCGTTCGGCGAGGGAATCGGCCTCCTTCAGGATTTCCCCGAGGGAGTTGGCATCGCCGGGGTCCCAGCAGAGCCAGTCCGGAAACACTTCCGCGGCGAGGCCCACCGGAGTGGACACGGCAAGGGGCGCGTAATGCATGGCCTCGAGGAGGGCCACCCCGAAGCCTTCCGAATGGGACGCCTGGATGAATACGTCGCACGCCGCCATCGCCGCCGGCGCGTCCGCCCGGTACCCGGGAAGGGCGACCCGCTCACCCACCCCGAGGCCCGCTGCGAGCTTCTCGAGGTTCGCCCGGTAGGGCCCTTCGCCCAGGATGGTCAGGTGCCAGTCCGCCCCACACGCCGCGAGGGCCTCGATCAGCCGGTCCTGGCCCTTCACGGGCTCCAGCCTCCCCACATTCAGGATCTGCAGCGGGCGAGGCCCGGTCCGCCGCACCGGGGTGACGGTCTCATCCGGAACGAGGCCGTTGTAGATCACCCGGACCCGGTTGTGAGGAATGCTGTCGCGCACCGCCTCGCTCACGGCGATGACGTGCGGAACCTTCCGGTAAGCCGCCCCGCGCCGCGGATTGTGCTTCGTGGCGACGTAGGGAATCCGCGTCCATCGATGGACCTGCCGGTAAATCGCGGTCGCCTTCGCGAAATGCGTGTGGACGAGGTCCGGTCGGAAGGAGCGGATCAACTTCGCCACCTCGCGCCAGAGGAACGGGTTCAGCCGCCCGCCCCCGGCACCATACTTCAGGACTTGAACCTGCGGATCGACCCGGTCGAGGCCCTTCGCACCGGACGGGACCAGGAGCGCGAGCTCAAGGCCCGAACCGTGGGTCGCCATCCGATTGACCAGATCGACATAGACATCCCCCCGCCCCATCCCGGCCGACGCGCAAAAGTGGCAGACCCGCATGGGCTCAGTCCGCCTCTCCGGGCACTGGCGTTCCGTCGGCGATGCGGCGATAGATGAAGAAGTCCGACATCGATCCGGTCTTCACCTCCCCGTCGAAGGGATAGCGGTTCGGGATGTGCCGCTCCAGGGTGAACGGCGGGCGGTTCTCCTCGATCCACTTCGTGAAGGCCCGGTTGCGCACGTGGCTCCCCTCCCGGTACGGCTCGTCGATGTCCGACGAGTAGATGATGGCAAAGCGCCGTGCCGACTCGAAAAGACGCTTCATGTGGGCGTCGAAGGTCTCGTCCTCGACGAGGTGGTAGATGACGTCGAGGGAGAGCGCCAAATCGGCCTGCGCCCCGTCGTAGTCGTCCACGTGGCGGAATTCCTTGCTGGAATCGGAGGCAAACAGCTTGCGGCAATGCCCGAGGGCCGTCCGGCTGACGTCGTAACCCACGTAGGCCGGGTAATCCGCGAGCTGAAGCTGGTTCCCATCGCCGCAGCCGTGTTCCATGACGGTCTCGATGCCGTGCTCGCGGACGAAGCCGTTGAGCACCTCCGCCTTGAACTCGGCGAGCTGCCCGTAGGACCCCGATCCGGAATGGCCGGCCGCCTGGTAGCGCCGCTCCCAGTAATCTCCCGACCCCTTGAACGGTTCCTTCAGGAAGCGCTTTCGCAGGAACATCCGCTTGATGCGATGAAGGAACAAATTCATGCCATCTTCGGCGCCCTTCGAGCGACTTCGCAAGAAGACAAGGGCGGGAGGGGCTTGTCAAATCGATACCGAACCGGGTCCCCGCGGCGGAGAACAAGTGGTGACCGCATTCACCCGCCGCTGCGCCGCGCCTCGAAGGCGCGCAGCGTGGCCTCGCTGATCTCGCGCTTGAAGATGACCCCCGCCCCGGCCAGGGCGCCATCCGGAACCGCAATGGTGTCGCGCCACGGCCGGCGGGTGGCCGGACGCGCGGGCTGCCCGGGGAACAGCTCGTAATCGCCGCCGTCCACGATCGCGACGCGCTCGCGCGGGTAATGCTGCCGGACCAGTTTCAGGAAGGGCGTCCCCCGCTCGATGTTGGCCATGATGACGAGGTCGAACTCCCGGGCGCGGATCCGCGAGGCGATCCGGTCCCGGTCGATGGCCCGGTCCTCGAGATGCCTTGTGTACGTGAAGCCGTTCCCGTAAAGCCTTCCCACCGCCTCGGGGGCGGCCGACTCGTACAACCACCAGCGCCGCGCCACATCGACGAGCCCCTCGCCGAGCACGGACCGCAGGCCGTGGAGCAGCATCTCGCACAGGTAATCGGGCTTCTTCACCCGCGTCAGGAACAGGACCGACCGCGCCCCGGCGGCCCCCATGCAGGCGAGAAAGTAGCGCGCCATCGCCTCGGTGTGCAGGTGACGGCGGGTGAACTCGAGCAGGTCTTCGGCATCCCGCCGGAGGGACCCGGCATCGAGGTCGTCGACGGAGGCGGATCCCCCGGCCAGCACCGGGGCGTGGCGCTCCCGGATCTGCAGGAGAAGTTCCCGGGGATAGGACGCGAGAGTCCATTCCGGGCAATCCTCCAGCCCGGCAAAGATCGGGATGGTGCCGTTCATCATGATCTCGAGGTGGCGCAGGCAATCCCATCCGCCCTTGCGGCAGGTCTCCGCGAACCAACTCTCCTGGTAGTGCCGGTAATAGGCATCCTGTTCGCCCGGGCCAAACCGGTAGGCACCCTGCGCCCCGGCGCGCGCAGGGTCCGCCCGCCCCGCGGCCCCCGCCAGGAGCCGCGTCTTTTCCGGAACCGCTTCCACGATCAATGACCGCGGGACCGCGTAGCTGAGGGGAAACAGAACCCCCGGACCGAGACGCTCCGCGATGCCGGCCACCGCCGCGGCCGCGGGGCCGGGGATGGCGGCAGGATTCCGTCGGTCTTCCGTCATGGCGTCCGTGCGTTACGCCTCCACCTTGATCCAGCGCTCCGGGAAGCGCGCCCCATCCGCCAGCAGGCCCGTCGCGGGGGCCACGACCACCGAGTCGCCCTGCTCGCCGAGCCACGCCGTCCACCAGCTGAACGAACTGTTGGCCACGACATGGTGCTTGCAGCGGCTCATCAGCGTGAAATCGATCAGCGTCGCCCGGGTGGCATCCTCCGCGGGCGTGGAAATGAAGGTCACCGGAAGCGCCCCGCCCTTCGCCCCGGGGCGGGCTGCGGATTCCAGGAGGTCCTGCGCCCATGCCGGATCATCGCTGAAGCAAAAGACCTGCGCTCCGGGCACCCGCTCGGCGATGGCGTCCAGCGCCTTCGCATAGTACTCCGCGCCGAGGCGGATGCCGTCCTTGAGATTCGTGACCTCCCCGTAACTCCGGCAGTGGAGGCTCACGGCATCGCTCCCGGGATCAATCGCCGCCACCTCCCCGGCGGCCCGAGCCACCTCCGGCGAACGGACCCGAAATTCCTCCCGCAGCGTCGCGGCGGCATCCGCGAAGTATTCCTCGTGCTGCCAGTAGCCGACGAGATACACCGGCCCGCGGACCGCAAGGTCGCGGATGGCGGGATCAAACGACTGGTCGGCGGGCTCCTGGAGCAGGGAGCGTTGCTCGAGGGGCCTCGCGCGGTTCCACCGGCGGGCCCACGACCGCCGCCAGCGGCCGAGCGGACCGCGGAACCCGGCCCACCAGCCCGCTTCGGGCGCCTCGATGCACAGGTGCCGCAGCAGGCAGTCCCGCCCGTACTTCTCCCTCCGGAATCCGTCCCGCGTGTTGATCCGGATCGGCACGCCGTTGCGCAGCGCCAGGGCCCGCGCCGCCGCATAGCAGAACAACTGGTTCCCGAGGCCGCCCTGGATGTGCGCCACGACCCCCGGGCCCGATCCGGTCGCAGTGGAGGACGGCTGCACGCCATCAGTCATACGGAGCGCCCCGCCCGGTGCACAGCCGGGAGTGAGAAAATCGTGTGAACGACGGGCCCGGCGCGCCCCGGTCCACTCCCCGTCAGGCCCCGAACTCGTAGCGCAGTGCGCTCAGCGCGTAGAGCGCCGCGGTTTCGACGCGGAGGACGATGCCGCCAAGGCTCACCGGGACGAACCCCGCCGCCACCGCCGCGGCAATCTCCTCCGGGGTGAAGTCGCCTTCCGGCCCGATGAGCAGGTCGACCGCGGCGGGCGGCTCCGCGAATCCGCGCAACACGCCGCGAAACTCCCGCGCCCCCCCGGCGAGGGAGGCCACCAGCCCGGCGGCACCCTCGCCGCGCCCCGGCAGCCAGTCGCCCACCGCCTGCGGCGCCGCCACCACCGGCAGCACGTTCTGCCCGCATTGCTTGCACGCTTCCAGCGCGACCCGCTGCCACTTCGACTGCTTCTTCCCGGCGTCGTGCACCTTGACCACGGTGCGCTCCGTGACGAGCGGCTGGATGCGGGCCACCCCGAGCTCGACCGCCTTCTGCACCACCAGTTCCATCGTCTTGCCCTTCGGAATCGCGACGCACAGGCCGACCTG
>JABDMC010000007.1 GCA_013001695.1 Akkermansiaceae bacterium
GACGTTCGGCAGAAAAATGAAACCACCATGCATCTTGATCGTCCTGATCGTGAGCGTTCTGGTCTCCGGCTGTCTTTTCGAGCATCCGATTTCGAAGGTCCCAACTCGGAAGATTGATGAGCGGCTCTTGGGTGCATGGGAGGGATCGGATGAGTCTCAGCTGAAAATCTCTCGGAAGGACCATACGCATTACACGATCCAGATTGAATCACGGCCTGGCGAAGTTCAGACGACGATCAAGCTGATCGGACATCACGCAGCAGTCGCGGGTCAGGATGTCGTCTGGATGCGTTGGATTCCGGGGGACGAGACGAAGGAAAAGGGAGGGCGAAAGTGGATTCCCTGCGCCTATGAGATTACAGCTGCCGGACAGCTCGCCATATCGATTCCGAACGGGGAGAAGCTACCGATGCTCGAATTGCTGGGCAGGAGCATTCAGAAAGGAACCCCGGAAGCTCTCGCACACTACTTTCAGAAGGCCGTTCCAACAGATGGATTCTTTCACACGATGCCCAGCCGCTACATCCGGCGGCCAAAGCAAGCCGAACAAGGCGCTGGACCCAAGCGATGACGGCCTGTCATGCCGCCTGCTGTCGCTTCGCTCCTTGTGCAGGCGTCCCGCCAGCCCTACGCTGGGTCAGCTACGACGTTGGGCGAGAAATAATGAAACGCTGGTCGATCGTTCTCATCGCGACGGCCTTCGCGTTCGGACTCGGGTGGCAGGTGGCGTCCTACATGTTTAAGACACTAGGTCCCCACGGATGGGCGAATGCCTACATGGCCCTGCATCAGATGCAGCGAGAACTCCTTCGCTACAAAGAGACCTACGGAGCTCTCCCATCCAAAGATCGAATCGACGGCTTCGTTGCTCAGGCATGGGAAGGAGACACATCCTTCTACGATCTCGATTCAACGGCTGAGGAGCAGTATTTGCATTACGTCGCGATGCTGGCGGACAATGATCGACTTCGACTATGGGATAGCCCTCCCCAATTTACCGTCACCACAGATTCACCCGTAGGATTTGGGTTCTTCCTCGAAGGGCAGGACGGGATATCAAACACGAATGGCCAAGACCCGGACGACATTAACTCCTGGTCGATCAAATCGACGTCCTACTATTACAGGCCAATCGCCCGGCGAAGAGCCACACGTGACGGGATTCTTGCGGCGCTTATTGCCCTACCAGTCTTCTTGTTTGCCGTTGCAAAAACGGCGCCGACCCGAACAAACAACGACGCCCAACAAGTCGACGCAGGCAACCCGGTATAGCGCCTATTCTTTTCGCTCGCTAGGCTCGAGTGGATTGTGTTCGGAGGTTGTCAGCCCGGGTTGCCTGGTCTATAGCGTTCGACGGGAGAATCTTGTGATGAATACGGTGCGGGGTAACGACGATCGCGGGAAGATTGCGCTCGTCGAGGAGTGCCGGCTCGCGCCGCGGTGGAAACCACCCCGATCCCTGTCGCGCCCCGCACTCGTGGGGTCGGTTTCCGGTGGCCGTTCGGGATGCCGGTCCGGGACCGAACGGCGAGGAGGAGACCGGGAGAGCAGGACCCGCGCCGAATCACGGGCACGGGAGCATTCCGCCGGACGGCGCCGGGACCCGCCTTGGTGCGAGGTGCCGGCCGGGCGGTCCTCTACGGCACGATGACGACCTTGTCGCCGGTGCGCAGGAGGCCCCACATCTTGCGGGCCGCCCCGGGCGGGACGCGCAGGCACCCGTGCGAGGCGGGGTAGCCGGGGACGTAGCCTTCGTGGAAGCCGAAGTCCCCGCAGCTGAACCGCTGGAAGTAGGGCATCTTGGCGCCCTTGTAGATGTTCGAGACGTGGTGGCGGATCTTGTTGGTGACCACGAACTCGCCGGTCCTGGTGCGGTAGCCCTTCATGCCCGACGAGATCCGCGTCGAGTAGATCGTCTTCCCGGCCTCGTTGTAGACCCACGCCCGCTGCTGGGAGAGGTCCACCTTCGCCCAGCGCTCGTTGCGCTCCGGATCGCGCCCCAGGAGGAGCTTCATCATCTTCACGTCCTGGCGCCGCGCCGCCATCCCGATCGGCCAGTAGCGGTGGCGCGAGGTGTAGATGCTGGTCTTCGCCCCGTGGTCGAGAAGGAGGCGCGCCATCTCGAGGTCCTTGCGGTCCGCCGCCATCATCAGGGGCGTGACGCGCTTGTCGTTCCGCAGGTGCCACTTGATGAAGCCGTCCGACTTCACCTGGGCAATGAATTCCGAGTCGCCACCCTCCCCGAACGGTTCGTTGACGTCCGCCCCGTGGGCGATGAGGTCGCGCACGATCGCGCCGGCGTCGCGGGCCAGGGCGAGGTGCAGCGGTTGCTGCCCTTCCCGTCCCGCCACGTCGTGCCGCGCCCCGGCGTCGAGCAGGATCATCACCATGCGTTCGTCCTCGCCCCGCACCGCCGCGGCGAGCGGCGAGTCGGTTCCTTCCGGATTCGCATCGACGCCGTTCCCCATGAGGAAGTCGAAGGTCTCGTGATCCCCGTCGGTCACGGACTTGAGGAGCCAGTGGCGCGGCGCCGCGCCGTAGTCGAAGAGGATCTGGGCGGCCTCGAAGTCGCGCCGCTGCAAGGCCAGGTCGAGGGCGGTGTGCCCGTCGGGGTCGGCCGCCTCGGGGTTGGCCCGCGCCTGCAGCAGGGCGCGGAGGCAGGCATGGCCGCCGTGGCGCGTCGCGAGGTGAAGGGGCGCAAATCCCGCCGGATCCCGTTCTTCCACCGAGGCGCCTTTCGCCACGAGATCGGCGGCGAAGTCGCCGCGGCAGGATTCCATGGCGAGGTGCAGGGCGGTCCGCCCGGCGCTGTCCCGCCAATCCGGCTTGGCCCCGTGCTCCCAGAGAAGGGCCGCGACCCGCATGTCTCCCTGCCGCGCTCCGGCATGCAGCAGGGTGTCGCCCGCCGGATCGCGCGTTTCAACCTGCTCGCCGGCCTCCAGGATTTCGCGCAGCATCCAGTGCAACCCGCGCTTCACGGCATGAAAGGCGATCGGGGTTCCATCCGATCCGCGTCCGCGGGGCGTGGCCCCCGCTTCCAGCATGAGCTTCGCCGCGGCGGTGCGTCCCGCCTCGGTCGCGTGGACCGTGAGGTTGCCTCCTTCCGGAACCATCACGTCCGGGTCCGCCCCGCGTTCCAACAGTTCCTTCACGATCGACACCTCCCCGGCCCGCACCGCGTGGCCGAGCACCGTCTGCCCGTCGGCATCCTTCTCGATGAGATTCGCGCCGGCCTCGATCATGACGCGCGCCAGTCCCGGATCGTGATTCGCAAGGGCCAGCATGAGGGGCGTGCGTCCGTCCTCATCGCGGCCGGCCGGGGCCACCCCGGCCTCGAGAAGCATCCGGGCCATGGCACGGTCCCCGCGGCCCAGCGCCTCGTGAAGGCTCTCCTCGCTGACCTCCACCCCGAGCCGGCGCAGGTCCCGTTGCACGCCCGACTCCCACGGACGAAAGGCCGACACCGAGCCAAAGCCCACGGCGGCCACCACGGCTGCCAAGGCCGAGTTCTTGAAAAAGGGGTTCATGCGGAGCGCGGAGATGCGCGACCGGAGTTATAAACACAGCTCCCCTCCGGGGACAACTCCGTCCCGCATTGTTAAACTCCTCTGAAAATCAGGCCCCGACCCCGGTAAAGATCTCCGCAATGCGTCCGCACACCTCCGCGACCTTATCCTGCGAATTGAAGGCGGAAATGCGGAAGTATCCCTCGCCCGCGGCGCCGAAGCCGGCCCCGGGAGTGACCACGACCTGGGCTTCGAGGAGCATCTTGTCGAACATCCCCCAGCTGTCGATCCCGGCCGGGCAGGCCACCCACACGTAGGGCGAATGCTCGCCGCCGTAGACTTCGAGGCCCGCGCCTTCGCATGCCTCGCGCAGCAGGGCGGCGTTCCCCATGTAGTGCTTCACGAGCTTGTTGATCTGCATCTTGCCTTCCACCGAGAAAAGGGCCTCCGCGGCGCGCTGCACCGGGTAGCTCACCCCGTTGAACTTCGTCGACTGCCGCCGGGCCCACAGCCCGTGGAGGGCCACCTTTTCGCCCCCCTGGGTGGTGCCCATGAG
>JABDMC010000011.1 GCA_013001695.1 Akkermansiaceae bacterium
TTCAGCGGCACGACCGTCTCGGTCGTGACCAGACGTCGCCCGCGCCATGCGCGGCAATTTCCGGCCCCGCGGGCCGCCGGGTTCGATCACGACCGGGACGGTCGGGCCACTCCGAACGCCCATTCGCTTCGCTAACCGAGTGCCATTCGGGCCAGCTCATATGCGTCCACTGCGTCCTCATCGTCGTCTGCATGAGTCTGTGCAAATCGGAGAGTCGCGCAGCGCGGAATCTTCCTCTCCGAATCGCGGGAGCGTTTCGCCGCACTCTTCGTCGGCCCCATCCCAATCCTGCTGGCCAATTCGTCCGGATCGAATTCCCCCGGATCCCGGAGTATACGTATGTGCTGGACGGCATTTTTTCCTCAGCGAGCGTCAGAGGTGTGGCAGCGGCTACGGAGAGAGCACCTCCGAAACGGGATCAAGTGTTGCGGTAACGAGGGTCATGTCATCTCGGAACGAGTAGCTGCTTGTCCACCACCATGTTCGCTGGTATCTGGCATGTGGTTGCGTATCTCACTTGGTGCCGCCGCCGACCACCGACTCGAAGGATGGGCCGACGCGGATCTCGTCCACATCCGATGCCGCCCCCCCTTCCAGCACCAATCGACTCAGCTTGGATTGTTCGATGTCGAAGGGCTCGGTGAAAACGCGGCCAGGCTTCTCGGGCAGCTTCAGGTCTTTCTGCACATGGTAAGGCAACAACTGGTCGGGCTCCCCGTCCTTGCCCCAAGTGATTTTACCAACGAAACAGTAGGTGGTGGCCGCCCTCACCCCTTTGACCAAAAGCCGCCTTCTCTCGGCGCCGTCATGAATGATGAAGGTATTGGTGACGCCTTTATGGTCGAATCCGATGGCCTCGTTGCCATCAGCCGACTGGAGTGACACACGCACACCTTGTCCGCGTGTCTGGTGGATGTGATAGAGAAAGCTGACCCACACGATAGCGCCGTCTTCCAGCAAGCCGGCCTTCTTGAGGCCGTCATCCAGATCAATGGCGCATCCACCTCCCCGAAGATGCATCTGGGCGCAATTCCCCGCCACTGGTAGCGCACCGTAACTCAGCCCCCCGGCAATGACCATGGGCAAATCCCTGGGCTCTTCATCCAAAGAAACATACTCAGACTTTGTTCCCGAAACTCCCGCCTTACCCAAGAGGCTCTGAGGCTCTTCGGCACTGGTGGGATAGTCAAAGGGTTCGTAAATCAGCGCGCCACCAGCATCGGCAGGCCCCAGATTGACCGTCAGTTCGGCCGGGATCACCTTGCCGGTGGTCGGTTGGATGGAATAGGTCACCTTGCCCCTGGCGGGGGCAGCCTTGTCCTCGAAGCTGCGGGCATCGGCAGGAACCGCATCGGCGATCACCTTGCCATCACGCAAAATACGAAATGCATCATACTTGCCGCGCGCTTTCCAGCTGAGCATCACGCCTTCCAGGCTTCGGTAACCTTCCACGTTGGTGGCGGAAGTGTCACAGGAGGCGGTAAACTTCATTTTGCCGGAAGGCATGTCGAGGATGAGCTCGAAGCTGTTGGTGCCGGGTAGAGCAGCGGTGTCGGTAAAGGCAGTCTGAGTCGGCGAAAGCTTGATGCCCATGCTCTTGCCGTTGCGCAGGATCTCCACACCTGCGGGCTTCTCCGTGCCCAGTTGCCAGAGCAACCGGACTCCCTGCTCGCTGCCGTAGGCGCGGAAGCGGGCCGGCGACTTGGGCCGCTTGAGCTTGCGCATCTCAGCGGCCATGGCGATGCCGATGTTGGTGTAGCTGCGGGCGTTGTTGTTCCAGTGATAGCCGACTTTCTCGGTCACACCATCGTTGTCGAATTTGAAGGTCATCTTGTCGGGGCCGTAAGGCTGATGGGTGTCGATGACGGCCACGTTGCCGACGAACTCCGGATACTTCTTGGCATCTCCGATCGCGATCTGTCCCCGAACGACAGGAGACTCCGGCTTGATCATGCCGCTGCTTGCAATGACAAAGGGGAGATCGGGCACGCCGAGGCCGTGTTCCACGCTGCGGATGTCCTTGATCAAGGCGGCGAGATTGGTCTCATACTTCTCATCCAAGCCGCCGTATTGGTCATTCCAACCCTGATGCCAGCAGATGCCGGCGAGCTCCACACCCTGCCCCTTGTAGTCGGGGAAGAATTCTCTCATGTTCCCGGTCACCTCGTCGACGAGCTGAACAGTCCTGTGAAAGAAATACCCGGGATCAAGCTCGGGCTCGGAAGGAACTGGATACTTACCAACGCTGGGCGGCAGGAAGTTGTGACCGATGCTCTTGCCTCCCCACGCAGCCTTGATCAGAAGCACCTTCCCTTCGTTCTCCTCTCCCATCGCATGGCCGAAACCAAACTCCGGGCCAACCTGCCCGCTCGAGGCACCGTAGCCCGGCTTCAAGCGGCCATATCTGAGTTCTCTGAAAGGATACAGATCGTAATGGATCCAGACGTCCTCACGCTCAACCCACTCGCCCTCATCAGTCACGAACATCTGAAACTCCTTCTTGGCATCATTCTCGACCATGTGGCGCAGAGAGTTGCCGACTTCCCCCTCGATGGGACCCTTGCCCTGCATGTTGGACTGCCCGGCCATGATGTAGACCTGCACCGGCGGTTCCGCATAAAGCGATGGATTCATCAGCAGAACAGCGGCCAGAAGAAGCACGCAGTGAAGTGGCATTGAGGGACTTGTCTTCATGTGTTGTTGTCCATTTTGTGGAGCGAGACGTCCGAGTCCAGTCACGCCCTGCTGAGGGTGCGGCCCGAAGTCGGGTTAAAGGTAGAGTTGTTCATGGGGATTTCGACTCGCGGCGGGCAAGGCGTTGATCTGTGACGTCTGTCCGGGTCTTGTATTTCCTAATCTTCGCGTTGCACATATTCGCCATTCTCTCCCCGTTCCATCCTATTCTATTCCAGCAGGTCCAGACGCTTCAGGGTTGCCGCTCGCAGCGCTTCATCGCTGATTTCTCCGGCCCAGGTCCTCGCCCCTTCCCGGTCGAATTCGGCAGCCGCATCGGCCACTTGCTGGATCGCCAGGTCGTAGATCGGTCCCAGATCCTGCTCGGCGAGCCATCTGACCGCGGCATCCAGGTCACTGCTGAGATACCCGGAAAAGATGCCGGCAATGCGATCCCTCCTCTCGGATGCGCCGATCGGAAGCTCCGCCAGCCACGTGAGCTGCAATCCCGGATTTTCATCGACCGCCATCGCGATGCGCTGGATCGTGTCTCCGTCGGCATACGGCTGTCCGGCATTGGCGATGACCCAGCTGCGGGCCCGCCCGGGTTCCTCCCCGATCACGATCGCCAGCGCCGTGCGCGCGGCAACCTTCTTGTAATCCAATTCACTGACCTCGTCGCCGCAATACTCCACATTGTCTATCCACCTGAGCAAGCCATCCACGCCCCGCTGTTTGCCGACTTCTGCTGCAAGCTTTTCGATGCTGGCATTCCACCAGATGAATTCACCATCTGAAAAAGCGATGGCCTGGTCGAGGTCCCGAGTCAGAAGCTCCCTCACGATCATGCTGCCGTATTGCTGTCGAGTGATGACACGGGGGTCGGCGCCGCTGGCTGCGACTGAAGCAAAGACGCGCCGGGCCTCGTCGAGATCGGTCTCCACAAGTTTCGCGAAGTCTCGGGAGGATTGGATCACGACTACTCTGGTCGGCCTATCCCCGGGAACAGGCAGTGGCGACCGGCGGGCCATCATCCGGGGTGACGCGGAATCTTCGGCTGGCTCCGCTCTGAATTGCCCGGGTCTTCCCGGCACTGCTGCAATTCCCGTTTCATCTTCTCCGCCAGGAGACATCCGGGATTTCGTTATCATCGAACCGACATAAAAGGCCCCGGCCACCAGCGCAGCCCAAAACAGATTGAGTGCGAGAAGTGGTTTCCCCTTCATCTGGAACTATCAGCTATTTCAGGATTCAATGGTTTCCGGATTCAATAACCCGCCGAACGTCGTAGGCCAGCAGGCGGCCGGGAGCAAGTGAAGACCACTGGCCCCTCGCGAAAAGAAGAGCGTGTGTTGGCGCTCTACTGCGCCGCTCTTGTTCGCTCCTAGTCTTCTTGGGTGAGACTCTTGAGAATGTTCTTGGCCAAGAGCTCGTTGATATCGCGATGTCGCGGGACCGGCTCTGATCTCCCAGTCCCGGGATTGTGTTAGATGTCATGCTTCCCGCCGTGGCGAAGCAATTCACAGCCCGCCTTCTCCAACTTCTTCACGAAGTCTCGCCTTTTCAAGCTACCTCGACCTCTAAATCTCCCACCTTACGTATCCCCGGGATCGGATCGCCGGAAAATAGCTCGAACAGATCCTTCAGATGCTCTTTGAGGTCATCCAGCGACTCGCCCTGGGTCCAATGGTCCGGGTAGTCGTTCAGATGGCCGAGATAGGAGCCATCCTTCTCCTGCCAGTAGGTGAAACTGATCGTCATCAACTCTTGTAGGATAGCCGCTTTCCCGAAATTGTCGATCTTCCGCGTTTGATTCCCCGGCTCAGTGGTTTTGCCCGATTTATCGAGCGAGCGTCCGAGCTCACGCAACCCTGACCTGGGAGCGAGCGTCAAATGCTTGTTGACCCTGGGGATTGCGGAGGGCTTTCAACTTCATGGCGCGTCAAGGACACTCGTTGTCATTGAACCGGGCATTGAAGCGCATGATCGCCACCTTGGTCGGGAAAGTCATCGGTGGGTTCCTCTTGATGGGATCGGTTGCGATTCCGTGAGCATGGATGTTGGGGCGGTGGTTCCCCGCCCCCGCGACCGGGCACTATTTCCCGCCCTTCCGGGCGGCATCTTCCTGCGGCACAAGCGGCACCGAGAGCGTCTTGAGTCGTTCCAGGATCTCCCTGCCCATCCCGGCTTCCTTGAGTTTCCGCTCTTCAAGGCGCGCTTCCGCATCTGCCTTTCTCTGTTTGGCGACTGAGCCGTCGATGGCGCTCACCGCCGGATCATCGCTTTCCGGAAGATCCCACCGGTCGGTGCGGAAGCTCGGGAAGGGCTGGTCTTGCTGTCCGGCCACCGTGAGGTTGCCCACCGGGGCGGTCCCCCAGCCGTAGCGAACGGCGACCGGCTCGTCGACCAGCGGGCTCCAGACCTGGATCGTCCTGTGCCCGTGCGTCCAGTAATTCTCCTTCCCGTAATCCGCATACCGGGCATGAGCCATGTAGAACCTGCCGTCCTCCCCGGCGATCGAGAAGCCCCGGGGGATGCTGCTCCCGTCATCCGGGTGCACCCGCATGTCAAAGCCAAGAACCATCACATCCCCGATCACCCTGGTCGAAATCAACCGGATCGGATCAAGCCAGCGGACGTCCTTCAGATCGTAAATCTCGCTGAGCGCCCACTTGGCCGCGCGCCATCCGTGCTCGCGCTTCTTTCCCGGATGCAGCCCTTGGGACTGCACGTCGTAGGCCGGGATGAAGACCGTGTTCTCCGGGTCACCGACGTCGGCGAGGCCCAGTCGCTGGGATTCGCGGATGTAGGGGCCGGTTGCGATCGATTTCCCCTCGAAGTTTTCGGGGTTTTGGGCCGCCTTCCCGTCCGCACAGAACCCGACGATGGCAAAGGGCAGGTCGGAGTCCTCGAAGTCCTCCCGTATGCCTTCGACCATGAGTCGCGCGAGCACGCGGTAGCGTTTGGGCCGGCAATTGTTCCCGAGCGTGTTGTTGAAGCCCTGGTGAAAAAGCACGCCCTTGATATTGAACCCCCTGAAGACGCCGAAGCAGCCGTTGTAAACGCTCCCCAGGTCGCTGGGGCTCTTGCCGGGGACATTCCATGAACGCAGGTTCTGGGGGTCGGGGCGCTCCGGTTCGGGTTGCTTCTTGCGCTTGGCCCGGGCTTTGCCGATCTCCCACATGCGGTCGGCCTCGGCCTCGGGATCGAATTCGGCCATCTGCTTCTTCACATCGTCGGCGTAGCGCTTCGTCAGAGGATGCTCGTCGAATTTGTGCAGGGGCACCATGCTCTCGATCGAGGCGCCGCCCCGGGCGTTCTTGATCACGCCGATCGGAATCCCCAGCGACCGCTGGACATTGGACCCGAAGACGTAGCCGATGGCGGAAAACGCGCGCGCCGTTTCAGGGCTCGAGATCACCCATCCGCCATCGGTGGTGATCGCCTCGGGGCGGATGTCGTCCTGCAGGGAGGCCTGTTCATTGCCGGTGATGGAATAAAGGCGAAGCATCGGCAGATGCGCCTGCACGGCCAAATCGCTGCCGTCGGTCTTGGCGAGGGGAAACGCCATGTTGCTCTGGCCGGACATCACCCACACGTCGCCGATCAGAATGTCCTGCAACTCCAACTTGCCGTCACCGGTGGAGGCCAGGAGTTGGATCGGCTCGATGCTGGCCTCGCGGGCCGGAAAGGTCACCTCCCACCGGCCCAGACCCGCGTACTCCCGCGCGTGACCGAATACCTCCACGGGGGCTGCGGCCTGGACCGTGGCCCCGGAGGTTTCCCCGCCGAGCTTCACGCTCACCGTCTCCCCCGGTTTCGCCCAGCCCCATACCTTGATCGGCTTGCCGCGCTGGATCACCATGTGGTCGGTGAAGATGTTGTGGAGCTTGAGCGGCGCCGCCCGGGCGACCACCGGGCAGGCGGCGAGCAGGGACAGGGCGATGGCCGGGAGGCGGAGTCGTTTCACGATCATGGTCTGATTCGGCAGAATGGAGGGAGTGCCGGTCGTTGCGTCGCCGCAGCGGCCGTGAGCGACTCCCGTGTGCCGGTTCTCTACGACCGGCATGCGGATCCTTTTTCCATGACTGTTCATCGAAAATCAACAGTCGATCGAGTCAAGCGGCTCCGGAGTTTCCTGCCACCGGGCTTGGACCGGGCGGGGGCGCCGAGACCGACAGGTCAAGATGCCACTCGCCCCCACGACGAACGGATTTCGCGGCTCCTTGAAAAGCCGCCGGCCCGGGACTTGCGCCGGCGGGCCGGGGAGTGAGTTGTTCCAGGCCGGCCCCCTCCTCTTCCCCGACCTCCAGTCCGGCCCAGCCGCTCTTCCAGGGGCCTTCCCGACAAAGCGAATTCCTAGCAGTAGCAGTGATTGTAGGGCGGGCGCGTCGCCTGCCGCGGCCCGATTGCCAATGTCCCCGCGGATGGCCCGCGAGCATCGTCCCCGATTGGCGCCCCGGTTCGCGTTGTGGACGTGGTTCGGGCAACGCGTTAATGGCGATTGGATGGCGTGACCGGCCGAATTCCGGCAGGCGGAGCGCCCGCCCTACAATGCGTTAATGGCGATTGGATGGCGTGGCCGGCCAGGTTCCGGCAGGTGCGCGGGAGGGGCACGCCTAACGTCTCCCGCCCCCTCACCCCGCGAACGGATTCAGCACCGCCACCCCGTGCGGCTCGAAGTCGGCGACATTCCGCGTCACGAGGGTCAATTCATGCGCGAGGCTCGTGGCTGCGATCAGTCCATCCGCCACCGAGATCGGCTGCCGCACCCCAAGGCGCCCCCAGCGCTCTGCGACCACGAGGTCCACCGGTTGGATCCGATCCGCGAAGTGCTGCTTCAGGCCCTCGAGCCACCGGTCCAGGGCGCCGGCCTGTGTCCCGTCGCGTGGCCGCAGCCGTTCAATCCCCCGCCGGATCTCGCCCACCGAGATCGCACTGAGATGCAGGTCGCCCGCATCCGTCGCGTCGTACCATGCCGTCACGCCGGGATCCGGGTTCCGGCGGCGCAGCTCCGACACGATGTTCGTATCGAGGAGGTAGCCGTTCACAATTCCACCTCGCGCGGTCCGTCCTTCTGCCGCTCGAACAACTCCTCCTCGTCATCGCCGCCCTTCGGGATGCTCCGCAGATACTCCTTCAAGTCCCCGGGCGCCTCCGCGTCGCCCAATAGCGAGCGCCGCAGGATCCGCCGGTGGGCTTCCTCCATCGAGATCCCATACGACGCCGCCTCCTCCCGGAGCCGCTGCACCACCACCTCTTCCAGTCTTCTGACGATCAGTTGCGCCACGCCGGCAAAATGCTATCATTGCTAGCACTTGGCAAGCAGGAAGTGGCTCGGTGCTCGGAAACCTGGCCCCACTCCACGAGACTCTATCCTCCGGGGATTTTCCTCCACCCCCCTCCTCCGTCGTCTGTCCCCTCACCGTCCCGGAATCGCAAAGCCCGCCAACTCGCCCGCCGCTTCGAAGCCAATCTTGATGCCTGATGCTCCAGAGAGCGGGACGCACGGGACGCGAATATCGAAAAATTTGGCCTGACCCCTAATTGCAGGGCCCCTGGGCACCAACGTCCCCGGGCTGGCGTATCTTCCGGCCACCTCAACCCTCTACGGCGTGAGCGGGCAAACCGACTCCCTCTACACGATCAACACGGCCACGGGCGCGGCGACCCTCGTCGGAAGCCTCGGCATCAACACTTCATTCAACGGTCTCGCATACCACGCCGACACCGGTGAGTTGTACCTTGCGGATACGGTGAGCGAGAGTTTGTAAACCGTGAATCGCGTCACGGGAGCCGCCACCGCGGTCGGACCGCTGAGTGCCGGGCAGGTCCGCGGGCTGACCGGCGAGAACAACATCGCCGCTCCGTAGGTTCGGCCTCCGAACCCCTCCGCCGTTGCATCCCCACTCTTCGGCAAGCTCAGAACAGGCCCACCCCGGCTTGCCCTCCGACCTGTCCATCGAAGCCTTGGCGAAGATGGAAGTCTCGACGAAGGAGGGGCTCCGATCGGGATTGAAGAACGGGGTTGAGCAAGGAAGCTCCTAACAGTTCGATCCGGAGAGGCGGAAGGCATCCTCCAGCAACCGGGGCAGCACCTTGCCGGAATCAAAGACCGCCTCCGCGACCTCCCGGGCGGCGGCGCAGTGCCGGTCGTAGTTTGCGGTGATCTCCTCGACACCCGCGGCGGCTTCCTCGGGGGACGAGAAGGCGAGGATCCCTTCGCCGCACTCCAGCCAGTCGCGGAAGCCGGTGTCCTGCACGAGGGCGGGGCGCCCGCAGGCGAGGTAGTTGCCGGTGCGTTCGCTGAGCCACCCGCTGCGGCTCCGCACGTAACCCTCCTTGGCGATGCTGAACTCCGCCTTCGATTCCTGCAGGTAGTCCTGGTAGCTGGAGAGGCTCGACGAGAGCTCCGTCGGGTCGCGGATCGACCAGCCGAGGCGGCGCAAGTCAGCGGTGGGTGCCCCGCCGCCGCCCATCGCCAGTTCCAGTTTGGCATCGACCCGCCCGGGCAGCTCCTGGAACGGCGCGAAAGAGGCCGACTTCATCCCGTAGCTGGTTCCATCGAATTCCACCGCGCGGTAGGCCTCCCACTTGAGCACCGTCGAGAAGCTGGCGTCAACACGCCCGGGAGTCACCGGCCAGGCGTCCAGCACCACCGGCGGGCGCGTGGCGCCCCACGCGTATCCGTCGTCCGGAACCCGTGCCGTTCCACGCACGATGTTTTCGCCGAACGACAGGTAGGCCGTGTACTGATCGGAGTCGCGCCTGGCCCCGGGGTCGGTCAGGTTGCGCACCTGCGTGAACACCGGGTCGTGATCGATCAGGGCCCGCACCGGGATCTCCTCGAGCCAGGGCTTCAGGGAGTCCGTCATGGCCGGCATGCGCAGGAGAACGTCGGCGCTCCGGCAAATCTTCTCGATTGATCCGGCACGGGGGCCGAGCCACTCCCCGGCATGCTCGTCCCAGTAGGCCCAGCGGTCCCCGAGGCCGAAGCGCTCGAATGCCCGCTGCGTGAAGCGGGCCCCGCAGGAGGGGTCGGTGCCGGAGGTGTTGCGATCGCTATCGTAGCAGCAGTAGGGCGAGTCGCCGCTCTCCTCGACGAAGTAGACGTCGTGCCCGAGGCGGGCGAGGCCGAGGACGTACTGCAGGTAGCACCACACGTTGCCCGCAAGCGGCAGGCGCACCACGTAGCCGGTGACGATGATCCGCAGACGCTGCGACGGGTTTTTGGAGGAGAGCGGAGTCATTCCATGGCGGTGGTGGTGTCCCCCGCGATCGCGGAATCCGGGGACATGGCCCGTTCGAGGAGGGACGGGAGGACCTTGCCGGAATCGAAATAGCTCGCCGCGACCCGGCGCGCCTCCCGGCAGTGGAACTCGTATCGCGCCGTAACCTCCTCGACCGCGGCACACGCTTCGTCCAGGTCCGTGAAGGCGAGCACGCCGCCGTCCGCTTCGAGCCAGTCCGTGAAGCCGGTGTCCTGAACCACCGCCGGCCGCCCGCTGGCCAGATAGGCCGCGCTGCGCTCGCTGAACCACCCGCTGCGCGCCGTGACGTAACCTTCCTTCGCGACGCTGAACTCCGCCCGCGAAGCGGCAAGGAACTCGCGGTAGGTGGTTGGGTCGCGGGTCACTTCCAGGGGATCCCGCAGGACCCACCCGAGTTTTTCGAGGCGCTCGCGGGGAGCGTCCGCGCCCCCCAGGGCGATCTCGAACGTGGCTCCGCAGCGCCCTGGCAGGCCGGCGTAGGGTTCGAAGGACTCCGCCTTGCGCCCGTAGCGGCGCCCCTCGAACTGGCGGGGCACGTCCTGGATGGAATTGTCCCATTGCATGACGGTGGTGAACGGACCATCCCCGGGGCCGGGGCCCGGCGGCCACAAGTCGAGCACCACCGGCTGACGGGTCGGTTGCCAGGGAAACCCGTCTTCCGGAATCCCATGGCCGGGCCGGTCGATGTTCTCCCCGAAGGTGAAGAACGCGTTGTGGGCCGCGGTCAGCCCGCGCCGCTGCTCGTCATGCAGGTTGCGCACCTGGGTGAAGACCGGATCGGTATCCAGGTAGACGCGGCGGGGGATGCCGGCCGTCCAGGGTCGCAGGACATTCGACCCCGAGAGATTGATCACGAGGTCCGCGCGCCTGCAGATCGCCTCGATGTCCTCCCGTCGCGGACCGTGCCACCTCGATTCAAAGGCGTCGAAATAGGCCCAGCAATCGGGCAATCCCACCAGATCGAACGCCTTCCGCGCAAACTCGAGCCCGTAGGAGGGATCGGCATCGGTCGTTCCCCGGGACGGATCGTAGCAGGCCCAGGGGTCATCGCCGCTGTCCTCCACGAACCACACCTCGTGACCCAGCCTCGCCAGCCCGGCCACGTACTGCAGGTGGTGCCACGCCATGCCGCCCAGGGGACAGCGAACCAGGTAGCCGAGGGCCACGATGCGCACGGGGCGCTTCATGCCTTCGACCTCCTCGGCGGTCCGCTCGTCCCGGGAACTTCGCCCGTTTCCTCCGGTTCCGCCGGCGAGCGATTCGCGTGCGGGAAGGGGCGCTCCGGAACCTTCTTCCCGAGGAACTCCGCCAGCTCCCCCCAGCCGTCCCCCTCCTCCCAGCACACTTCCAGCAGGTCGCCGGGGCGGTCGCGGAAGTGGTCGCGCACCGCCTCGTTGTGACCCTCGTAGAGTTCCAGGTACCTCTCCCGGTGCTCATGGGGCATGTCATGACCGTAGACCCATTCCCGGTACTCCAGAGGCCCGGTGCGGTTGGCGTGCTTGCAGATGCTGCGGAACCACGTCTCGGCATCGCGCCGCCGGGTCAGGATGAACCTCGTCCCCGGAAAGCGCTCGTCGAGTTCGCGAAACAGGAAGGGCCAGGGAAAATCATCACAGCTGTCATGATCCGCAGCGAGGCGCATCAAGCGCTCGTGCTCCCCTTTCTTCCACAGCGTGAAGTCCGCCGGATCCCAACTGCGGTGATGGTATCCGAATTCCCGCAGGCAGTGACACAGCGTGGTGGTTCCGGTCTTGTGCCATCCGATTCCAGCAACCTTCATGATCCTGTCCTGTCAAGATGTCGGCGATCCGTTCGTTGCGGGTGACGGCTCAGGCCTGGGGCTGCAGCACTTCGTCGAACATCTCCTCGTAGGGCGTCCCGGCGAAGGCCGCCTTCAACTCCTCGAAGTTCTCGACCACCTCGCGGAGGTCGTCGCTGGTGTTCTTCTTGCACTGCGCCTGCATCCCGGCGGGAGGAACCCCGAGAAACTCACAAATCCGCTCGAAGCTCGGCCCGGGTTTCATGAGGAGGTCCTCGTAGCAGAGCCGCAGCATCGGCCGCTCCAGGCGGTCCGCATAGTCGTTCATGGCCGCGTTGGCCTTCTCGGTCCTTTGCAGCCAGCCGGCAAACTGCTCGAGATCCACATGGAGCATCGGCTGCCGGTCGGACTCACTGTAGAGATTCCAATCGCCCGTGGCGGCGTTCAATCGCACGGCGTTCATCAGCGAAACCATCAGCTTGATGCGGTTGCGGCGCTGGAGCAGGATGACCCGGGCGTCGTACTCGCCGATGAGGCGCGCGAACCCCTCCGGGTCCAGGATGTCCTTGTACTTGGTCTTGAAGCCGATCGCGTCGTAGTCGTGGTCACCCGGGACGAACAGCCTTCGCAGGCACTCGGCCTGGTCTTCCGGCTCGGCTTTCCCTCGCTCGACCTTCTTTTTCACTTCGGCCAGGAGTTCCTTGTGAGCCCGGATCCGCGGATGGCTGTCGAGAGCCTCGATGAAGAAGGTGCTCCCCGAGCGTCCTTCGAACAGCACGACGAAGCGGGCGAGATTGTCATTGGGGATTGGTTTCATGGAGTGGGCATTCACGGTGGGCGGTATTTCCGGGGATTCCGCGGGGTCAACGGCTTGTCTGGCGGCGGCGATCGCGGTCGCGGGCGTTGCTCGGCATCATATGGGGCTGGCGGCCACCGCCCCGGTCTCGTCGGCCCAACGCGCGGTCAGGCGGCCGTCTTTCAGTCGCAGGTGAAGGTCGCAATTCTCGAGGGTGCTGAGCCGGTGGGCAATCATGAAGGTCGTGCGCCCCTTCATGAGCCGGTCCATCGCTTCCATGATGGATTCCTCGGTCTTGGTGTCCACGGAACTCGTGGGTTCGTCCATGACGAGGATGGGCGCATCGGTCAGGAAGGCGCGCGCGAGGGAGATGCGCTGGCGCTCGCCGCCGGAGAGGCGCATGCCACGCTCCCCGACCCGCGTCTCGTATGCCTCCGGCAAGGTCTGGATGAAGTCGTGCGCGTCGGCGGCCCGCGCGGCCGCGATGATGTCCTCCTCGCTCGCGTCGGCCCGCCCGTAGGCGATGTTCTCCGCGATGGTGGTCGAGAAGAGGACCGGGTCCTGGAGGACGATGGAGAACTGGCGGCGAAGATCGCCGAGGCGGTAATCCCGGAGGTCCACCCCATCGAGGAGAATCTTTCCGCGATTCACGTCATAGAATCGCATCAGGAGACTGACGAAGGTCGTCTTTCCGGCGCCGGTCCGCCCCGCGAGGCCGACCCTGGTCCCGGCGGGAACGTGCACGCTGGCGTCGGAGATGATGTCGTGGCCCTCCTCGTAGCCGAAAGACACCTGCTCGAAGGCCACCTCGCCCCGGGCCCGTTCGAGAGGCCGTCCGTCCGGGGAATCCGGCACATCCATCGGCTCGTCGAGAAGGGCGAAGGCGCGCTCCGCGCTGGCGAGGTGGACCTGCATGGCCGCCACCTTCTTGCCAATGCTCTTCAGGGGCCCGTAGAGCTGCCCGATATAGCTCATCACCAGCAACAGCTCGCCAAGGGTCAGGCGGCCCTCCACGACCTGCCGGGCCCCCACGTAAAGAACCGCCGCGGTGCCGATGGCGGTGGTCAATCCGACCATGACCCCCATCCCGCACTCGGTCACCGTGTAGCGGATCTTGGCCCGCAGGGTGGCGCGCGATTCACCCACGAAGCGGCCCTGTTCACGGTCCTCCTGGCCGAAGGCCTTGACCACCCGCAGGGCCCCGAGGGTCTCCGGGATCACCGAGAAGGCGGAGCTTTCCAGTTCCTTCTGCTCCTTGGCCCGGAGGCGGAGCCGGGGCCGGAAGTACTGGGTCGTCCCCACGAGCGCCGGGGCCACCGCCACCGCGACGAGACCGAGCTGCCAGTTCAGGGAGAAGGTGACCACCACCATCGCGACCAGGGTGAGGATGGACGCAATGAAGGGGATGACCCCGTCGATGGTCACGCTCTGGAGGGACATGGCGTCCCACTGGATCCGGTAGGTCGAATCGGCGCTCCCCTTCCGGTCATGGAAGGAAAACGACAGCCGCTGGACGTGGCGGAACAGCTTGGCGCGGAAATCGAGAAGCATGCGCTCGCCCAGCACCGTGCGGAGCAGGGCGCTGGTGACCCACTGGGCCTGCCTGACGACCGTGACCACCACCAGGAGAAGCGCGGAGAGCAGCAGGATTCCGCCCACCCCCCCGGTCAATCCCGAGGGAAGCCAGCGCGCGAGCACACCGGGCAAGGGGGTGTCCCCCAGCCCGGAGTCCACCGCGATCTTCAGGGGCACCGGAGTCAGGAGGGCCACCGGGGCGGCGAGCAGCGAGACGAGAAAGAACACCACGAGGCCCCCGGTGTAGGGACGGGCCTCGCGGAGCAGCCGCCTGACAAGGGCGAAATCTCCCCCGCCCGGGCCGCTGCCGCTCTGGCTTGTGTCGTGTCGATTCATGGTCTGCTGTCGTCCCGCGCGCCGGGCCGGCGCTCCTTGCGCCTCAGGTTTGCCGGGGCACGCAGTGCGTATCGTCGAAGCCCGGGCCGAGCGTGGTGCGGTCCGGCTCGGCGTGATCCGCCTTTCCGCCATTCCCGGGCGGCCGGGAATCGGTCGCGTTGTCCTCCTGCTCCCCCGCCGCGGCCGCGAAGCCGGCATCGATGCTCGCCCACGCAATCAGGCGGGTGGCGGTCCGCAGGCACTGGCGGCGGCTGCGCAACGAGCGCACCAGGAGCATCAGCGAAAGGACGAGCCCGAGGACCATCGCCCAGATGGTCCAGGAGGCGGTCGCGGCCACCAGCCAGATCATGAGGGCAGTCGTCAGGACCTCGTTGAAGTAGGTCGGCTTCAGCGTGCAGCGCGCCCGGGTGAAGCGGCGGGGCCACCCGATTTCCTCGGTGGCGACCCGGATCGTGATGTCATGCCACCGGTCCCCGACCAGCTTCAGGTCCCACGGCGCCCACGAATTGTCGAAGTCCCCGGCCCAACCGCAGTCGCGGGCATTCTTGACGGTGGCGGCCAGCAGCTCGTCGCGCCCCTTCCCGTCGGGGTGGTCCCAGTAGAGATCGCGCACCCTCGGGGCGATCGGCTTGACCTCGGCGCCGTGCCGCACCGGGTCGAGCCGGGGGCACCGCTTGTTCCGCAGGAAGTGCGTCAGGCGGTTCCAGCCGCGCCACACCGGCTGCATGGCATAGAGCCACGCCACCAGCGGACGGCACCACCACGGGGCGTGACGCGGGAGCGGAGCCTTCACCGCCGAGCCGATCGCGAGACCCGCGGTGGCGCACCACATCAGGACGCCGATCGCGGCGGCCGGCCAGAACATCGTGGCCAGCAGCAGGAGGAAGAGGGCCAGCAGGTGCCATTCGAGGCTCATCGCGATCGACCAGAGACCGTAGTGGTTGTGCCGGTAGATGACCTGGAACAAGCCTTGGCCGAACCGGCCGTGGTAAATCCGGTCCGGCATGAGCGGCAGGCCGACGGCACCATCGCCATAGATGATCCCTCGCCAACTGCTCCTCCCGAACGTCCCGCAGCGCTGGGGGTGCTTGAAGTGCACCATGGCCTCGCTCCGGCCGTAGCCTTTCTGCTGCTTGGCGTAGGCCTTCACGCTGGCGCGGCGGTGATGCCACACCATCGCCCCGGCCGCGTAGCCGACGGTGAAGCCCGCGTCGAGGAGCCGCCAGCAGACGTCCACGTCATCGCCCGCGACCCGGAACTGCGGGTCGAAGCCGCCGAGCCCCAGCAGGATGTCGCGGCGGAAGGCCATGTTGCAGCCGGGAATGTGCTCGGCATGCTGGTCGTCGAGCATGACGTGGCTCGGGTTTCCCGGGCTGGCCGCCACGCACCTGGCCGTCCACCCGTCGTCGTCGGGCGTCACGTTCGGTCCCCCGATGGCTTCCACCTCCTGATCGTGCATCGCCGCGACGAGGTAATCCAGCCAGTGCTCGTCGGCCACGCAGTCGTCGTCGGTGTAGGCGACGATCTCGCCGGTCGCCAGTTCCGCCCCGACGTTCCGGGCGACGCTGAGCCCCCGGTTCTCCTGGTGGTGGTAGCGGACGTCGGGAAAGCGCGCCGCAATGTCGGCGGTGTCATCGGTGGACCCGTCGTCCACCAGGATGACCTCATAGTCGGGGTAGGTCAGGCGCCCGAGGGATTCGAGGCAGCCCTCGAGGGTTCGGCCCCCGTTGTAGGAGCACACCACCACCGACACCCTGGGGACCTCGGTCCCGTGGTGAATCCCGCCCGGAAGGCGGTTCCAAACTTCGCGCAGGACCGGTGCCGCCGCCTTTTCGGCCCGGTCCCGGCGCGTCACCCCGAAGAACCAGTCCGTGACCTGCTGCCCGCCCGTGAACCAGTCGTCGGTGTAGGCGAACACCACCGACCCGGCGAGGCCGTGGCGGACGACCCGCTCGAGGTGGCGGCGCAGGAGGGCGGCCTGCTCCTCCTCGGACTCGCGCTCGGAGTCGATCCCGTATTCCCCCAGCACCAGCGGCCTGTTCCCCGCGATGTGCTGGAGCCGGTCGAGGTAGGAACTGAACTTCTTCTCGTCGTGCAGGTAGACGTTGAAGCAGGCAAAGTCGCAGCCCTCCACCTCGAGGAACTCGGTGGTCGGGAAATTGACGAAGGTCACGAGGCACCCGGGCGCCTCCTCCTTGGCGATCGACACCAGTTCCCCGACGAATTCCTGCACGCGCTTCCGGCCCTGGTAGCGGATGATGTCGACGGGGATCTCGTTGACCACGCTGATGGCCAGGACCGCCGGATGATTGCCGAGCTCGCGGGCGGTGTCGCGGACCCGGTCCCGGGCCCGTTCGCGGGCCTCCCAGTCGGCGAAAAAACAGCGGTGCTTCTCCCACGGGATGTCAATGAAGACGAACATCCCGTGCTCTTGGGCGACGTCCAGAAGCCAGACCGGGGGCGGGAAGTAGACCCGGATCGTGTTGGCCCCGAGCTGGCGCATGTGGGCCATGTCGCGATGAGCCTGCTCACGCTCGGGAAGCGGTTCCCCGTCCCGGTTCGGCGCGAAGGGGCCGTAGGAAAACCCCTTCATGAAGAACTTCTCGGATCCGAGGCGCAGGAACTTTCCGGCAGCCCGGACCCGTGGTCCGGGAATTGCGTCGCGTTCCGGAGCGCCCGAATCGGACGTCGCCGGGTGGTGTCCAGTGGGGGGCGAGGGCATGGCAGCGGGTCGAACGAGGTTCGAGGGGGGGATTCCGGATCTGGGACGCCCTCCACGCCCGGCGGGAAGCTCAGGGCGCATCGTTCCGAGCGGGCAGGTGCGTTTGGGTGGGTTGTCCTCTCTTTTTTTGTGAAAGAGCGTTAGGAAGAAGCCCAGCCAATCTTGAAGAAAAGTAAAGCCGTAACACGCCGCCGCCGGCGGGAGGCCCGCGGGAAGCTTGACCCCAAGTGAAACCCGCGCGGTTTGGTCAACGATAGCTGATTGTCGGGCTTATCCAGAAATCGTCCCGGACAAAGCAATGGGAACAATTTCGCTGATGGCCGCGACGGGACGGGCGCGCCGGGACGCTCGGCGGGGACGCCCCGGGCTACTCGAGCCGCCCGGCCGACCACTCGATCCCGTCGGCGAGGAGCTTCAGGAAGACGGGGTCGGAGAAGGTGTCGTTGGTGTGTCCGTAGGTCGTCCCGAAGACGCGCGTCCCGTGGTAGTCGTTGGTCCAGATGACGGGATGGACCTTGCCGTTCTTCTCGCTGGCGGAGGTCGCCAGGACGGTCGTGTTGGGCCAGCTCTTCTCGATGACGTAGAGCTCGTCCTTCGGCGTCGTCCAGTCCGCCGGGAAATTCTTCATGATCGGGTGGTCGCTCTTCTCCACCTTCACCGGGTAATGGCTCTGGTGCTCGTGGCGCTTGCTCGTCACCCCGAGGAACTTCCGCCAGTCGTCGGTGGCGGCGTCCCGGTAGGTGTGCATCGCGCAGTGGATCACCACCGCGGGCGTGCCGCTCTTGTGGCCGTCGACAATCTTCTGGATGTAGGCCGGGTTCTTGGTCCTCGCGAAGCACTCGTTGTGCACCACCACGTCGTAGGGTTCGGCCCACTTCGGGTCGTCGTAGAGGTCGATCTCGGCGTGGGTCCCCTTCCCGCCCTTGTTCACCACGGTCCACTCGATGCCGGCCTCCGCCGCGGTCGAAAGCGTCAGCGCCTTCGACTGGAACTCGTAGTCGTGGCAGCACCCGCCGGTCACGAGGAGGGCCTTGAGGGGGGTCTCCTTCCGGCTCTTCTTGTCTTCCTCCACGGCCCACACGAGCGCCGTGGCCAGCAGTCCCAGCAAAATAATCAAACGCATGAAGTCCCTTTACCCCCCGGGTCCCCGGCCTCTTTCGCCCGGATTCCCGGCCCGCGGCCCCCGCCATGTTCCCAGAACCGCCCCGATTCCTGATAGAAGGGCCGCCCTCCGGGCCTATTGATAGCGTATGAAAAGCGCCCTCCCGGCAGGGATCCTGGCCGCCATGACCGGCCCCCTCGCGGGTCTTCCCGCGAGCGCCCCCACGGCGGAGCAGATCGCCTACTTCGAGAAGCGGGTCCGCCCGGTGCTCGTCGAGCACTGCTACGAGTGCCACTCGGCGGAGGGCAAGACCAAGGGGGGCCTGCGGCTCGACACCCGCGAGGCCACCCTCCGGGGCGGCGACAGCGGCCCGGCGATCGTTCCCGGCAAGCCCGGCGAGAGCCTCCTCGTCGCCGCGATCCGCCACACCGACGAGGACCTCAAGATGCCGGAGAAGAAGAAGCTCTCCGACCGCGCCATCGCGGACCTCGCGAAGTGGGTCGCCATGGGCGCTCCCGATCCGCGCCAGGAGACGGCGGGAGCGGATTCCTTCGTCGTGCAGGAAATCGACCTCGAGAAGGGCCGCGAGTTCTGGGCCTTCCAGCCGCCCGTCGAGGCGCCCGCCCCGAAGGTGAAGGCCCACGCGTGGCCCCGTTCGGTGACGGACCGCTTTCTCCTCGCCGCCATGGAGGCGAAGGGCCTCCAGCCGGTGGCGGATGCGGACCGGCGCACGCTCGCGCGCCGCATGTATTTCGACCTCACCGGCCTCCCGCCCACCCCGGCGCAGCTGCGCGCCTTTCTCGATGACGACGCGCCGGACGCGGCCGGGAGGCTCGTCGACCAACTCCTCGCGAGCCCGCATTTCGGGGAACGCTGGGGGCGCCACTGGCTCGACGTGGCGCGCTACAGCGAATCGAACGGCATGGAGCGCAACTTCACCTATCCCCACGCGTGGCGCTACCGGGATTACGTCATCGAGGCCTTCAACAAGGACAAGCCCTACGACCAGTTCATCCGGGAGCAGATTGCGGGGGACCTCCTCGACGACGGCGACGCGCCCGGCAGCACCGCGGAGGAGCGCCTCGTCGCCACCGGCTTCCTCGCCCTCGGGCCGAAGCAGCTGAACGAGCGCGACAAGCAGGTCTTCACGATGGATCTCGTCGACGAGCAGATCGACGCCTCGACGCGCGCCGTCCTCGGACTCACCGTGAGCTGCGCCCGCTGCCACGACCACAAGTTCGATCCCATCGGGATGGAAGACTACTACGCGCTGGCCGGGATCTTCACCAGCAGCCGGACGCTCTACGGCACCCAGGGGGGCGGCGGCAACCGGCAGGCGTCCGGGTTGATGGCCCTCGGCGAGGACGGCCCCGGGCTCGAGAAGGCCCGCCAGGAGCACCAGAAGAAGGTCGCCGCCGAGCAAAAGCGGCTCGCCCAGGCGAACAAGCGGCTCGCCAACCTCCGGAAGCAGGCCGCCCGGTCGAAGGCCCGGCAGAAGGAAGCCATGGAAGAGCGCATGGACGAGATGCGCGAACAGACCGCGGAGCTGAAGGGACGCCTCGGGGAGCTCCGCAAGAACGCCCCGCCGCTCCCCGCCTACGCGATGGGCGCCACGGAGGGCGGATCCCCGGGGGACTGCAGGATCTGCCTGCGCGGCGACCCGAAGAAGCGCGGGCCGCAGGTCGCGCGCGGCTACCTGCGGGTCGTGGAGGTCGCCTCCGCGCCGCCGCCTGCCGGGGACGCGAGCGGCCGCAAGGAGCTCGCGCAGTGGTTGACGAGCCCGGAGAACCCGCTGACCGCCCGCGTCATGGTGAACCGCATCTGGCACCATCTCTTCGGGACCGGCCTGGTGCGCACCGTGGACAACTTCGGCCTCATGGGGGAGCGCCCCGTCAACCGGGACCTCCTCGATCACCTCGCGGTGCAGTTCATGGACGACGGATGGTCGGTGAAGGAGACCGTGCGGCGGCTGATGCGCACCCGCGCCTACCAGCTGAGCGGGCGCCATGACGCGCGGAACTTCGAGATCGACCCCGAGAACCGGCATTGCTGGCAAATGAGCCATCGGCGCCTCGGCGCGGAGGCCATCCGGGACGCCATCCTGCTGGCCGGCGGGAAGCTCGAGCTCGCGCCCTACGAGGGGTCGGTGGTGCAGGAACTGGGCAACGTGAACTTCGGGCGGCAGCAGGCCAACCTCGACGGCAAGTCCGCGTCGGTCGCGAACCACCGCAGCATCTACCTCCCGATCATCCGCAACGCCGTGCCGGAAGCGCTGCGCGTCTTCGACTTCGCGGAACCGAGCCTCATCGTCGGCAACCGCCCGGTGACCAACGTCCCGACGCAGGCGCTCTACATGCTGAACGACCCGTTCGTGCTCGAACACACCGGCCACCTCGCGGCGCGTGTGCTCGAGGAGGGCGGCGATGCCTCCCGGCGGGTCGACCGCGCCTACCTGCTCACCTTGTCCCGCCGTCCGGAGCCGTCCGAGCGCGAGCGGGCCCTCGCACTCGTGGACGCCATCCGCACCGGCCTCGACACCGGCGACCAGGCGGAACGCGAGCGCACCGCCTGGGCCGCCCTCGCCCAGTCCCTCATCGGCAGCGCCGAGTTCCGATACCTTCACTGACGATTGGTAGCGGAAGGGCTGCCCCTTCCCACCGACGCCTCACGCCGCTCACGTCTTACAATCCCATCCAGACCAGCTCCTGACCGGAACGCGCAGGCGTTCCGCCACCAATACCACCAGCCATGATCGACCCACACAGCCCCGCCCACTTTTCCCGCCGCCGCGCCCTGCAGGGCATGTCGGCCGGCTTCGGATACATGGCCTTCAGCGGGCTTGCGGCGCACGCCGCCAAGCCGGACGCCTACCGGAACCCGCTCCTGCCGAAGAAGCCGCATTTCGAGCCACGGGCGAAGCGCGTCATCTTCGCCTGCATGCGCGGGGGCCCGTCGCACGTCGACACCTTCGACCACAAGCCGGACCTCGCAAGGAACGAGGGGAAGAAGATCAAGGGACGCAAGCTCATGCCCAGCCCGTGGGAGTTCACGCCGCACGGGCAGAGCGGGCTCATGGTGTCCTCGCTCTTCCCGCACCTTGCGGAGCACGCCGACGACCTGTGCCTCCTGAACGGCATGTTCGCGGACGTCCCGGCGCACCCGCAGGCCTTCGTGCAACTGCACACCGGCAGCTTCCAGTTCGTGCGGCCCTCCGTCGGCTCGTGGGTCCTCTACGGCCTCGGGACCGAGAACGAGAACCTTCCGGGGTTCATCAGCCTGTCGCCCCCGGCGCGGGTCGGCGGCGCCCAGAACTACGGCAGCGCCTTCCTCCCGGCCCTCTACCAGGGGACCGCCATCGGCACCCTCCGGCGGCCCATCAGGGAGGCCTCCCTCAAGAACCTCTCGAACCAGCGGCTCAAGCCCGACCTGCAACGCAAGCAGATCGACTTCATCCAGGCGATGAACCGCGACCTCCTCGACAGGCACGAGGTCGACAGCCAGATCAACGGCGTCATCGAGTCCTACGAACTCGCCTTCCGCATGCAGGCCGCGGTCCCCGGCGTGATGGACCTCGACGGGGAGACCGAGGCGGTGAAGGAGAAATACGGGATCGGCGCGGGCGTCACCGACGACTTCGGCCGCCAGTGCCTCATGGCCCGCCGCCTCGCCGAGGCCGGGGTGCGCTACATCGAGCTCGGTCACGGGAACTGGGACCAGCACAACGGCCTGCGCAAGAACCTCACGAGGAACTGCGCCGGCGTCGACCAACCGCTGGCGGCCCTCCTCGGCGACCTCAAGGACCGCGGCATGCTGGAGGACACCCTGGTCATCTGGGGCGGCGAGTTCGGCCGCACCCCGCACGTCAAGAAGGACGACGGCCGCGACCACAACCACACCGGCTTCACGTTCTGGATGGCCGGGGGCGGCATCAAGGGCGGGATGCGCTACGGCGCCACCGACGAGAACGGCATCGCCGCGGTCGACAACCGCGTCCACTTCCACGACCTCCACGCCACCATCCTCCACCAGCTCGGCCTCGATCACGAGAAGCTCACCTACCGCTACGCCGGCCGCGACTTCCGCCTCACCGACGTCCACGGCAACGTCCTCAGGGACATCCTGGCGTGAGGTGGTGGCATGACCGTCCCGGTCATGATCGAATGATCGGTTCTCGACAGGGAACCGCTGGATCGAGGCCGTAAGCGGCGGTGGGCGGTGGCCATGCTTCCCGGGCCTGCGAGAGGCGATGATTCTTGCCGCCTGCGGCGGGAGGGATTCCGCCCATGACCGGGACGGTCATGCCACTTCCCCTGAACGATCGGTCCCGGCGCCTCCGTAGGGGAAAATCGGGCTTTCCACCCTTCCGGAGGGCCTTACACTCCCCGCTCAATCACCATGACAGCATTCACGCGACGCAAGTTCCTCCACACCAGCGGTCTGACCGCGGGCTCGATCCTCGGTTTTCCCGCGATCGTCAGCGGACAGAACCTCAACGGGCGCCCGCGCGTGGCCTGCATCGGCGTCGGCGGAAAGGGCAAGAGCGACACCGAGAACACCGCCAAGGTCGGCTGCGACATCGTCGGCCTCTGCGACGTCGATGGCGGCACCCTCGAGAAGATGGCCGGCAAGTTCCCGAAGGCGAAGAAGTACTCCGACTTCCGCAAGATGCTCGAGGAGATGGACGGCGAGATCGACGCCGTCACCGTGTCCACCCCCGACCATTGCCACGGCGTGGCCGGCATCAAGGCCATGCAGATGGGCAAGCACGTCTACGTGCAGAAGCCGCTCACCCAGACCGTGTGGGAGTCGCGCACCATGCGCAATCTCGCCCGCGACAAGAACCTCGCCACCCAGATGGGCAACCAGGGCAGCGCCGAAGACGGCCTGCGCCGCTCGGTGGAGGTCATCCAGGGCGGGGTCATCGGCAAGCCGCTCGAGTTGCACGTCTGGACGAACCGCCCGGTCTGGCCGCAGGGTCTCGACCGTCCCGAAGGATCCGATCCCATCCCGGACAACCTCGACTGGGAGCTCTGGCTCGGACCGGCGCAGTTCCGCCCGTTCAAGAAGGGCGTTTACCACACCTTCAAGTGGCGCGGGTGGAAGGACTTCGGCACCGGGGCCCTCGGCGACATGGCCTGCCACACCGTCAACATGCCGTTCCGCGCCCTGAAACTCGGTTACCCGGAGCGGATCGAGTGCGAGTTCTCCTCGCGCAACTACCCGGAAACCTACCCGCTGAGTTCCCGGGTCCGCTTCGACTTCCCGGCGCGCGCCGGGCTGCCGCCGCTGAAATTCTGGTGGTACGAGGGGAACCCGAGCAACAACTTCAAGCCGATCCGTCCCTACCCGGACCTCATCAAGCACGTCATCGCCTCGCAGGGGAAATTCCCCAAGAGCGGCTGCCTGATCATCGGCGACGAGGGCGAACTCTACTCCGGCGACGATTACGGCCGCGACTTCTTCCTCAAGCAGAAGGGGGACAAGATGTACATCCGCGGCAACGACCATCCGGCGTGCAAGGGCATCCCGCAGTCCATCCGCCGCGCCCCGAAGGGCATGGGGCAACTCGGCCACCACCAGGAGTGGGTCGACATGATGAAGGGCGGCGCCCCGGCATACTCGAACTTCGAGATCGCGGCCTACCTCAACGAGGTCATCCTGCTGGGATGCATCGCCCAGAACATCGGCGAAGGAAAGCCGATCGGGTGGGACGGCCCCGCCATGAAGTCGACCGACAACGAGGCGGCCTCCAAGCTCGTGAAGCGCAACTACCGCGACGGCTGGGAACCGCAGGTCTGAACACCAGCCGGATCGTCGTCCGATGCGCATCGCGCCGTGCCTCCTCGCCCTTGCGGCGGGTTTCCTGGCGGTCTCGTGCTCGCCGTACCAGCGCGACTTCCGGCAGGCGGTGGCGGCCGCGCAGGGCCGCCATGCGGACCCCACCGGCCCGTGGAAGGGGACGTGGCACAGCGTCCCGAGCGGGCACGACGGTCCGCTGTGGTGCATCATCACGGAAACCCCCGGGCGCGCGGGCTCCTACGATTTCCGTTACCGCGCCGGCTGGGGCATCCTCAACTTCGGCGACTACACCCATACCGTCCCGGTGAAGCGACGCCCCGGCGGCGCCCTCGGGGTGACCGGTTCCATGGAGTTGCCGGCCGCCGTCGGGACCTATTCGCTCGACGGGATGGTGACGAACGACCGCTTCGACGCGAAATACACCTCGACGAAGGGCGACCACGGGACCTTCACGCTCCGCCGCCCGGAGTGAACGTGGCGGCGGATTGCACGTGTCCGTCGTAGCCTCGCGCAAAGCCCCGGCAAGATAGCCCCGGCAAGAAAGCCCCGGCAGGGGCGGAACATATTAGCCGCTGGCGCAAGCCAGCGGAACCCGCCCCGGTAAAGACCCCGAGCCCCGGCAGGGGCGATACAAACCGCCATCCGCGAGCCCCCCTTTGTGTCGCCCCTCCCGGGGCTCGGGTGACGCCCGCAACCCGATTCCGCGGGTTTTCCCCCGCGGCTAATATGTTCCGCCCCTCCCGGGGCCATCCGCGAGCCCCCCTTTGTGTCGCCCCTCCCGGGACTCGGATGACGCTCGCAACCCGGTTCCG
>JABDMC010000013.1 GCA_013001695.1 Akkermansiaceae bacterium
GGGAACCGGACTCCCGATCCGGACCTGGGGCGGGGGACTTGAAGAAGTCATCGGCGGGGATCGCGAGGCGAGCCAGTGACGCGGCGGCTTTTGAGTTCAGCCTGCGGGCGGGGCGGTTGGAGTCCGCCGCCCCGTCACAGGAGCTTGGCGCGCAGCGACTCGGTGACCTGCTTCGGGTTGGCCTTGCCCTGGGAGGCCTTCATGACTTGGCCGGTGAGGAAATTGACGAGCTTTTCGTTCCCGCCCCTGATCTCCTCGACCTTGTCGGGGTTGGCGGCGATGACCTCGTCGATGATGGCATCGACCGCGCCGGTGTCGGCCGGTTCGAAGCCCATCTCCCTGGCAATGGCGGCCGGGGTCTTCTCGGGCGCGCTCCAGAGCGCCTCGAAGACCTCCTTGGCCTGGTTGTTCGAGACCTGCCCGGACTCGACGAGATTCACGGTGGCGGCGAGCTTTTCGGCGGGGACGGGAGATTCGGCGGCCCCGAGGTTCTCGTCGTTGAGATGCTTCAGGAGGGTGTTGGTGACCCAGTTGGCGACCTTCTTCGGTTTCGCTTCGGTGGCGTTGGCGGCCGCCTCGAAGTAGTGCGCGAGGTCCTGGTCGGACGTCAGGACGGCGGCATCGTATTCGTTCAGCCCGAACTCGTCGGCGTAGCGGGCGGCCTTTTCGTGGGGGAGTTCCGGCACGTGCTTCCGCATGCGGTCCACGATGGCGCCGGCCCGCACCGGGAGGAGGTCCGGGTCCGGGAAGTAGCGGTAGTCGTGGGCGTCCTCCTTGGTCCGCATCAACTGGGTTTCCCCGGAGTCGTCGTCCCAGCGGCGGGTCGACTGGATCTGCTCGATGCCGGCGTCGAGTTCCTCGCACTGCCGGTCGAGTTCGTAGTGCAGGGCCCGCCGCACCGCCGAGATGGAGTTCATGTTCTTGAGCTCCACCTTGGTGCCGAGTTCATCGGACTCGTTTTTCCGCACCGAGACGTTCACGTCGCAGCGGAGTTGCCCCTTTTCCATGTCGGCGTCCGATATGCCGCCGTAGATCAGGATCTGCTGGAGCGTCTTGAGGTAGGCGAAGGCCTCCTCCGGGGAATCGATGTCGGGATCCGAGACGATCTCCATGAGCGGCGTCCCGGCCCGGTTGAAGTCGATGACGCTGGAGTTCGCGAGGTGGGTCGACTTCGCCACGTCCTCCTCGAGGTGGATGCGGGTCAGCTTCACCTTCTTTCCCGGATGGGCGATGTCCTTCTGGTGGTCCTTCGGGTAGTTGTGATCGTAGAGCGGGACCCCGCCGCCGATGCAGAGCGGCAGGTCAAACTGCGAGATCTGGTAGTTCTTCGGCATGTCCGGGTAGAAGTAGTTCTTCCGGTCCCACTTCGAGATCTCGGGCGTCTCGCAGTCGAGGAGCAGCCCGGCGAGGATGGTCTGCTCGATGGCGGCCTTGTTGAGGACCGGGAGCGCCCCGGGAAGTCCCATGCAAACCGGGCAGACGTTGGTGTTCGGGTCGTCGCCGAATCCCGTCGGGCACGCACAGAACATCTTGCTGTTCGTCCTGACCTGGCAGTGGACCTCGAGGCCGATGGTCGGGATGTAGTCCGCGCGCGGCATGGGGGGATGCATAGGGGAGCGGGGCGCAGGGGGCAAGACGCAAGGGGCCGGCGGCGTCCGGCGGCGGACCGCTGCCGGTTACCGCGGCTCGAGGCCGGTGCGCGGCTGGCCGGCGGGGGCGTCCTCCTTGGCGTCCGCCACGGGTCCCTCCGCCGGGGTGGTGAGGCCCAGCGCCACCTCGATGTCGGCCGCGGTGAGAATCGCACGCGCTTCGGGATGCTGCGCGACCTCGCGGATCTTGGCGCTCTCGAGGAGCTGGCTGAACTGGCCCTCCCTGATGAAGTCGTTCAGTTCCGGGCTGGACTCCAGCATCCCGCGGATCTGCGGCTGGGCGAAGTTCTTGCGGAGCTCCGAATCGCGGGCCGCGAGGCTGATGGCGGCCTTGTTCTGCACCAGGATTTGGAGCTTCGCGAGCGTGCAGCAGGCCTCGTCGTTGAGGAAATCGATGCGCTTGTGAACCCGTCCCGGCACGCTGTTGTCGATGATCTTCTTGATCTTGACGGCCAGCGGTTCGGCCACCTCGGTGACCTTCCCATCGGCGAGGCTGTCGCGCAGGCGCTTCAGTTCGCTGAGCGACCCGACGTAGCGCAGGCCCGAAAAGGCGAACCACACGAAGACGATTCCGGCCAGCAGGCCGAGGAATCCCCCGGGGGCCGCGAGGTTCTTCTTCTTGCCGTCCACGACCTTGACGGGCGCCAGGATGAGCCCGAAGAGGGCGCGGGCCGCGAAGAAGATGCCCAGCCCCATGATGATGCCCACTGCTCCCGCCATCCACGGGTCGGGATCGGAGACGGCGAGGGCCGCCACGGAGGCCCCGCGCTGAAATCCCCAGTAGGCGGCCAGGCCCGCCGCCGCGAGCGACAGGAACCCGAAGAACATGCGCACCATGCCCTTCGTGAAGCCGATGACGACAAAGAGCAGAACCACGATGCCGATGGCTCCGAGGGCGCCGAGGTCGGAAATTTCAAAGGTCCCCATGTCAGGTGGCGGCCGGCACGGGCGGGGCGTGGGGTTCGAGGCCGCATTGGGCCCGCTGGCGGAGAAGGTGGTCGCAGAGAACGAGGGTCGTCATGGCCTCGACCATCGGGACGGCGCGCGGCAGGACGCACGGGTCGTGGCGTCCCCGGCCCTTCAGCTCGGTGTCCTCGCCATCGCTGCTGACCGTCGCCTGCGAACTCATGATGGTGGCGGTCGGCTTGAAGGCCACGCGGAAGAGGACCGGTTCCCCGTTGGTGATTCCGCCCTGCACGCCGCCGGAGCGGTTGCTCTTGGTGCGGACCCGCCCGTTCTCCATGTAAAACGGGTCGTTGTGCTCCGCGCCGGTGAGGAAGGTCCCCGCGAAGCCGGATCCGATCTCGAACCCCTTGGTGGCGGGAAGGCTCATCATGGCCTTGGCGAGGTCGGCTTCGAGCTTGTCGAAGACCGGTTCCCCGAGGCCGGGCGGGCAGCCCCGCGCCACCGCTTCGATCGTCCCGCCGAGGGAGTTGCCCTCGTCGCGGGCCTCCTTGATCAGGGCGATCATGTCATCCACCATCGCGGGGTCCCCGGTGCGCACGATGTTGCTTTCGATGTCGGCGGCGGTGACCTTGAGGGGATCGACGCGGGCCTGGAGGTCCTTGATGGTATTGACCCATGCGAGGATCTCGATGCCGGGGCTCAGGGCGTCGAGGACCTTGCGGGCCACCGCCGCGGCGGCCACGCGCCCGATGGTTTCGCGGGCCGAGGCGCGTCCGCCTCCCTGCCAGTTGCGGAGACCGTACTTGGCGTCGTAGGTGAAGTCGGCGTGGGACGGGCGGTACTTCGTGGCCATCTCCTCGTAGGCCGACGGCCGGGCGTCCTTGTTGCGGACCAGGATCGCGATCGGGGAGCCGAGGGTCTGTCCTTCGAAGACCCCGGAAAGAATTTCGCAGCGGTCCTCCTCCTTCCGCGGGGTGACGATCTCGGACTGGCCGGGGCGGCGGCGGTCGAGCTCGGTCTGGATGTCGGCTTCGCCCAGGGGAAGACCCGGGGGACAGCCGTCGATCACGACCCCGATGCCACCACCGTGGGACTCTCCCCAGGTGGCGATGCGGAAATGGGTGCCGAGACTGCTGGACACGTTGAAAATTATAAATCAGGGATAATAATTAGGCAATACTAGCCTCGCAGTCCCTGCGGGGCGGCGAGTAAGGGCGAATCGCCCGCATCGGCGGGTTCTTCACAGCCGCTTGGGGACGCGAATTTCCGGGAGACGGGGCGGCGGCCGGATGGAGGAGGCGACCGAAGGGCAGGCGCGAACCGGAGCCGCCACCAGGGTCCGGGGGCGATGGGGCGCGGGTGGCCCGCGCCCGCCCGCGCCCGAAAATCACCCTGCAGGGGCCTGATTTCGAGCGGCGTGCGGGGTGCGGCCGAGGGCGGGGGCCGGGCATTTCACCCGTCTATCGGCCGCCGCAGGGTGGGTGGTTTGGGATGCTTTACGATTGCACCGGCTCGATTGCTTGCTAATTTGTTCGACTAGTAAAGCGATGAACATCGTCCTGGATCGCCCTGTCCTCGTGTTGAATCGGCTCTGGCAGCCGATTCACACCTGTTCGGTGCGCCGGGCCCTGAAGCTGGTGTGCCTCGGGCACGCGCAGGTCGTGCAGACCGACGGCGAAGCGCGCTACCAGACGCACGACTTCACATCGTGGGTGGAGCATTCCTCCGACAATGTCGCCGACGAGCTGGTGCGCACCGTGCGGCTGGCCCTGCGGATCCCGAAGATCATCGTGCTTGCGCTCTACGGGCGGCTCCCGCGCAAGGAGGTCAAGTTCACCCGCCATAACGTCTTTCTTCGCGACAAGTTCACCTGCCAGTACTGCGGGGTGCGCTTCATTGAACGCGAGTTGAACCTCGACCACGTCGTGCCGCGCGACAAGGGCGGCAAGACGACGTGGGAAAACATCGTGACGTCCTGCATCGGCTGCAACACTCGCAAGGCCAACAAGCTGATTCACCAGGTCAACATGCGGCTCCTGCGGGAACCGCGGATTCCAAGATGGCGTCCCTTGTTCGGGATGAAATCGGAGGCCCCGACCGACGAGAGCTGGGTGCAATTCCTGCAGCCGGACCGCGACACGGTGCGCCTCAGCGCCTAGCGGAAATTCGGGAGCGCCGCCGCCCCGCCCGCGGGACCTATCCCCCCGGGGCCGGCGGAAGGAACGCGACCCGGTCGCCATCGTGAATGGCGGTCGTCCACGGAACGATCTCGTCATCAACGGCGGTGCGCACCGCGTCGAGGTCGAGGGGGAACTGGTGGCTCATGCGGACTTCTTCCCAGAGCCCCGCGGCGGTGGCGGCGGTCGTTTCGCGCGCTTCGCATTGCCGGCCGGCCTGGTCGCGCAACTGGGCGAAGTACTCGATGGTGACCCGCTTGCTCACCGGTCCGGTGGCGGCGAGGGCGGTCGCCTCGGCGAGATCCTCGGGCCGATTGCAGTTGTCGAGGGCATGGCGGTTGGGAAGCGGAATGAGGAGCGGATCGAGCGATTCGAGGAAGCGGCGCGCGCATCGCTTGTCGCCCGCGAGGAATTCCTGCAGGGCGGGAACGGCGGATGGTTCATAGATGGCGCAGAGCGGTTCGGGGCGGCCGTCGAAGCGGCTGGCGAAGGCCGTGGCGGCGCGGGCCGGGTCGCGGGCGGCGGTCAGGGCGGCGAGGGTCTCCGCATCCAGCAGGGGGAGGTCGCAGGCGAGCACCAGCCAGGCGCGGTCCGGGCCGTGATGGAAGGCGGCCTCGAGACCGGCGAGGGGGCCGCGACCGGGGGCGAGATCGGGGAGGGAGGAGGGGTCGCCGGCGCGGGGGTCGTCCGGCGCGGTGGAGAGAAAGACGCGGTCCACCACCTCTTCCAGGAGACGGATGCTGCGCTCCCGCAGGGTGGTGCCGTCGGGGAGGGGCAGCTCGGCCTTGTCACGGCCCATGCGCCGCGAACGGCCGCCGGCGAGGAGAAGCCCGTGGAGCGCGGGTCGATTCATGCCGGAGCGGAATAATCGGACTTGCCTCCCCGCTTCTCAAGGAGGCGGAGCGCCGAGATGACGATGGCGGGGTTGCGGGCCTTGCACATGTCATACACCGTGAGGGCCGCCACGGAGGCCCCGGTGAGGGCTTCCATCTCGACCCCGGTGCGCGCCGAGGTCTTGCACGTGCAGGTCACCGCGAGGGTCGCGGGGCCGTCGGGGACGATCTCGATCGCGCAGTGGTCGAGGGGAAGCGGGTGGCACATGGGAATGAGAGCGGAGGTCTGCTTGGCCGCCATGATGCCGGCCACCACCGCGGTCTGGATGACCCCGCCCTTCTTGGTGATGAGATCCCCGCCGGTGAAGTCGGCGAGGAGCCCGGTCCCGAGCTCGACCGAGCACCGCGCGGTGGCGGTGCGTTGCGTGATCTCCTTGGAGCCGACGTCGACCATGCGCGGCCGGCCCTGGCCGTCGAGATGCGAGAGTTCCTCCATCGCGGAAAGGGTATGGGGGATCCGCGCCGAGCGCAAGGGAGCGCCGCCGCCGCCGGTCACAACCACGCGAGGTAGGGCGCCGCGAATCCCGCGGGGAATTCGTCCTGGTCGGCGGGAAGCTCGATGAACCCGTCGCTCGGGATCGCGGAGGCGAAGTCCCCGGAGTTGGCGAGCGGGGCCGGGACCGCCCGGCCGTCGGCGGTGAGCGTCACGGGAAGGTGGTAGGCGACCGGGGGACGGAAGGAAAAATCCTCCGCGAGGGTCACCGTCCGGCGGGACCACGCCTGCCCGTGCATGGCGGCGAGGGCGGGGAGCACGAAGCGGTGGAAGGTCACCAGGACCGAGATGGGGTTTCCCGGCAGGGCAAAGACCGGCACCGGCCCGCGCCAGAAGGCGAGCGGCTTCCCCGGACGTTGCGCCACGCCGTGGAGGGCCGGGGGACCGAGGCGGGTCTCGAGCACCGGCCGGACGTAGTCGCGTTGCCCCTTGGAAATCCCGCCGCACAGGAGGAGGAGGTCGCAATCGGCAAGGGCCCCGTCGATTGCGTCGCCGAGGGCCGCTTCCTCGTCCGGCACGTGCCGGGCGCGCACCACCGCCGGACCCCAGGCGGCCAGCGCCCCGGCCAGCGAGGGCGCGTTCGACTGGCGGACCTGGTGGGGAAGGGGGGCCTGGTCCGGCGGGACCAGTTCGTCGCCGGTGGTGATGATGGCGACCCGCGGGGGACGGCGGACGGTGATGGTGGTGGCGCCCACCGTGGCGGCCACCGCGAGTTCGCGCGGGCCGAGGCGGCGCCCCGCCGGGACGAGTTCGGCGCCGGGGGCGAAGTCGCTGCCGAGGGAGTGGATGTTCTGACCGGCGGACAACGCCGCGGTGTTCCGGATGAGGACCTTGGGCGGCATTTTTTCGATCTCCTCGTAAGGCACCACGCAGTCGCAATCGGGCGGCAGGGCCGCGCCCGTCATGATCTCCCAGCAGTGCCCGGCGGGAAGCGCACCGGGCTCGGCGGCCCCCGCGGGGTGGAGTCCCGCGATGGTGAGTTCCCCGCCCCCGGCGATGGCCTCGGCCACCCGGCAGGCGATGCCGTCCATCATGACCCGGTCGTGGGGAGGGAGCGGCCGGTCGGCGGCGAGGGGCGTGGCGAGCACATGCCGGGCCGCCTCGCCCAGCGGCACCGGAATCGTTCCGAGGACCGGAAGCCCGTCGAGGATGAGGCCCTCGGCGGCGGCCGGTGTGATCAGTTCGTTCATGGCATGCATCGGGTTCCCCGCGGCGCGCGGCGGGTCCTCATCAAGTGGCGGTGATTCAATACGAATCAGCACCGATGGCCAATCGCTACCTCGGATTCCTCGGCCCCCGCGGGTGGCGGGCCTGGCCCTCTTCCGGCGGCGGCGCGGGAAGCGCTCGGCGTGACGTTTCACCAGGTGGTCCCTTCGGGACGAAACGTCCCTCCCTTCTCGCGGGGGGCGGAAGATTCATGAGATTGGCGGGCAGGGAACGGCCGGCCTTATTCACATCGCGGGGGGCTTGTTCCCATGGGTGGCCCGGGGGCGGGGTGTGTTTTCGATTCTCTGATAATCCCGCTTGGCATTGCTCCCTCCATAAAATTCACTCCCTGCAGGTGGGGCCACGGAGTCTGGCCGCCGCTGCAGGGATGTCTGATCCACTTGCCGGGAAGATTGCGTTCATCACTGGTGCCTCGCGGGGCATCGGGCGGGCCATTGCGCTCAAATTGGCCGGGGCCGGCTGCGACGTCGCGATGGCCTACTACAACAGCCACGAGGAAGCCGAGGCGGTGTGCGAGGAGATCCGCGGCATGGGGCGCCGGGCGCTCGCGGTGCAGGCCGACGTGGCGGACCCGGGGAGCCTCGCGGAGGGCTTCGCGGCGTTTCGCGAGGAATTCGGCCGGGTCGACATCGTGGTCAGCAATGCGGCCCTCGGGGTGCTGAAGCCGTCGCTCGAGATGACGCGCAAGCACTTCCGGAAATGCATGGAGACGAATGCCCTCGCCTTGAACTCGCTCGCGCAGAACGCGGTGCCGATCATGGGCGCGGGCGGCTCGATCATCGGGATTTCGAGCCTCGGGTCGGAGCGGGCCATCCCGCACTACACCTTCATCGGGGCGTCCAAGGCGGCCCTCGAGGCCATCGCGCGCGGCCTCGCCCAGGAACTCGGGCCCAAGGGGATCCGGGTGAACATCGTCAGCGCCGGGGTGGTCGATACCGACGCCCTGAAGCACTTCCCGAATCGCGAACATCTTCTCGAGGAATACGCGACCCGCACGCCCCTCGGCCCGGTCCTGACGCCCGCCCAGGTCGCCGATGCGGTCTACCTCCTCTGCCTCCCGGAAGCCGGCATGATCTCCGGCCACACCCTCTTCGTGGACGGGGGCTACGCAATTTCAGGATGAGCGGCGCCGCGGCACAGATCGACGACGGACTGGCGGGCGCGGTGGCGCTCGTCACCGGGGGAAGCCGCGGCATCGGCCGCGCCATCGTGGAGCGCCTCGCGGCCTCCGGCGCGGACGTCACCTTCACCTACCTCAGCAACGCCGAGGCCGCCGGGGAGGTCGTCAGCGCCAACCCGGGGCGCACCATCCACCCCGAGCAGGTCGATGTGCGCGACCCCGCGGCGTGCGAGGCCCTCGTCGAGAAGATCGTGGACCGCGCCGGCAAGATCGACATCCTGGTCAACAACGCCGGGGTGATCCGCGACGGCCTCCTCGCCATGATGCCCGAGGAGGACCTCGCGGCCGTCCTCGAGACCAACGTCGGCGGGACCTTCGCGATGACGAAGGCCGTGGTCCCCCACATGATGTCGAAACGCAGGGGGAGCATCGTCAATCTCAGCTCCGTATCCGCCGAAAAGGGCGGGCAGGGGCAGACCAACTACGCCGCCACCAAGGGGGCCATCAACGCCTTCACCAAGTCGCTTGCGGTCGAGCTGGCGCGGCGTAAGATCCGCGTCAACGCCGTGGCGCCCGGAGTGATCGAGACCGAGATGTCGAAGGACGTCCGCGACCTCGCGGGCGACCAGATCACCTCCCGCATCCTCCTGCGCCGCTACGGGCAACCGTCCGAGATCGCCCACGCGGTTTGGTTTTTGAGTTCGGCATTTTCAGAGTATATCACCGGCGAAGTCCTGCACGTGGACGGCGGTTTCAAGATGGATTAAGAGCATGAGCAACCAGGAAATCAGTAAGGAAGACATTAACGCCATCTTTCCGGATGTGGCGGAGATAATCGCGGACGCGCTCGGGTGCGATACCGATGAAGTGAAACTCGACTCGTCGCTGATCAACGATCTTGATGCGGAATCGATCGACTTTCTTGACATCGTTTTCCGTCTCGAGCGGAAGTTCAAGGTGAAGATCCCGCGCGGCAAGCTCGTGGAAGACGCCCGGGGAGAGCTTTCCGAGGCGGAATTCGAGAGCGGCGGGGTCGTGACCGACGTGGGTCTCGAGCGCCTGCGCGGGTTCATGGACGAGGTGCCGGCCGACCGGATCTCGAATCCCCTGAAGTCCGCGGAGATCCCGAAGCTCTTCACCACGGAGACCTTCTGCAAGATGGTCCTGCGAGTGCAGCGTGAAGGGGCGTCGTCGTGAGGTGAAGCCCCGGGTTGCATGGCGGACGAGCGCTTCAGGGCCTATTCCTTCGTTGACCGGATCACGAGCGTCGAGCCGGGCATGCGGGTTTGCGGGAGCTACTCGATTCCGGAGGGGGCCTCGCGGTTTCCGGTCTCGCTGGCGGCCGAAGCGACCGGCCAGCTGGCGGCGTGGGCGGCCATGGCGGAGGTCGACTTTGCGGTGCGGCCGGTGGCGGGGATCGCAGGGGGGATCGCCATGCTGACGGTTCCCGAGCCCGGGCAGACGCTCGATCTCGAGGCCGCGATCGAGCGGGTCGATGCCGAGGCCATCAGCTACTCGGGAACGGCGAGCGTCGGCGGCCGCCCGGTGGTGCGCCTCGAGGATTGCGTCGGACCCATGGTGCCGATGGAGGATTATGATGATCCCGCCGCGGTCCGGGAGCGCTACGGCGTCCTGCGCGGCGGCGGGGCGGAGCCCGGGGCGTTCCGCGGGGTGCCGGAGATCGGCTGGAAGCGGGCCGGCGGGGAACCCGGGGAGGAACTGATCGTCCGCTTGCAAGTTCCGGAATCGGCGGCATTTTTCGGCGACCACTTTCCGCGGCGCCCGGTGTTCCCGGGGACCCTCATGATGGACGTGAACAATGAAATCGCCGGCGCCTTCATGACGGAGACCGCGCCGCCAGCCGGCGGCGGCGCCTGGCGGGTGCGGCACCTCGGCAACATGAAGATGCGTTCGTTCATCCCGCCCGGCGAACGGCTCGAAAGCCGGGTGAAGCTCGTCGAGCGGGACGGGGACCGCGAGGCCACGGTGCGGGTGGAAACGCGCAACGCCACGCGGCGCGTCAGCGGCGGATTGCTCCACATGGTCGTCGAAGAGGAGGGCGCCGGATCATGAGCGGGCCGCGCCGCAAGGTGGCCATCACGGGACTCGGCATGGTGACGCCGGTTGGCAACGATGTCGCCACGACCTGGGAAAACCTGCAGGCCGGCCGGAGCGGGTGCGGAAGCATCGAGCACTTCGACGCCAGCGGATTCTCGACCACCATCGGGGCGGAAGTCCGCGGGTTCGATTTCTCCAGTGCCAGCGCGGACCGCAAGCTGTTGAAGTACGCCTCGCGGTCGCACGCCTTCGCGCTGGCGGCGGCCCGGCAGGCGCTGGACGATGCCGGGATCGCGCCGGGCGGGGCGGATGCCGCGCGCTGGGGGCTGGCGGTCGGGGCCGGCATGATGTCGGTCGGCTACGACGAGCTCCGCGAGGTCGGGCGCCAGTGCGCGCCGGACGGCGAGTTTTCGGCGGACGGGTTCCTCGATCCGTCGTTTCCGGGCGATCCGGTGGCATTCTGCCGGTGCCAGTCGAATTCCGGTCTCGGGCTGCTGGCGCGGGAGTTCGGGATCGAGGGGTACTCGACGTCGGTCCACACGGCCTGCGCCTCGGGCGGGCAGGCGATCGGGACGGCCATGAAGGTCATGCGCCGCGGCCATTGCGACTTCATGCTGGCGGGAGGATTCGACTCGATGCTCAATCCCATCGGCATCTCGGGGTTCTGCCTCCTCGGGGCGCTCTCGACCGACAACGACGACCCGCAGCGGGCCAGTCGGCCGTTCGACGTGACGCGGAACGGGTTCGTGCTCGGGGAAGGCGCCGGCTTCCTCGTCCTCGAGGATTGGGACGCCGCGCGGGCCCGGGGGGCGACGATCTACGCGGAACTCGCCGGCGACGGGAACTCCCTCAGTTGTTACCGGATCACCGATTCGCCGCCGGACGGGAACGGCCCCATCCAGGCGATCAACCAGGCCATGGCGGACGCGGGCCTCGGACCGGAGTCGGTGGATTACGTGAACGCCCACGGGACCTCGACGCTCATGAACGACAAGAGCGAGTGCGCCGGGCTGAAGGCCGTGATGGGATCGTCGATCGACCAGGTGCACGTCAGTTCGACGAAGAGCTGCATGGGGCACCTGATCGCGGCGGCCGGGGCGGTGGAAGCGGCGGTGTGCGCCCTCGCGATCCGCGACGGGGTGGCGCCGGTCAGCGCCAACGTCCGGGAGCTGGACCCGGAATGCGACGTGAACGTGGTGACGGGGGAATCCCGGCGGGTCCGCATCCGGGCCGCCCTGTCGAATTCCCTCGGGTTCGGCGGGTCGAACAGCTCGCTCGTATTCCGTCACCCGGAGGAGGTGTCCTGACGATGGCAAAGCAACCGGAAATTGTGATCACGGGAGCGGGCGCGGTGTGCGGCGCGGGCGCCACCGTGGAGGGCATCTGGCAGAAGGTGCGCGAGGGACAGACCGCGCTCCGGCCCATCGAGCAGTGGGATCCCGCCAACTGGCCGGTGAAGCTGGCGGCCGAGGTGGCCGAGAACAATCGCACGCTCGTCCCGGACCGGAAGCTGCACAAGTCGATATCCCGCACCGACATGTTCGGGCTGTATGCCGCCGACCATGCCGTCGAGGAGTCGGGCCTCCTCGAGCACCGGGCCGGCCTGCCGGACGGCGAGGTCGCGGCCTTCAACGACCGCAGCGGCATCATCGCCGGCTCGGGCGGCGGCACCTTCGCCAGCAACTACGACTACCTGCCGCTGATCGCGGAGGTCGAGGGGAAGCTCCCGGAGTTCGGGCGCGAACTGAGCAACATGGTGACCCCGATGTGGTTGCTGAAGAACCTCCCGAACAACGTCCTGTGCCACGTCGGGATCAAGCACCAGTTCAAGGGGACGAATGCCTGCATCACGAATCAATGCGCCGGTGGTTCGCTCGCCATCTCGGAGTCGGCGGAGATGATCCGGGCCGGGGAGGCGGACCGCATGGTGGCCATCGGGCACGACACCTCCCTCGAGCCGGAGTCGGTCTACTATTATCACCGCTGCGGGTTGATGTCGGAGGACGGGCTGCGGCCCTTCGACAAGGACCGCAGCGGAACGCTCTTCGGGGAAGGGGCGGCCGCGGTGGTCCTCGAGACGCGACAAGGCGCCGAGGCCCGGGGGGCGAAGGTCATCGGGGAGTACCTCGGGTCCGGATGCGTCAGCGAGGCGTCCGGCATCCTCGACCTCCGCGAAGACGGCGACGGGGTGGCGCGGGCCGTCGATCTGGCCCTCGCCGACGCCGGGATCACGGCGGGGGAGGTCGGCATGATCTGCGCCCACGGCAACGGGACCCCCGGATCGGACGCCACCGAGGCCCTCGGGATCCGCAAGGTCTTCGGGGAGGCCATCCCGCCGGTCACCGGCTTCAAGTGGTGCTACGGGCACCTCATCGCGGCGTCCGGGATCATCGACGCGGTGGTGGCCTTGTCCGCGCTGCGGGACGGCGTGGTGCCGGGCATCGCCTCGCTGGAGGCCATCGACCCGGCCATCGCGCCGTTTCCGGTGTCCGCGGACCGGCGGGACCCGGCGGGTGATGTGGCCCTCGTGATTTGCCGGGGATTCGGGGGAATGAACGTGGCGCTTGTCATTCGGGCGGGCAGCGCGTAGGCCGACTCCCGGCGGATGGACACGGACGGATCATCACCAGGCTGCGGAATCGACACGGTGGAGATCTCGCGGGTGGAAAAGCTCCTGCAGGATCACGATCCCGCCGGCCTGGCGCGCTTCTTCACCGGGCAGGAACTGGCGGACGCCGGGGCGGACGCCGGGCGCGCCGCGAGCCTGGCGGCCCGCTTCGCCGCCAAGGAGGCGTGCTGCAAGTTGTTTCCCCGGGAAACCACCCTCGGGGCGCTCGAGCCGACCGATTTCGGGGTGGTGCGCGACGGCTACGGCGCGCCGCGGATCGAACCGCTGCCCCGCGCCCGGGCCGTCATGGACCGCTACCGGGTGGCGTCGATCAAGGTGTCCCTGACGCACACCGGCGACACGGCCTCGGCGGTGGCCATGGCGGAGTGGATGGAGATGCCCGTGCCGTGGTACGGCAGGTGGAACTACCACCTCTTTCCGTGGCGGCGGGCGGTCGTCATGGAGAACCTGCGGAAGGTGTTCGGGGACGTCGTGCCGGAGAAGGAGATCGAGCGCATCGCGCAGGCGTCCTACGCGCACTTCATCAAGTTCTTCCTCGAGTTTCTCCGGATGCCGTTCTTGTCGGCGGCGCGGAAGGAGGCCCTCGTGCGGGTCGAGAATGCCGGGATCCTGATGCGCGCCCGGGAGGAGGGGAAGGGGGCGCTGCTCCTCACCGGGCATTTCGGCAACTGGGAAGTGGCCATCGCCGCCGGGATCAGCCAGTTCGAAGATGCCCGCGGGAAGTTCCATCTCGTGCGCCGCCCGCTGCGGCCGCCGTGGTTTGACGCCATGATCCGGCGACGTTCCCGCCGGGCCGGGTTCGAGACCCTCGGGAAGCGCGGGTCGCTCGACGAGATGCTCGGCGTCCTCGAGCGCAACGAGTTCGTGCTGTTCGTCTTCGACCAGCACAGCGGCGGCCGCCAGGCGGTCCCGTCGGAGTTCTTCGGGCACCCCGCCCAGACCATGAAGAGCCTCTCGGTGATCGCGCAGAGCACCGGGGCCCCGGTGATTCCGGCCTCGTGCTGGCGCGAACCGGACGGCTCGCACGTCCTGCGCTTCGACGAACCGCTGGAGGTCATCGATTCCGAGGACGTCGGGGAAGCGACCCGCAGGAACACGCGCACCTTCAACGCCGCCCTGGAACGCATCATCCTCCGCCACCCGGAGCAGTGGATCTGGATGCACCGCCGCTGGAAGCCGGGCCCGAAACGGCGGAGGAAGAAGTGACGGAACCCGTCGTGAATCGACGGCCGGTTCCGGGAATGGTGCCTCCCTACCGGGCGGCGAGCTTCTCGAGGTCCTCGGCGCTGCCGATGCTGATGACCTTGGTGCCGCGGCGGATGCGGCGCATGAGGCCCGCGAGGACTTTCCCGGGTCCGAGTTCGAGGAAATCATCGTTGCCGGCCTCGAGGATGCGGTCCATGGACCCGGCCCAGCGGACCGACCCGGTGACCTGCCGTTCGAGGGACGAGCGGATCTCGGCGGGATCGCTCACCGGGGCGGCGAGAAAGTTGCTGTAGACCGGGAAGCGGGGCGGATGCAGTTCGACGCCGGCGAGTTCGGCGGCGAGCTGGTCCTGGGCGGGCTGCATGAGCCGCGAGTGGTAGGCGCCCGCCACGGTGAGTTCCTTGGCGGCGCAGAGTTCCCGTTCCTGGGCGGCGGCGAGGGCCTTCCGGATGCCCTCCGCCGGCCCCGAGAGGACGATTTGTCCGGGGGCATTGAGATTGGCGACCTCCACCCCGCACTCCGCGGCGAGAGCGCGGATGGCGTCTTCCTCGCCGCCGATCATGGCGGCCATCCCGCCGGCGGTGGCGGCGCAGGCCTCCTCCATGAACGCCCCGCGCCGGGCCACGAGCTGCAGGCCGGTTTCGAAGCTGAAGGTCCCCGCCGCGGCGTGGGCCGTGAACTCGCCGAGCGAGAGCCCCGCCGCGGCGGTGGGCTCGAGCCCCGGGACGCGCTCGCGGACGAGGTCGAGCAGCATGAGACCGTGGACGTAAAGCGCCGGCTGGCACCGGGAGGTGCGCGTCAGCTCCTCGATGGGGCCCTCGAACATGACCTTCGCGAGATCGAAGCCGAGGACCTCGTTGGCCCGCTCCAGCATGGCCGCGGCCGCCGGGTTTTGCTCGGCCAGGTCCCGGCCCATGCCGACCGCCTGGGCTCCCTGGCCGGAAAAGAGAAGAACCGCTCGCATCGTGACGGACCCACTCAACCGGCCCGGCGCGCCGATGAAAAGCGTTTAGTACGGCGGCGTTGGCAACATTTCGGGGCGGGGGATCATCCCCCTCCGCCGTTGCTCTTGGTCTCCGCGATGATCTTCTTCTCGACGTCGCGGGGCATGTCCTCGTAATGCGAGAAGGTCTCGGAGTGCTGGCCGCGACCGCCGGTCAGGGACCGCAGGTCGGTCGCGTAGGCATGCATGTTGCGCTGCGGCACCTCGGCGGTCACGATCTGGTGATGCCCCTCGGTGTCGGTTCCGAGGACCCGGCCCCCGCGGGTCGAGAGGTCCCCGAGGACGTTGCCGAGGGCGTCGTCCGGGACGCGCACCTTGACCTCCACGATGGGCTCGATGAGGTGCGGGTCGGCGTTCATGAACGCCTCGCGGAAGGCGTTGCGGCCCGCGATCTGGAAGGCCACATCCTTGGAGTCGACCGGATGCTGCTTGCCGTCGTAGAAGTCGACCTTCAGGTCGCAGACCTGGTAGCCGGCGAGGATGCCCTCCTCCTCGGCGGTGCGGACGCCCTTCTCCACCGACGGCACGAACCCCCGGTCGACGTTGTTGCCGACCAGCGAGTGGCCGAACTCCACGCCGCTGTCGCGCGGCTTCGGCTCGATCTTCATCCACACCTCCGCGAACTGCCCGGCGCCGCCGGATTGCTTCTTGTGGCGGTACCTCGAGTCGGCGTTGCGCCGGATCGTTTCGCGGTACGGGATGCGCGGCGGGATGAGCTCGATGCCGACGTTGTAGCGCCGTTTCAGGGTTTCCGCGACGGTCCGGAGATGCTGTTCCCCCTGGCCGGAGAGGATGGTCTGGTGCAATTCGGGATCGTGCCGGTAGCTGAAGGCCGGATCTTCCTCGTGCACCACGGCGAGACCTTCCGCGATCTTCTCCTCGTCGCCGCGCGTCTCGGACTTGAGGGCGGCGTGGATGTTCGGGGCGGGGTACTCGATCTTGGGGAGGCGCACCTTGAGCTTCGGGCTGCAGAGGGTGTCGTTGGTGTGGGTGTCCTTGAGCTTCACCAGCGCCCCGATCTCCCCGGAGCGGAGGTGGTCGGAGGTCTCGCGGTCCTTGCCGTTCGGCAGGAGGATCTGGCCGATGCGTTCCGATCCGCTCCGCACCGGGTGCTCGAGCGTCTGGCCGGACTTCAGTTCGCCCGAGTAGACGCGGAAGAACGAGAGGGCCCCGACGTGGCCTTCGATGAGCGTCTTGAAGACGAAAATGAGCGTCTCCTTGCCCTCCACGTCGACCTCCACCGGCTCGCCGGCGGGCGATTCGCAGAGGACCGTCTTCCGGTCGAGCGGGGAGGACCCGAACTTCGCGATGAAATCGAGGAGGCGCGTCACCCCGGTATTCGAGGCCGCCGCGGTGCAGAAGAGGGGAACGAAGGTCTGCGCCTGGACCGCGGTGTGGAGGTGGGCGCGCAGCTCCTCCTCCGAGAGCCCGCCCTGGTCGAAGAACTTCTCCATGAGGCCGTCGTCGGCTTCCGCGACGTACTCCACGAGCTGCTGGTGCATCTTCTTGACGCGCTCCCCGTCGCCGCCGTCCGCCTTGGCCTCCTCGAATTTCCCGCTCTGGTCGCCCTTGTAGTTGACGACCTCGCTGCGCATGGCGTCGAGAAAGTGCGTGCACCCCGGCCCCTCGTCGAGCGGGAGCGTGAGGGGAAAGACGTTCGCCCCGAAGGTGCTGCGGACCTGCTCGAGCACCGTCGCGACCGACGAGTTCTCGCGATCGACGCCGTTGATGACGAGGAATTTCGGGATTCCCAGCTTGGTGGCCGCGTCCCACATGCGTTCCGTGCCGAATCCCACGCCCTCCACCGCGTCGATCACGATGAGCGCGAAGTCCGAGACCTGCAGGGCGCCCATGGCGTCCCCGATGAAGTCCGGCATCCCCGGGGCGTCGATCATGTTCAACTCCGCCCCGAGCCACTCGGCCCGCAGGAGGGAGGTGTGGATCGAGTTCTGGTGCTCCCGTTCGTCGGCGTGGTAGTCCGAGGTGGTGGTCCCCTCGGAGATGGTGCCCATGCGCTTGATGCGTCCCGTGGTGGCGAGGATGGCCTCGCAGAGGGTCGTCTTTCCGGCGGAGGCGTGACCGAGGACGGCGAAGTTGCGGATTTCGTGGAGTTGGTGGTCTTTCATGGTGCAGCGAGCGGGGGGCGATGCGTTCCGGCGAGAGGATTTCCTGGTTCCCGAGGATGGAAAATCCGTCCCGGCAGCGCAACCCGTTCCTGCGCCCAAAAGGAACCCGCCCTGCGGGGAACTTGAAAATTTGCGGATCTTGATTGCCCCCGGCGCGATCTGCCATAGTCGTCCCGGCCATGCGAATCTGCCTCTTGACCACCCAGGATCTCGATGCCGATCCGTTTCCGGATGACGACTGGCCGTGCGATCCCCGGCCCTTCCTGCCGGAGGCCGACTGGCACGTCGCGCCGCTGGTGAAGAAGACCTCCGTGCAGACCGTTACGGCCCTCGTGGAGAGCGGGAAGTTCGATCTCTTCTTCAACCTCTGCGACGGGGCCGCCGACGAGGGGACGCCCGGAATCGAGGTGGTGGAGACCCTCGAGCGCCTCGGGGTTCCCTTCACCGGGGCGACCTCCGCCTACTACGAGCCGACGCGGGAGGAGATGAAGGCCGCCTGCCGCCGGGCCGGCATCCCGACCCCGGCCTACGTCCTGGCCCGCGGGGCGGGGGACGTGGAGCGCGCCGCGGCGGAACTCCGCTTCCCCCTCTTCGTGAAGCACCACAGCAGCTACGCCAGCGTGGGCTTGAGCCGGGCCTCCCGCGTCCGCACCCCGGCCGGCCTGCGGCGGCAGGCCTCGAAGATCATGACCCGCTTCGGGGCGGCCCTCATCGAGGAATACGTCGCGGGCACCGAGTGCACCGTCCTGGTCGCGGAGAACCCCGGCGATCCGGAACACCCCACGACCTACGTCCCGATGCAGTACCGCTTTCCGGACGGCGAGGACTTCAAGCACGCCGACCTGAAGTGGGTCGACTACGACGCCCTGGCTTGCTTCCCGGTCGAGGACACCCGCCTCGCGGACCGCCTGCGGGACGTTTCGGCGCGCTTCTTCGTGGAGCTGAACGGGGCCAGCTTCGGCCGCTGCGATATCCGCGTCGATGCCGGGGGCACCCCCTTCATGCTCGAGATCAACCCGAACTGCGGCGTCTACTATCCGCCCACCGACCCCGGCAGCGCCGACCTCTGCCTCGCCCGCGACCCCGCCGGACACGCCGGCTTCACCCGCCAGATCGTGGCGGCCGCCTTCGCCCGGCACCGCAGGCGCCCCACCACCCCGGCCACTGCTCCCTAGCGGCCATTTCCCCCTGGGAGCGCGGACGGCTCGTCCGCATCTCGTGGCAGGGGCGGCCGGAGGCCGGATTCTTGCGGCCTGCGGCCGCCGTAGTTTCGATGGCGGACGGGCCGTCCGCGCTCCCAGGGGCTATTCCGCTGCGGTTTAGAGCGGATGGGAGTGGTATCGAAATTGTCCGATTATCAGCGGATCTTGAATTTTGGGTTCTCTTCGACAGGTTCCGGGACGGCGCGCAGGATGGCGGGGAGGAGGGACGAGGTGGAGACTCCGGGACGGGGAGCGATATGGTCAGCGAATCTCGTTTTCTTGGTTTCGCTTGCAATCAATCTAACGGATGCCAGCGTGGGATACCCTTTAAGTTCACCCTGATGAAAACGACCCCTGCCATTCTGCTTGGTCTCGCGGGCATCGCCTCGACGGCGTTGATGTCCTGCGAGAGTACCGGAGACCATGCTCTCAATCCCGACCCGCGCTTCCAGGCTGCGAGCCACTACACCTTCGGCGACGGCACGCTCGCCGGCGGTGGGGACCACCTGAAATTGGAGCACCCGGTCAAGAAGCCCGCGCAAGCCACGGAATAGGGAGCCGGCCCGGCCGGATCCGGAGGAGGGCCGTCCCCTCGATGCAAGGACGGCATGGCGCCCCCCGCGAGCGGCGGGGTGCGGCGCGGACATGATCTGCCCCGGCGGCCGGCCGAAGCGCTAGTTGGAAGAAGAGGCCATGGACTCCTCTTCAGGGTGGGGGCGGTCCGTGAAGGAAAGAACGGTGGGCTGCGCGAGGCGCTCGAAGTCCTTGTAGGCGACGGTGACGACGTCGGAGTGCGTCCCGGCGTTGAAGGTGATCTTTTCGTCTTCGGCGAGGCTCTTGGCGACGAAGGTCTTCATGTCGTAGAGGTTGCCGAAGGGGGGCATGGCGCCCAGTTCGCAGTCGGGGAAGCGGTCCTTGAATTCCTCCTCGGTGGCGAGGTACATGTTGCCGGTGCCCATGACGTTGCACAGCCGCTGGAAATCGACGTGGTAGTTGGCGGGGAGGACGACCATGGCGAGCTCGTCCTGCAGCATGACGATGACGGATTTGGCCATCTCCTTGCCGGGAACATGGACCGAGGCCGCCACTTCCTGCGCCGAGAAGGCCGGATCGTGGCTGTGTTCTTCGTATTCGACGCCGTTTTCGGTGAGGTATTCTTTCAGTTTCTTAATGACCATTGTTTGGAATTGTTGGAATTCGATCGTTCAAAGGAGGGAGCGGTTCCGCATATTTTCCGTTGGCATCCTGCACCCGGGGGTTGCCGCAGTTCAACCGAAAAGGGACGGAGATGGGAAGACCCGGAGACAAAACGTCCCGGGCCCGCAGGGAAGCAGGCACGGGACGGTGATTGGTCGGAAGAAACCGGGCGCGGGGCCTCAGGCCGCGCGGCGGCGCTGGAAGAGGAGCAAGCCGGAAGCGAGGAGGAGGGCGAGGGCGCCGGGCTCCGGCACGGCGGCCGCCGGGGTGAGGCCCGTGATGTTGGTGAAGGAGGCCGTGAGGGTGCTGGAGGCATCGGAGACCCCGGTGGTGCTGGCGGTGCTGATCAGCTGGGCCCACACGTAGAAGTCCTCACCGGGCTGCACCGAGAAATCGAAGCTGCGCTGCTCGCTCACGGGGCCGGCGACGCTGGAGGCGATATCGAAGCCGTCCGGACCGAGATTGTTGGCGAAGTCTTCGAAGCCGGGCCAAAGCTGGGAGGAGGATTCGAAGAGGATGGTCCCGGTATCCGGGGAGTATTCGAAAAAGTCGGTCTGGAACAGGTAGACGCTGGCCCGGACCCTGTTGTCGCCGATGATATTGGCGGAGAGGTCCATGACGAGGGAGGTATCGAGGACCGCGCCGGAGGTGTTGGTGAACCCCTGGACGCCCCACGCCACGGCTTGGGCACGCCAGCCGTCGTTGCCGGCGAAGGTGCGGAGGGTGGGGATGTAGCCGCCGGAATTCAGCGCCGATGAGGCCCGGGCGGTGGCGCTCCCGCTGGACAGCTCGACGGACGCGGAAGGCTCATTGAGGCCTCCGTCAAATCCGAAGGTGAGGGGAACCCCGTTGCCGCCGTTGGATACCTGGACTTCGGTGCGCCATTCCGTGACGGCGCCCGGGACGGCGGGGGAGAGGGCGAGGGAGGTGAGGGTGGCAAGGAGGGGGAAGTGCAATTTCATGGGTAAGGACCGTTTCAGGCTGAACGGCGTGGAGGCTAGAAGACCGCATCCGGCGGCAAGCAAGAATTGACCCCGTTGCTTCGTGATCGCTTAGGGCTTTGATGCCACGCGTTTGCGGCCGTGGGGGGCAACGTGATGGCTTAGTCGATAGTCAAGTCATCGGGAACTTCGACCGTTTTGATGCGGCTCGAGGCGCCCTTGAGGAGGCGGACGCGGGACTTGGGGATGTCGAGGTGTGCGGCGAGGAATTCCACGAGAGCGCGGTTCGCCTTGCCGTCGACGGGCGGGGCCTGGAGCCGGATGCGGAGGAGGCGCCCGGCCCGGGGGTCGTCTTCCCAACCGAGGATTTCACTCCGCCCGGCCTTGGGGGTCACCTTGACGCGGACCTGCATGGGACCCGGATCAGGAGGCGGCGGGGGCGCAGGCTCCGGAGTCGACCGGCTGGCCGGTGTCGTGGCACACGAAGGGGCAGGAGATCTCGGACTCGGACTCGAGGTAATTGAAGGTGACCTCCTCGCCGGGGATGATGTCACGGATCGCGACGAGATCCCGGCCGCGCACCGCGAGGTTGGGGGAAAAGGAGTGGTTGATGAACTGGGCGTAGCCGTCGACGACGTGGCGGCCGGGGCCGACCTGGATGCTTTCGCGCGAGCGGGTCCCGGTGGCTTCGCCCCGCAGGGTGTAGATGACCATGCCGCTCGGGCAGGCCACCCGGGCGTAGGTCGCTTGCTCGCCGTGGCGGTTCAGCGCGACCTTGAAGCAGTCTGGGTGGTCCATGGGATCGGTTGCCGGTATCGACGGGAAGGCGGCGGCTACCCCTGCAAAAGCCAGAGGACCGGCTGGGGCCAGATGCCGAGGAGGAGCGTCAGGAGCGTCAGCGTGAAGAGCGCGTAGCGGCTGATGACGGGGATCTCGATCGGCTCGACGCTGGCGGCCGGGCGCCAGTACATGGCGCGGATGACCTTGAAGTAGTAGTAGAAGCCGGCCGCGACCCCGATGAAGCCGAGGGCCACGCCCCACCAGAGTTTCGAGTCGATGGCGAGCTGGAAGGCGAAGAGCTTGCCGTAGAAGCCGGCGGTGAGGGGCAGGCCGGCGAGGGCCGCGAGGAGGATGGCGGTGGTGAGGGCAAGGGCGGGGTTGCGGCACGCGAGGCCGTCGAAGGCCGAGATCTCCTCGCTGCCGGTGGCGTTGCGCACCACCACGAGGACGAAGAAGGCGCCCATGGTCATGAGGAGGTAGGTGCCCAGGTAGAAGCCGACGACCTCCCCGGAGGTCAGGGTGGGACCCTCGGGATCGCCGTGCCACGCGGTGATGGCCAGCAGGATGAAGCCGGCATGCGCGATCGACGAGTAGGCGAGGAGGCGCTTGAAGTTCGACTGGGGGATGGCCGCGAGGTTCCCGTAGAGGATGGTGAGGGCCGCGAGGACCAGGAGGATGAAGACCGTCTGGGCGCGGGCGAATTCGGACTGCAGGAAGGGCTCGAGGATGCGGAGGGCGGCGATGAAGCCCGCGGCCTTGGAGCCGACCGACAGGAACGCGGTGGTGGGCGTCGGGGCGCCCTGGTAGACGTCGGGGATCCAGAGCTGCATGGGGACCGCCCCGATCTTGAACGCCAGGGCGAGGAGAATGAGGGCCAGCCCGAAGAGGAGCGGGATCCTGCGATCCGCGAGGGCCGCGGCGCCGGGGTCGGCGAGCATGGTGCTGATGACGGCCAGGTCGGTGGTCCCGAGCGTGCCGTAAACCCACGCGATGCCGTAGACGAGGAAGCCGGTGGAGAGGGCGCCGAGGATGAGGTACTTCACGCCGGCCTCGAGCGACCCGACGTTGCGGCGCATGTAGGCCACGAGGATGTAGAAGGTGATGGTGACGAGCTCGAGCGCCACGAAGAGCGACACGAGATCCTTGGCGGAGGCCATCCACATCATCCCGGCGCAGGCGAAGACCGGGAGGGCGTAGTATTCCCCGGTGCCGTCCTCGGACCCCGGGTTCTCGGTGAACTCGCTCAGGATCCGGCGGAAGTCGAGGGTGAGCAGGAGGACGAGGATCGTGCAGATCAGGGCGAGGAACTTGTAGAAGAGGGCCTGGGAGTCGATGACGTAGAAGCGCGTCATCTCGGCGTTGGTCCCGGGGATCTCGCGCTCCGTGAAGACGAGCAGGATGAGGGCGAAGACCAGCCCGCCGATGGCGGCCAGCCCGAGGTACTGCTTGCGCCCGGCCGGGCCGAAGGCCTCGAGCATGAGGAGAACGAGGCCGAGCACGACCACGTAGGCTTCGAGATAGTAGGGAGCCATTTCAGTGTTCGGTCAGCATGGATCCCTCCCCGGGGGACCATCGGGGGATTCCGAGGGGCGGGCGGTCGGCGTCATGCACGATCTGCGGCGGCTCGGCGGACGGCGCGTCGTGCGCCATGAACTGGATGAGGGTGTTGGGGTAGAGGCCGGGGAGGATGAGAAAGAAGGCCAGGAAGACGGCCGGGATGCGTTCCGCGAAGGTGAGGTCGCGGGCGCCGTCGGTGGCGGTCACGACCGGGCCCTGGAAGGTGCGGCGGTAGGCCCGCAGAATGTAGACCGCGCTGATGACCACCCCCCACAGGGAGAGGATGGTGGCGACCTGGATGGGGCCGAGGCCGCCGGCGGGATCGTCGGCGAATTCCTTGAATCCGGAGAGGAAGACGAGCACTTCCCCGGCGAAGTTGGCGAGGCCCGGGAGGCCGATGGACGCCAGCCCGGCGAGGCCGAAGAGGAAGGCGAGGGACGGCGCGGACTTGGCGAGGCCGCCGAGGTCGCGGAGCTCGAGGGTGCCGGTCTTGCGCTCGATGCGGTCGCTGAGCCCGAAGAGGAGGGCGATCGAGACGCCGTGGGCGAACATGAGGACGATGGCGGCCGGCTTGGCGATGGGGTTGGCGCTCTCGCTGCCCGCCGCGATGAGGGCCGCGATGGCGAGAAAGACGTAGCCCATGTGCATCACCGAGGAGTTGCCGAGCATGAGGTCGAGACGCTTCTGGTTGATGGTGACGAAGCCGACCCAGAGGATGTTGCCGAGGAGGAGGACGATGAGCCAGGTGAGCCATGGCTGGAGGCCCTCGGAGATCATCGGGTAGAGACGCAGCAGGCCGTAAAGGCCGAACTTCTTGAGGACCCCGGCATGGAGCATGGAGACCGGGGCCGGGGCGGAGGCGTAGGCGGGGGCCGCCCAGCTGTGGAAGGGGAAGAGCGAGACGAGGATCCCGAAGCCGACGAGGAGGAAGGCCGCGATGCCCTTCTGCTGGTCGGCCGGGATGGTGGAGGCGAGGAGGTCGTCGAAGAGGAGGGAGTCGGCCCCGGCGGCATTCACCAGCCAGAGGAGCCCGGCCAGCAGGACGATCGACCCGAAGGCGAGGTAGATCGTGATCTTCCACGCGGCCTCCTTGCGGTCGCCGCGCCCGAGCATGCCGATCATGATGAAGGTCGGGATGAGGGCGAGCTCGTGGAAGGCGTAGAAGAAGAAGAGATCGGTGGAGAGGAAGGCCCCGAGGGCCCCCGCCGCGATGAAGAGCGTCGAGGGGAACCAGATGCGCTCGGTTCCCTCCGGGCACCGGCCGGAGAGGACCGCCGCGAAGGTCACGATGACGGTGAGGAGCATCAGGATGATGCTCATGCCGTCGTAGAGGCCGAGGGCGAGGTGGATGTTGGGCTTCTCGAGGATCTGGATCGTGAGCCCGCCGTCGTCGGGGTTTCCGGTGAAGGTCAGGGCGAAGATGGCGCCCAGCACGAGGTTCAGGAGGGCCGCGCCGAGGGCGGCCGGGCGCGCCGGGGCCCCCGCCATGATCGCGATGGCGGCGGCGATGGGAATGAGAATGAGGAGGACGATCAAGAGCTGCTGGGGAATGGGGTTGTCGGGGTGCCGGGGGAGATCAGGGGGTCATGAAGACGGTGAGGTAGATGACAAGCAGGATCCCGATGGCGAACAGGATGGCGTAACCCTGCAGGTTGCCGCTCTGCAGGCGGCGGAAGAGGTTGCCGAAGCCCGCGGCCCCCCGGCTGAGACCTCCGACGAGGAGGCCGTTGATGAGGAACTCGTCGAAGAAGTGCGCGATCGCGGCGACGGCATCCTGGCCGAAACGGACGACCTTGGCGTAGGCCTCGTCGATGTAAAACTTGTTGCGGAAGACCTTGAAGAGGGCGTTGGAGGCGAGCGGGTCGGCGTCGCGGCGCCGGTAAACGAGGAACCCGAGGAGAACCCCGGCGACCAGGGTGCCCGCGGAGGCCGCCAGCACGAGGGCGGCGCCATCATGATGCCCGTGGCGCGGGTCCATCGCGGAGAACATGCCCGCGATCGGCTTGAATCCGGCCACCACCGAAAGGACCGCGAGAATCAGCAGCGGGAGCAGCATGACGGTGGGAACCTCCCTGGCCTCCTCCGCGCCGTGCGAGCGGGGTTTGCCCAGGAAGGTGACGATGAAGAGGCGCGTCATGTAGAAGGGCGTCAGGAAGGCCACGAAGACCGCCACGAAGAACAGCGGGGTGACGTGGCCGTGGGAGAGGGTCTGCATCAGGATCTCCTCCTTCGAGTAGAACCCCGAGACGAGGTAGGGGACCGCGATGAGGGCCGCGGTGGCGATGGCGAAGGTGGCGGTGGTGCCGCGCATGCGCTTCGCCAGGCCGCCCATTTTCCAGATGTCCTGCTCGTGGTGGCAGGCGTAGATGATGGCGCCGGATCCGAGGAAGAGGAGGGCCTTGAACCACGCGTGGGTGTAGAGGTGGAACATGCCGGCCTCGCCGGCGGTGAGGCCGTGGTGCCCGGCAAGCCCGACCGCCATGATCATGTAGCCGAGCTGCGAGAGGGTCGAGTAGGCGAGGACGCGCTTGATGTCATCCTGCTGGGTGGCCATGAGGGCCGCGAGGAGCGCGGTGCCGGCCCCGATCCATGCGATGATCTCGCCGGAGGCGTTGGCGAAGAGGTCCGCGCCGACCGAGAACTGGAGGCGGAAGAGCATGTAGACCCCGGCGGCCACCATGGTGGCGGCGTGGATGAGGGCCGAAACGGGGGTGGGGCCCTCCATGGCGTCCGGCAGCCAGACGTGCAGCGGGAACTGCGCGGACTTCCCGACCGCCCCGCAGAACACCAGCAGCATGGCGGCGGTGAGCAGCGGCCCCTGCGCGGGCAGTTCCATGCTGTCGAAGACGAAAGATCCGGCAAGCCCCCAGAGCATGAGGATGCCGATCATGAAGCCGAAGTCGCCGATGCGGTTGACGAGGAAGGCCTTCTTCGCGGCGTCGGCGGCGGAGTCCTTCTGGAACCAGTGGCCGATCAGCAGGTAGGAACTGAACCCGACCAGCTCCCAGAAGATGAACATCATGATGAAGTTGTCGGCGAGGACGATCCCCGTCATGGAGAACATGAAGATCGACAGGCCGCAGAAGTAGCGCGCCTTGCCGTCGTCGTCCTTCATGTAGCCGAGCGAGAAGACGTGGACGAGCAGGCCAACCCCGGTCACGACGAACATCATCCCGCGCGAGAGGGCGTCGAGCTGCAGGCCGATCTGGATGCTGAATCCGCTCGTGGTGGCCCAGTTGAAGTGGCTGTTCGGGTTGTCGCTGCCGAGGAAGACGACGGAGAGCACGAAGGTCGCCGCCACCGAGAGCGTCGAGACGAAGGCCGACAGCCGGGCATTGCGCTTCAGGCCGAGCTGGATGGCAGCGGCCGCGGCGAACGGGAAGATCAGGAATAGCCAGAAGGGATCCATGGGTCAGGGGATCAGCCCCGCATCGAGGTGAGATCGTTGACGTCGACGGTCTGCCGGGCGCGGTAAAGGGCCACGATGATGGCGAGGCCGACCGCGACCTCCGCGGCCGCGACGGTGATGATGAAGAACACGAGGACCTGCCCGTTGTAGTCCGGAAGCCCGTTCACGGTGTGAAAGCGTGAGAATGCCACCAGGGTGAGGTTGGCGGCGCTCAGCATGAGCTCGAGGCACATGAAGATGACGATGATGTTGCGCCGCACGATCACCCCCGCGAGCCCGATCGCGAAGAGCAGGCCGGAGACGAAGAGGTAGTGGTGGAGGTCGGTCATTTCAGGGGCGGGAAGCGGTGGCGGGCGCGGGATTGGCGGGCGATCGGGATGGTTGGCTATTGGGGCGGCTTGGCCGTTCCGGGCGCCGCTTTTTTCGAGAGCGCCACCACCCCGACGGTGGCGACGAGGAGGAGGACCCCCACGACCTGGAGCGGGAAGTTGTAGCGCATGAAGAGCGTGTTGCCGACGAGGTGCACGTCGGGCAGGGACGGGTCCTTCCGGTCGGACAGGCTCTGGTAGATGACGCTCTGCTCCGAGGGGCTCTCGATGTCCGGGTTGTAGAACTGGCGCGAGGCCTCCCGCAGGGCGAGGGGCTCGGGGTCTTCCGCCGGCATGTTCTGGAGGACGCCGAGGAGCTGGATGAGGAAGAGGGCCGGAAGGAGGACGCCCGCCGCCACGATGGGGCCGCGGTAGTGCGCCTTCTGTTCCACCCGGAGGTCGAGGAGCATGATGATGAACAGGAAAAGCACCATGATCGCCCCGGCGTAGACGAGGATCTGGATGACCCCCACGAAGAAGGCGTTGAGCCCCACGAAGAGCGCCGCCAAACCCACGAAGGAGGCCACCATCGCCATGGCGCTGCTCACCGGGTTCCGGAAGCAGACCAGGGCCACCGCCCCGGCGACGGCGAGAATCGCGAAGATGTAGAATAGCGCGGGGTGCATCTCAGTGCTCGGTGGTCGGTGGTCGGTGGTGAAAAGCCCCGGCTGCGGATCGCCGGCCCGGCTCCTCGAATGTATTCATCGTGCCCATCGGTAGTGCCTCAATCACCCAATCACCCATTTACTTGATAACCTAATTGCTACTTCAGCTCGTTCCACTTGTTGACGAGCCCGATGCGCTTGCCGCCGATCTCGTAGAGGCGTTTCTTGTCGTTGACCATGTCTTCGCGGGTGAGGCCGGTCATGGAGTAGTCCTTGCGAAGGTAGATGGCCTGCTCGGGGCACACCTCCTCGCACATCCCGCAGTAGATGCAGCGGATCATGTCGATATCGAACTCCTTGGGCCGCTTCTCGACCTTCTCCCACGGGTCGCCATCGGGGATCTCGGTGGGGATGATCCTGATGGCCTTCGGCGGGCAGATGAATTCGCACAGCTGGCACGCGACGCAGCGTTCGCGGTCCTGTTCGTCGGTGACGAGGGCGGGAACGCCCCGGTAGTAGTCCGGCAGGTGTTCGTCCCACTTCTGTTCCGGGTACTGCATGGTGACGCCGAGTCCCGAGGACTCGAGGTCGGCGCCCCCGGGGGCCTTGCCGCGGACCGCCGCGACGGCATGCTTTAAGGTGAGGACGAGCCCCTTGAAGATCGCCGGGAGGTAGAGGTTCTCGTACCACTTCAACTCCGGGCGGCGGATTTTGATGACGGCCATGGCGGGATTCTAAAGTGGTTGGGAGGGTCGGCCCCGTTCGAGGGATTTCGTGATGGCGAAGAGGACCGCGCCCAGCACCGCCAGGATGGTGAATCCGAAGATGGTCTCGGCCCGGTCGAGGTGCGGAAGGGCGAGCAGCAGGGCCGCCAGGAAGATGTTGAAGAGCGCCAGTTCGAAGAAGACCACCCAGCCGAGCTTCATGAGCTGGTCGTAGCGGAAGCGCGGCACGGTCCAGCGCACCCAGATGAAGAAGAGGATGAAGGCCACCACCTTGGCGAGGAAGGTCCCGAGGTGCACGAAGCCCGCGAACCACTTCCAGTCGCCGGTCTCGGTCTGGAGGAGGGCCGCGTCGAGCCCGAAGCCGAGCGACCAGCCGCCGAAGAAGACCGTCACGATGAGCGCCGACCCGACGATCATGGCCGCGTACTCGCCCATGAAGAAGAGGGCGAACTTCATGGAGGAGTACTCGGTGTTGTAGCCGCCGACGAGTTCCGTCTCGCACTCCGGCAGGTCGAAGGGCATGCGGTTGGTCTCCGCGAAGATCGAGACGGTGAAGATGAAGAAGGAGATCAGCAAAGGAATGAACAGGAGCCACTGGGTCCCGCAGTGCGCCCAGTAGTCCGCCGTCCAGAAGCCGCCGGCCTCGTTCCAGAGCGGCAGGAGGAGCCAGCCGTCGGCGGCCTGCCGCGTGACGACCTCCGAGAGGTTCAGGAGGCCGAGGACCATGAGGACCGGGATGATCGAGAGGCCCAGGGCGATCTCGTAGGAGATCATCTGCGCGCAGGAACGCACCCCGCCGAAGAACGGGTACTTCGAGTTCGACGACCAGCCCGCGAGGGTGATCCCGTAGACGCCGAGCGAGGCGATGGCGAAAATGAAGAGCGGCCCGATCCCGA
>JABDMC010000030.1 GCA_013001695.1 Akkermansiaceae bacterium
CCGAAGCCCTCGCGGAGGTCGCGGATGGTGGTGGCGCGGGTGAGGAGGGCGAGGAGGGCGTAGACGGTGACGCCGAGGGTGACGAGGATGGCGAGGGCGCCGATGCGCATCGCCTGGCTGCCGTCGAACCACGACCCGAGCCCCTTCCAGGCGAACCACACCGCGGCGCCCATGGCGAGGCTCGCGTAGATCATGCGGCGGAATTTCCTCTTCTGCGCGCGGCGGACCTTGACGAAGCCCTTCAGGCCGCCCCAGAGGAGGAGGACATTCACCCAGGCCGACACGGAGGTCGCGATGGCGATCCCGACGTGCCGCAGGAAGGGAAAGAGGAGGAGGCTCACGAGGATGTTCACCGCCACCGCCACCCCCGCCATGATCATGGGCGTCTTGGTGTCCTCGCGCGCGAAGTAGCCGGGTTGCAGGACCTTGATGAGGACGTACCCGGGGAGACCCACCGCGAAGCCGGCGAGGGCGTAGCCGCACTGCGTGGCGCTTTCGGCCGTGAAGGCCCCGCGCTGGAAGAGGGTCGCGATGATCGGCACCGGGATGACCAGCATCGCCACCGTGGCGGGGATGGTGAGCAGCAGCCCGAGCTCCATCCCCTTCACGATGCTGTCGGCGGCATTGCGCTTGTGGCCGCTGCGCAACTGCCGCGTGACCTCCGGGAGGAGCACCACCCCCAGGGCGATCCCGATCATGCCGAGCGGCAGCTGGTAGACGCGCTCCGAGTAGTAGAGGTAGGCCACGGCCCCTTCCTGGAACGAGGCGATGATGTTGCCGACGAGGAGGTTGATCTGCTGGATCCCCGCGGCCAGCACCCCGGGGCCCATCAGGAGGAAGAGCTTCTTGAGGTTGGCATTCGGCGTGGGCCGCACGACCTCCACCCGGGCATTTCTTCGCCGGCAGGTGATCCAGAGCGCCGCGAACTGGAGGACGCCCGCGATGGCCACGCACCACGCCAGGGTCGGGGCCTTGGCCCAGCCCTTCCACCACATCATCCCCATCCCCGACAGGAAGACGAGGTTCAGGATGATCGGCGCCGCGGCCGGCATGGCGAAGATCTTGAAGGTGTTCAGGACCCCGCTGAGGTGCGCCGTGAGCGCCATGAACAGCAGGTAGCAGAACATGATCCGCGCCATGAACACCGTGGTCGGAAAGGTGCTCGGGTGGTTACGGAAGACCTTGAGCTCCGCCCGCCGGACTTCCTCGCCGTCCTGCGCCGGGGCGATCTCGAGGCGCGCCTTGAAGGCCGCGAACTTGTGCCCTTTCGGCAGGTTGATGCGGCCGAGCCCCGTGTCGTCGATCCGGAGGTCCGGCCCCACGGGCTCCAATCCTTCCTGCTCGAACGCCCCGCCCTGCACCGGGATCACGATGGCGTCCTCCGGGTCGGTGCCGAAGAGGCGGTCCACCACCTTCCCGGCCCCGTCCCCCTTCCGCTCGAGGAACTGCGGATCGACGACCCGGATCCGCCCGGCCCAGTGGCGGATCGCTTCCGGCGACTTGGCCTCGATCTGGAAGTAGATGTCGCGCGCCCCGACGGTGCCGGTTTCGACGACGTAGGAGGCCTTGCCGGCGCCGACGTCGGAGAGATCCTGGTCGAACTTCGCCTTGAATCCCGGAACGACCAGCGCCATCAGCCAGTGCATGCACGGGATCGCGATGATCGTGAGGACCCCGAGCACCAGCAGGAGCGTCGAGAAGGCGTTGCTGGCGAACTTCAGGGCCGGTTCGCGGCCGTCTTCCTCGAGCTTCCGCCCGAAGAGGGGCACGAAGGCCGCATTGAACGCCCCCTCGCCGAAGATCCGCCGGAACATGTTCGGAAAGCGGAAGGCCGCCACGAAGGCATCCGCCACCGGTCCGGTACCGACGAAGAACCCGATCAGGATATCCCGGAGGAAGCCGAGGATCCGGCTCACCAAGGTGAACCCGGAAACCGTCATCAACGACCGCAGCATGAAGTGGCCCGGAGAATGCCTGACGCCCCCCACAATTCAAGCGGTAGGGAGGGTTGTCCCCACCGTGCCGGCCGGAGCCATCCCGACCTGCGCCCCCGTGGCGGGGAAGGAACCCTCCCTACCGGTGGGGGCGGGCCGCGGCGCGGCGCAGGCGGTCCATCACGGCGGCGCCGAGGGCCCGGTCGCTGACCGGTTCGGCGACGATGGCGTCCAGCCCGCTCTCGTCGAGCTGGCGGAGGAGGAAGAAGAAGCGCACCGCCGCTTCCGCGATCTTGCCGCTCCCCGGGCTCATGACCTCCACCCTGGCCCAATCGTGCCGGCCGAGGTAGCCGTCCTTCTCGTCGCCGCGGTAGCTGAGCAACCCGTAGCGCTTGCCCTCCTCCGGCACGAAGTCCTCCGGCTTCTCGAAGAGGAGCAGCGGGGTGCGCGGCGCGTAGTGCGACTCGAGCCCGCCCGGCGCCTCCGGCTTGTCGGTGACCCGCCCGGCCTTGATCACCTTCCCGAACTTGCGCAGCTCCTCGCGCGTCACCGGCCCGGGCCGCAGGATGCGGATGATCGGCTTCGGCTCGGCGCTTCCCTTGGCGCCCGCGGCCCGGGGCGGGGCCGGTTCCACCGCCACGATGGTGCTCTCCAGCCCGTTCGCACACGCCCCGCCGTCGACCACGAGCGGGATGCGCCCGCCGAGCTCGCTCATCACGGCGCTCGCCGACGTCGGGCTGATCCGCCCGAAGAGGTTGGCGCTCGGCGCCGCGATGGGATTGCCGAGCTCCTTCGCCACCCCGCGCATGACCTCGTGCTTGCTGACCCGCACCGCCACCGTCGGCAGGCCGCTGGTGACGAGATCGGGGACCTCCGGATTCTTCGGCAGGACCAGCGTCAGCGGCCCCGGCCAGAAGGCGCCGGTGAGCTTCTTGACGACCTCCGCGACATCCTCCGGCACCGCCGCGACCCGCGTCAGGTCCCCGGCCTTGGCGAGATGCACGATGAGCGGGTCGAAGTCCGGCCGTTCCTTCACTTCGAACACCTTCGCCACCGCCTCCGCGTTGAAAACGTCCGCCGCCAGCCCGTAGACCGTCTCGGTCGGGAGGGCCACCACCCCGCCGTCCCGCAGCACCCCGGCCGCCTCGCCGGCCGCGGTGCGCCAATCCTCCAAATCCGCCTTCACCACCCGGGTCTCCATCACGGGGCTTTTCTAACCGCCCTCCCGGGAAATTGCGCAGTAGAAAATTCGAGGGGTTGAAGCCGAGTTCATCATCCACCCCATAGGGCCTATAGGTCCCATAGGACTGATAGGGCCGTTCCGCCGCACCCTCGACCCCGCAATTACGCCATTGCACCCGCGGCTACACCCACCACTATGGCCCCCACCCTCCCAGCGACATGCTCAAGAACATCATCCTGATCGGCTTCATGGGCTCGGGAAAGAGCTCCATCGGGCGGGAACTGTCGAAGATGCTCGGCTATCCCCTGGTCGATACCGATGCCCTCATCGTCGAGCGGGCCGGAAAGCCGATCCGCGCCATCTTCGAGGAGGAAGGCGAGGAGGCCTTCCGCGACCTCGAGGCCGGGGTCCTCGCCGAAATCGACGCCGACAACCTGCACCGGCGCATCATCGCCACCGGGGGCGGCATCGTGATCCGCCCCGAAAACCGCCGGCGCCTCCGGAACCTCGGCTACGTCGTGTGGCTCGTGGTCTCGCCGACCGAGATCCTGAAGCGGACCTCCCGCAACAAGGAGCGGCCCCTCCTCAACAACGACGACCCCGAGGGCACCGTGGCGGCCCTCCTTGCCGAACGGGAACGCCTCTACCGCGAAACCGCCAACCTCACCGTGGAAACCGACGCCCTCACGATGCCGGAGATCACGACTGGCATCGTGGAATCGGCGCGCTACTTTTTCGGGAGCACCTGACATCCCGGGCGGCCATGAATCCGGCTGAACAAAAACAGCGCCTCCAGTCGCTCGCGGCCGGCCTGGGCTTCGACGCCTGCCGGGTGGCGCCGGCGAAACGCGCCACCCACGCCGCGGAGTTCCTGGAATGGATCGCCGACGGCAAGGAAGGCGACATGGGATGGCTGGCACGCAACGTGCATCGCCGCACCGACCCGCGCGAGGTCCTGCCGGGGTGCCGCGCCGTGATCTGCCTCGCTCTCAACTACTTCCCCGGCCCGGAAAACCCCGCCGCCGGCTACCGCATCGCCCGCTACGCCTGGAACGACGATTACCACGACATCATCGAGGCGAAACTGAAGGATCTCGACGCCGCCCTGGGCGAGATGGGGGGCACCCAGCGCTACTACGTCGACACCGGCCCGGTCCTCGAGCGCGACTTCGCCACCGACGCCGGCCTCGGGTGGAGCGGGAAGTCCACCGTCCAGATCGACACGAAGCTCGGCACCTGGTTCTTCCTCGCGGAGCTGCTCACCACCCTCGATCTGCCGCCCGACGCCCCCCAGAACGACCACTGCGGGAAGTGCACGGCCTGCATGGACGCCTGCCCGACGAATGCCATCCCGCGTCCCCACCACCTCGACGCCCCGCGCTGCATCTCCTACCTGACCATCGAGCACAAGGGCCCCATCCCCGAGGACCTTCGGCCCCTGGTGGGCGACCGCATCTACGGCTGCGACGAGTGCCTCGACGTCTGCCCGTGGAACAAATTCGCCCGAACCGCCCGGGAAGCGCGGTTCCACGCCCGCGAGGCGATCTTCACCCACCGCTTGCGCGACTTCCTCGCGCTGAACGATGTGGAATTTCGTGACCTTTTCGCGCAGTCCCCCATCAAGAGAACCAAGCGCCATCGCTTCCTGCGCAACGTCTGTGTGGCGCTGGGAAACACCGGCACTGCTGACGACCTCCCCGCCCTCGAACATGCCGCTCTCGACCCCGACCCCCTCATCGCGGAACACGCCACGTGGGCCATCGAAGAAATCAAGAAACGCCAAGCAAAAAAGTCCGTGCCTTGATTCCCTTCGCTTGTTCAGATACCCAACTCCCACTTCAACCCCCGCGGTTTCATGAAGGCCGATTCCTCCGTTACCACCCCCACCGCATATCTCAAACAAGTTCCCACCGACCGTCGCAAGGCGATCGAGACTGTTCACCAGGCGATCAAGAAGGCGGCGCCCACGCTGCGGTCACACGTCGCCAACGGCATGCTGGCCTACGGTCCCACCAGGACCGCCACGAAGTCGGGCACCGTCTCGATCGGGTACGTCGTGGGGCTCGCCAACCAGAGGCATTACATGTCGGCCTACATCTGCTGCACGGTGAACGGGAAATACCTGCCGGAGGCCTACGCCAAGGACCTCGGGAAGGTGAACTGCGGGAAGTCGTGCATCCGGTTCCGCCAGCTCGACGACCTCAACCTCGCGGTCTTCCTCAAGCTCGTGAAGCTCGCCGCGGATCTGCACCGGCAGGGGCAGTAGTGCGCCCCCGGCAGGTCCTGGATGCGTTTCCCGTCCCGTGCGTCCGTATTGTAGGGCGGGCGCTCCGTACGTATTGTAGGGCGGGCGCTCCGCCTGCCGAAAACCAGATCATTCTTGCGCCCTGGGAACGGCTGGGTGGCAATGATCATCTGAAGATTGACGTTCTCGCCAAGACGGTGGCAGGCGGGGCGCCCGCCCT
>JABDMC010000039.1 GCA_013001695.1 Akkermansiaceae bacterium
GCCGAGTACCTCGCCTCGCTCGACGTCCTCGCCGTCGGCGGATCGTGGCTCGCCCCGGTCTCCCTCGTCGCCGCGGAGGATTGGGACGAGATCGAGGCCGAAGCCCAGGCCACGGCCTCCGCCGTCGCCGCCACGCGCGGAGATTGAAGCGGGGTCGGGTTCTTGCGGAGTTGGGACTCCTGCACGGTCGGACCTCCCACGATTGGAATGGGGAAAATGGAGCCAAAGGCCGCAAGGTCTGGCACGGCGCCGCCGAACGGGCGATGAAGAACAGTGCCCACCTCTGGGCGTCGATCAACTATGTGCACCACAATCCCGTGAAACACGGCTACGCCGGGAAATGGGACGAGTGGCCGTGGTCAAGCGCGCCGGATTTTCTGGAGGGAATGACGAGGGAGGAGGCCGCCGGGATCTGGAAGGCGTATCCAATCGACCGGTATGGCAAGGGATGGGATGATTGAGGTAGAGGAGAGATCGGAGAAAGCGGTGTGGAACTCCTGACAGATTGCAACGCGGTGGTTGCCGGGCGAGGACGCCTGCGGTTGACCTGCGGCGAACGCTCCGCTTGGATGGATCGTCGTGAGGAGTCCGTCACCCCGCTCCGTCTGCCTGCTGCCCGCCCTGGCGGGGTTGCTGTGCGCCGCGATGTCTCCGCGCGCGGAAGCCGGCGGGGTGACCCTCGTGACGCACGGCTTCAATGGCAACGTCACCGACTGGGTGATCCCCATGGCGGACCGCATCCCGGGGCACCCGGGGTTCGAGGGGACGGAGGTGAGTTGCTACCAACTGGTGATTGTCGAAAACAACTCCGGCCAGTTGGAGGCCTCCGCGGCCCTGATCAGCGGTTCTCCCGGCGACCTCGCCGGTTCGGGCGAGATCTTCGTCAAGCTCGACTGGTCGAACGTCGACGGCGGAAGCCGATCCAGCACCGAAATTGCGGAACTGGCGGTGGCGGCGCTGGTGTTCCCGGGGCTGATCCCCGACCTCGACGGGCGGCCCCTGACGGAATTGCCCCTGCACCTCATCGGTCACAGCCGCGGCGGATCGGTGGTCAGCGAGATGGCGCGGTTCTGCGGCGCGCGGGGCCTCTGGGTCGACCAGGTCACGACGCTCGACCCGGTCCCGGTGGCGACATTTGGGGACGCCGCGGTCCGCGCGTGGGAGAACGTCCTGTTCGCGGACAACTACTGGCAGGTGATCGGCGGGTTTTTCGTGCCCACCGGGCAGCCCGTCTCCGGCGCCTACAACCGCGAACTGACCGACTTGGGCGGCGGATACGGGTCGCCCCACAGCGACGTGCACCTTTGGTACCACGGGACGATCGAGCTCGGGACGCCGGCCACCGACACGCAGGCCACCATCACCTCGAGCGAGCGCAGCTCGTGGTGGGTGGGATCGGAGGCGGCCGGCGCCGCGACCGGGTTTCAGTACAGCCGGATCGGCGGGGGCGACCGCCTGAGTTCCTTCGAACCCGCGGGATCCGGCACGGGCGCCATCAGCGACGGGTTCAACCGCGCCTGGGACCTCGGGGGAGGGGTGACCGGGAACCGCGCCGCCTTGCCCGCGAATTCCGGCGAGTGGCCGAACATCATCCGGTGCCTCCTCGCCACGAGCGGCCCGGTGACGGCGGGCGGGAGTTTCGACCTCGAAGTCTACCATCAATCGGGCGCCGGCGCTTCCGGGGACATCGAGGTGCGGACCCTGCTCGATCCCGACGGGAACCCGTGGAACGGCAACGAGACCGAGGTCGGCCGGCACCTCCTCCCGAACACCGGGACCAATCTCGTCAGGAACTCGACCCTGACGGTGGCGACCGACCCGGCCGGGGTGGCGCCCGGCGCCTACGCCGTCTTGACGGCCATCACTGACGGCACGCGGACCCGCTACCTCTACGCGCCCGAGGACCTCGTGGTCCTCGGGCCGCCGCGAATCGACGAGAAGACGGTGCGCCTCGAGGGCGGGCTGGCGCGCTTCACGGTGCGCGGCGCGCCCGGGCAGGACGTCACCATCCTGGCGAGCGGGAACCTCCTCGACTGGACTCCGATCGCATCGCAAGTGCTCTCCGGCACCACCTGGGAATTCGCCGATCCCGACACGGCGATGTTCCCGCGGCGGTTCTACGAGGCGGTCGGCACCCCCGAATAACGCCGCCCCCGGGGCACGGCGGGCGGAGGCCCCCGCGGAAAACAGGCAAAATCGGGCCGCTGGGGGCGAGAAAGTCGGCGCCGGGGACCGTATTATGCTATGGCGGGCCCCAGCGCACCGCTATCCTTCCGCCTCCCTCCACCATGTTTGATTTTCTTGCCGAAGACAGTCCCGCGATCTGCAGCGATGACGGGCGCCGCCGCAATGATGGCGCGCTCTTCAAGTCGCGCCGGGAGTTCCTGCAAGTCGGGGCGCTGGGAACGATCGGCCTGTCGTTGCCGCAGTATCTCGCCGCGAAGGAAGCGGGGGCGGTGAAGAAGTCGCACGAGGACAAGGCGTGCATCATGATCTTCAACCTCGGGGCCCCGAGCCACCTCGACCTGTGGGACATGAAACCCGACGCGCCCGCCGAGATCCGCGGACCCTTCAAGCCGATCAACACCAAGGGCGACTTCCAGGTCTCCGAGATCCTCCCGATGCACGCCGAAGTGGCGGACAAATTCTCGCTGGTGCGATCCTGTCACCACGGCGGCGCGGCGGTGCACGATGCCGGCTGGCAGATCATGCAGACCGGGCGGCGCTTCACGGGCGGGATCCAGACGCCGCACGCCGGGGCGGTCCTCAGCTACCTGCGCGGGCGCAAGACCGACCTCCCGCCGTTCGTGGTGCTTCCGGAACTGATGGGCCGCGGCGGGGGGAACCTGCCCAACGGCCAGGCCGGGGGATTCCTCGGGAAGGCGCACGACCCCTTCGCGCTGATGGCGGACCCGTCGAGGAAGGACTTCAAGGTGCCGGACCTCCTCCCGCCCGACCAGATCGGGGCGAGCCGCCTCGACCGCCGCCGGCGCATGCGGGAGATCGTCGACAGCGCGGTGCGCAACTTCGAGGCGAGCGAGGACGCCCGTCTTCTCGACGAGAACTTCGCGGCGGCCTTCCGCATGATGACCAGCGAGCAGGCCCGCGCCGCCTTCGACCTCTCGCAGGAACCCGACAAGGTGCGGGAACGATACGGGATGAACCGCGTCGGCCAGTGCATGCTGCTGGCGCGCCGCCTCGTCGAGAACGGGGTGCGCTTCGTGACGGTGAACACCTTCCTGACGGTCTTCAACGAACTCAGCTGGGACATTCACGGGTCCAAGCCGTTCATCTCGGTGGCGCAGATGAAGGACCAGGTCGCCCCGATGTACGACCGGGCCTACTCGGCGCTCCTCGAGGACCTCCACCAGCGCGGCATGCTGGACAACACGCTCGTGACGGGCCTCGCGGAATTCGGCCGCACCCCGAAGGTGAACCCGGCCGGGGGGCGCGACCACTGGCCGCAATGTTTCACGGTTTCCTTCGCGGGCGGGGGGGTGCAGGGCGGCCGCGTCATCGGCGCGAGCGACCCGATCGGGGCCTTCCCCGCGGAGCGCCCCGTGGATCCCGGCGATGTGGTGGCCACCGTCTTCCGCAGCCTCGGCATCGATCATACCGGCCACCTGCCGGGGCCCGCGGGACGGCCGTTCCCGCTGGTGGATGTCGGCAACGAGCCCATCAAGGAACTCTTTGCGTGATGAATGTCCGGATGGTGCTCGCCGCCGGGCTCTGGGGCGGATTGCAAGTCGCCGCGGGGGGTGCGGGGCTCGTCGTGCAGCCTGCGGAGGTCACGCTCGACGGTCCGGAATCCTCGCAGCGCGTGCTGGTGTTGCGCACCGATGCCGGCGGGGAGGTCACCGGCGAGGCCGCCTCCGGGCGCCTGGTGTTCGTCTCCTCGGATCCGGCGGTGGCGATCGTGAAGGGCGGGGCGGTGGTTCCCATCGGCAATGGAACCGCCACCATCACGGCCCTGCTTCCGGGCGAGGGAAGCGCGCGCGCCGCGGTCGGGGTCCGGGGCGTGGAGGAAAGCCGGCCGTGGAGTTTCCGGAACCACGTTTTGCCGGTCATCTCGCGGGCGGGGTGCAATGCGGGCGCCTGCCACGGGGCGCTGGCGGGCAAGGGCGGCTTCCGGCTCAGCCTGCGCGGCTACGATCCGGAGGCCGACTTTCACACCATCACGCGGGAGGCGCGCGGCCGCCGGATCGAGCCGGCCGATCCCGGCCGGAGCCTGCTCCTGACGAAGTCGACCACCGCCTTGAAACATACCGGCGGGAAACGGATCGAACCGGGATCGCGCGACTATCGGATCATCGCGGAGTGGATCACGAGCGGGGCGCCGGCGCCCCGCGAGGACGACGCCCGGGTCGAGGGGCTCGAGGTATTTCCGCCGCGGTCCATCCTGCAACCGGGGACCCGCATGCCGCTGGTGGTGCGCGCCACCTACACCGACGGGCGGCAGGAGGACGTCACGCCTTGGGCGAGGTTCAGTTCATCGAACGAGGCGGTGGCGACGGTCTCGGACGACGGGGTCATCACGGTGATCGGGCACGGGGAAGGGGCTGTCACGGCCTGGTTCTCCTCCCGGATCGTGATGGCGCGCATCTCGTCCCCGTTCCCGAACGAAGTCGCGGCCGAGGTCTACGACGAGGCCCCGCGTCGAAACTTCATCGACGACCTGGTGCTGGCGCAACTGCGGCGCCTGAACCTGCCGCCGTCGCCGCGGGCGGATGATTCCGAATTCCTGCGGCGCGTCTATCTCGACACGACCGGCACCCTTCCGCGGCCGGACGAGACGCGGGCCTTCCTCGCGGACGCCTCGCCGGAGAAGCGCGACGGTGTCATCGAGGCCCTGCTTGCGAGCCCGGAGTTCGTCGACTACTGGGCCTACCGGTGGTCGGATGTCTTCCTCGTGAACGGCCGGCGGCTGCGGCCGGAGGCGGTGAAGGCCTACTACCGGTTCATTCGCGAGAACGTCGAGGCCAACACCCCGTGGGACGATTTCGCGCGGCGCATCGTCACCGCCAAGGGGAGCAGCGTGCGGGAGGGCGCCACCAACTTCTACGCGGTGCACCAGGACCCGGAGACGATGGCCGAGAACGTCAGCCAGGCGTTCCTGAGCCTTTCGCTGAACTGCGCGAAGTGCCACAACCATCCGCTCGAGAAGTGGACGAACGACCAATACTACGCCTTCGCCAACCTCTTCGCGCGGGTGCGCGCCAAGGGGTGGGGCGGGGACGCCCGCAACGGCGACGGGGTGCGCACCGTCTGGGTGGAACCGCGGGGGGACCTGATCCAGCCCCGCACCGGCCGGCCGCAACCGCCCGCCCCGCTCGATGCCGACCCGATCGCCGCGGACGATCCCGGCGACCGCCGGGAGGTGCTCGCGGATTGGCTGACATCGCCGGACAACGGGCATTTCCGGCGCAGCATCGCGAACCGGGTGTGGGCGAACTTCTTCGGCATCGGGCTGGTCGAACCGGTCGATGACCTCCGCGCCTCGAACCCCGCCGGCAACGAACCGCTTCTCGACGCCTTGGCGGGCTTCCTCGTCGAAAAGGAGTTCGACCTGAAGGAACTGATGCGCCTCATCCTGCGCAGCGAGACCTACCAGCGCAGCAGCCGCGCCCTCGCCGGCAACCGCGACGAAACCCGCTTCTTTTCCCGCCACTACCCGCGGCGGCTGATGGCGGAGGTTCTGCACGACATGGTGGCGGATGTGACCGGCGTCCCGACGACCTTCAGCGCGGTGGAGCTGCGCGACGGCAGCACCCAGAAGACGGAATTCTACCCGCCGGGCACCCGCGCCCTGCAGCTCTACGACTCGGCGGTGCAGAACTACTTCCTCGACACCTTCGGACGCAACGAGCGCGAGATCTCGTGCGAGTGCGAGCGCAGCAACCAGCCGAGCCTCGTGCAGGTCCTGCACATCTCGAACGGGCGGACGCTCAACGAGAAGCTCGCGGAATTCGGCAGCGTCGCGGACCGCCTGCTGGGATTGGCGCAGGCATCGGATGATCCGGAGAACGCCATCGTGGAGGAAGCCTACCTGCTGTGCCTGTCCCGGCGGCCGTCCGACGGGGAGGGCGCGAAGTTCCGGCGCATCCTGGCCGCCACTCCCGCGGAGGAGAAGCGCGAGGCGGTGGAGGACCTCTTCTGGGCGCTCATGAGTTCCCGCGAATTCCTGTTCCAGCACTGATGATGAACGCCGCCCGCACCATCCTGATGGCTGCCGCCACCGCCGGCGGGTTCGCGGATGCCGTGGCCGCGGAGGCGCCGGACTATCACCGCGACATCGCCCCGCTGGTCCGGCAATATTGCGCCGGGTGCCACAACGACCTCGACTTCAAGGGGGACGTGACGCTGGAGCGCTTCGCCGATCTCGAGGACGGCGGATTCGGGAGCGGCACCATGCTGAAGCCCGGCGACCCGGAGGGCAGCGAGTTGGTGCGCCTCATCACCGGCCGGGCCAAGGAGCCCATGCCCCCCGCGGACGAACCGCAACTGCAGCCCGCCGAGATCGAGGTCATCAAGCGCTGGATCGCGGCGGGGGCGCGCGGGCCGCAGGGCGAGGAAGACGTCTCGATTCTCTCCACCCTCGAGGTTCCCGGCATCGCGGCGGCCCCCGGGGATCGCGCCGTCACGGCGGCGGACGTCTCGCACGACGGAAAGTGGCTCGCGACCGCGCGCTTCGGGGTGGCCGAGGTGAGGCCCAACGGCGGCGCGGGGGAGGGGATGCCGCGTCTCGTGCATCCTCCCGGAAAGGTGAACGCGGTGCACTTCGCGCCGGGCGACGCCTCGCGCCTCGTCACCGCCTCGGGCATCACCGGCCTGAACGGCATCGCCACGGTCTGGGACCTTCGGAGCGGCGAGGCGGTCGCGGCGCTTGGCGACGGCTACCATCGCGACGTGCTCTACGACGCCGAGTTCTCGCCGGACGGGACGCTTCTCGCCACCGCCGGGTACGACGCCAAGATCGCGATCTGGGAGGTCGCGAGCGGCAAACGGTTGCGCGGCATCGAGGTCCACACCGCCGCCGTCTTCGACCTCGCCTTCAGTCCGGACGGGGAGATCCTCGCCAGCGCATCGGCGGACGAGACCGTGAAGCTCTGGCAGGTGGCCACGGGCCGGCGGCTCGACACCCTGAGCCAGCCGCAAGGCGAACAGTTCTCGGTGGAGTTCACCCCCGACGGGAAGTTCGTCCTCGCCGCCGGGGCCGACAACCGGATCCGGATGTGGCGGCTGGTGGGGAGCGATCATCCGCGCATCAACCCGCTGCGTCACGCCCGCTTCGCCCACGAGGACGCCATCGTGAAGCTCGCCGTCTCCCGCGACGGGCGGTTGCTGGCCTCCTCGGGCGACGACCGGGCCGTGAAGCTCTGGTCGCTGCCCGGCCTGGAGGCGGTGCACGTCTGGGGGGAACAACCCGACGTCGCGCCGGTGCTCGCATTCACCGGGAAGGGGGGCCTGCTGGCCGGCCGGATGGACGGCTCCCGGCGCCGCCTCGTGGTGCCGAAGGAGAGCGGCCCGGAGCCCACGGCGGGCCTCTCCCGGGCGCCGGACCAGGCGGAGGCTGCGCGGCCGCCGGCCGCCGCGGTCACGAAGGTCACCGAGACGGAGGGCCCGGGGGCCATGGCCGTCGACCTGCCGGCCGAGATCTCCGGCACGATCGCCCCGGCCGGCGACCGGGACGACTTCCGGTTCGCCGCCAAGGCCGGCGAACGGTGGGTGCTGGAGGTGAACGCGGCGCGCATGAAATCGCCGCTCGACTCCAAGGTGGAGGTCCTGACCGCGGACGGGAAGCCGATCGAGCGCGTCAAGCTGCAGGCGGTGCGCGATTCGTGGTTCGAGTTCCGCGGAAAGAACTCGACGCAGGCGAACGACTTCCGTGTCTTCAACTGGCGGGAGATGGAACTCAACGACTACCTCTACTGCAACGGGGAGGTCGTGAAGCTCTGGCTCTACCCCCGCGGCCCCGACTCCGGATTCAACGTCTACCCGGGGTTCGGGACGCGCCACACGTGGTTCGGGACGAGCGCCCTGGCGCACGCCCTCGGCGAACCGTGCTATATCGTGAAGCCGCTGCCGCCGGGAGCGGATCCGCAACCGAACGGGCTCCCGGTCTTCACCATCCACTACGAGAACGACGACGACCCGCAACGCCGCCTCGGGAGCGACTCGAAGCTCACCTTCACGGCCCCCGCGGACGGCGAGTACATCGCGCGCCTCAGCGACGTGCGCGGGTTCGGTGGCGAGAAGTCGCAGTACACGCTCACGATTCGTCCTCCCAGGCCGGATTTCAAGGTCACGGTGGAGCCGTCCAAGGGGCTCACGCTGGTCCGGGGCAGCGCGAAGGAGTTCGTGTTGAGCGCGCAGCGCTTCGACGGGTTTGACGGCGAGATTCACATCGACGTCTCGGGCCTGCCGGCGGGCGTTGCGGCCAGCGGGCCGATCGTGATCGAGTCCGGCCAGCAGCGCGCCATGGGTGTCCTCATGGTGGAACCGGACGCGCCCGCCATCGAGGCGGGGATCGCGAAGGCCGCGCGCCTCCGGGCCTCGGCCACTATCGCGGGCGCACGGGTCACGAGGGACATCGGGAGTTTCGGGAAACTCGAGATCGCCGGGGAGCCCGCGAAGCTCCTCGTCGAGATCCTCCCGGATGCGGATTCCGGAGCGCCGCGTGTGAGTGAGGAGGGAGTCCTCGAACTCACCATTCAGCCCGGCGAGACGATCACCGCGCTGGTCCGGGCCGAGCGCCGGGACCTCAAGGGCAACATCGCGTTCGGGAACGAGGACGCCGGGCGGAACCTCGCCCACGGCCTCATCATCGACAACATCGGTCTCAGTGGCCTCATGATCCCGGCCGGGAAGAATGAGCGGCGCTTCTTCATCACCGCCGCGGAGTGGGTCTCCGGGTCGACCCGCCCGTTCCACCTCCGCACCGGCGCCGGCGGCGGCCATGCCGCCCGCCCGATCGTCCTGCACGTGGCGAAGCCCTCACCCGGGGAACGCCGTCCACCCGCCCCCAACCGGTAGGGGACGTCATCGAGGCGGCGGCCCTTGGAAAGACAAAAAACGGCGGCCTTCCGGAGAAGGCCGCCGTGTTGGTGATTGGTCTGCGGTCAGGGCATGGCTTGCCGCACCGTGACATCGTCGATGTACCAGCCGAGGTAGTCGTTGGTGGCGCCGCCGAAGCCGGTGAAGCGCCACTCGATGCGCACCGCCTGGCCGAGGGCCCCCGCGGGGATCGCGATCGGCCCGACGTTGTTCCAGTTGGCGCTGGCATTGTCCCCGTCCGAGGCGGTGTAGATCGCCGAGGAGATCACCGTGTCGGTGGTGTCATCGATGATGTTCACCACCGCCGTGTCCCCCGCCTCGAGATCCAGAGCCTCCGCGAAGAGCACTTCCGCCGCCGACACGTCCGTCAGGTCGATGACCGTGGAGCGCAGGGAGGTCACGGTGGAATCCGCGTAGTAGCCGCGAACCGCAGTGGTCCCGTTGAAGTCGCCGAGGAGGGTTCCCCAGCAGTTCGTGGATCCGCCGTTGCCCTCCGTCACGGACCCGCCGAACTCCCCGACCGAATCCGGGGCCCCGTGCTCCCAGTCGCTGCCGGCGGTGGTCACCACCGTGAAGCCCCCGTTGTCGGCCTCGAAGTTCTCCGAGATGAAGACCCCTTCGTTCTGGTTCACCCGCACGAAGAGTTTCGGGGCGGTGAGCAGGCCGGGGCTGAGGGTGACTTCCACGAGCTCGACCATGGTGGTGCCGTCGACCGCCCCTTCCACCAGCACCGCGCCGATGTCCTCGGTCCACATCTGGAGGTCGAAGGACGTCTCGATGTCGGAGAAGAGGCCGGTGAGGGCATCATCCCGGCGGCTGAAGCTGAAGGTCGATGTCGTGGATTCGAACAGGCCGGAGGGGTACTGATGCAGCGAGGCGGCGTCGGTGGGATCGGTCCCGAAGAGACGCTCCTCGTTGTTGGTCACCCCGTCGCCGTCGAAGTCCCCGTTCGGGTCACTCAGGTCGGCATCCGGGAACATGGTCGCCCAGAGGCTGTAGTCGTCGGTAAAGACATCCGGCCCGGTCAACACGGTCCCAAGCCCGCGGCCGTTGCTCGAGAACCACTCGTACTCGATGGCGTCATAGACGCCATCGGTCACGAAATCGATCTCCGCAACATAGTATTCACCAGTGTTGGCGTTATCGCCATTGCCGCCACCGGCGACGCTGTGGGCGTCGTCGATCACGATGTCCGCTCCCACGTTGTCGAGGTCCCGCATGGTCACCTTGAGCGTGGGCGTCGAGTTGTATGCGCCGTAGTAGATGTGGACCGATCCCGACGCCAAGCCGGAAATGTCAACGATGCCGGTGGCCCCTTGCCAGTCCCGGTAACCATAGTTGCCGTTGTTGTTGAATCCAGTGGCGCCGCCGGCGGCCCCGGTAGCGAGGTCGGCCCCCGGGTCGTTGTCCTCCCACAGCCTCAGTTGCTGCTGGGCAAAACCATCGAACGCCTGGTCGTCGGTCGTGTAGGTGATGCGGGTGTCCTCTCCGCCTGATCCGGCGGTGGAGGTGACATTGCCATCGCCGCTGTTTCCGAGGAACTTGTAGGCCAGGACGGGGCCGGTGAAGTTCCGCACCCCGGCTGGTGCCGGAGTCCCGGAGGTATCGTTGGCGCAATACCACCCCGTGCCTGCATTGGCGGCGTTCACCGAGACGTGGAAATAGCGCCCCTCACCGCTGACCTGGTTTGGATTCTGCTGAGACGAGATGATCCCCTGGAAGTCGTTTGTGAGACTTCCCGCGTTGGGGGTCGGGTCGTTCACCGTGAGGGTGTTGTCCGAGGCGATCGCGGTGGTGGTGTCGAGGGCGTTGCCATTCGCGTCCGTGATCACCGCGCCCGCGACGATCTCCAACGTCAGGGTTCCGGTGGCGGCGCCGGTGGAAACCGCGACCTCGAAGACCGCGGGGTCACCCGTGGCCGTCACACTGTCGACCGTGGCCGATGCGCTGCCCGCACTCGGCGCGAAGTCGGCGGTGGTAATCGTCCCGGCGTCGATCGGCTCGCTGAAGGTCACCGTGTAGACGAGGCGGCTGGTGTTCGTCAGGACCGGCTTGGGGTGGGTGTTGTCCCCGAAGGAAGCCACGGTCGGAGGCGTGTCGTCCACGGTGAATTCCCATTCATCCGGGTCGGAGAGCCCGCCGAAGTCGACCGAGGCCAAATTCGTCAAGGCTCCGGCATCGATCTCGATGTGGTAGGTGTCCCCGCCAGTCAGCGGCACGGTCGGGGTGATCGTGAGCGTGTTCCCGGACACCGCGACCTGGGGATCGGGGAGAGTAATCGTCGTCGTCCCCGGATTGGTTTCGTTCACGATCCGGATGTCTCCGGTTCCAACGAGCACATCCTCATCGAACGTCGCGATCCGTTGAACGCCACTTCCCGATGAGTTATCGGTGGTCACGAGGACCGGCGCGCTCAAGTCGAGGGGAAGCACGTCGGCAGAGGTCGCGCCGAAGCGGATTTCGTCGAGCTGGGGAGCATTGTTATCCTTGCGTCCCCCGCCGATGCCGATCCAAGCGAAGGTATTCGCCGGGTCGAAGTCGCCAAGCTGGTCGAAATCGGCCGAAATCGTGGAGACCACGGACCCCAGGTTCAGGGTTTTGTCGGGCAGGTAGAGATCAAAGGTGTCCGTCGTGGTGCCGAACTGGCCCCAGGTGATCTTGCCGACCGCCAGGAACGTGTCCCCGTCAGCGACGGATTGATCGGTAGCACCTCTAATAGCGCCGCCGGATCCGTCGCTGCCGTCGTTCCAAGCCTGGGCGGTGACCCCGGTGTTGCCCACCTTGTTGACAACGACCGTAAATCCGCTGCCGGCGCCGCTGGAGTCGGGGCCGGTTTGGATGCGGTCGAAACCGTCCGGAGGTCCGGTGCCCAGGGAAAAGTACGTTCTCCGGTTGCTATTGGGTCCCACCGGATGCTTCACCATGATGACGCTGAACCAAACCGTGGCTCCGTCATCCAGGAGCCCCTCGTCGATCAAGGTTTGGGCGCTGACTTCGGATTTCTGAAAATTACTACCTCCCAGATTCGAGGTCATCCGCCCGCCTTGGGTGGCGATGGCGCCATATTTGAGGCTTTCAGCCGCGACACTCGAACTGGGGCTGCTCTCCCATACGCCAGGGAGTCCCGGCCCGGGTGTGTTGTCATCGAGGTTTGGTTCGAGATCATTGAACGGCTCGTAGACAACCGGCATAGCCGCGTCGAGGCAGGTGATCGTTCCATTCGTCTCGAGGGTCGAAATGTCCCATTGGCCACCCGGCAGCGTCACCGAGCTGAAGGAACCGGTGAGGGTGGTTCCCCCGGAGAGGTCGAAGATGGTGATGGTGTCCCCGACGTCGAGGGTGCCGGTCAGGATTTCGATCGCGATGGCGGCGCCGTTCAGATCGATGGTGGAGCCCGCGATGTCGGGGGCGTAGCGGTCCGCCGTGGTGGTGTCGACGTCCGCCTCGAAGGTGTTGACCGGGAGCGGGTAGACCCACGCACCGCTACCGACGGTGGCATTGGACTCCACCGTGAAGCCGGACGTGCCGTCGGCGGTGAAGTCGGCGTCGAGGATCGGGGTGGCCACGGAGTCCTCGAGGGTGACGGTGGCCACCTCCCAGTTGGTGTCGGGCTCGAAGTAGCCCTCGTCCCAGATGGCGCGGAACTCGACGGAGACGGTGTCCCCGGCGGTGAAGCTGCCGAGGTCCACGACGCTGTCGACGAGATTGGAGACGGTGCTGTCGTAGTCGATGGACTTGCCGGTGAAGATTTCCTCGCCGCCTTGCCAGGCGGTTCCCGGGTTGGTGCCGACGGTGTTGTCGTAGCTGCCCGCCGAGAAGGATGACGAGGGCACGTAGGTGGCCTCGGCGCCGTTGACGCTCACGAAGATGGCACCGCCGTCCCAGGCGCCGTTTGCGTCTTCCTCGAAGAAGTAGCGATGCGAGACGCGGAGGGTCACGTTGCCGGTGGTCGGAACCGACACATCGGGACTGATGAGGAAGGATTCGGCGGTGTTGCCGCCGCCGGCCGCGGCGCCGGGGGTGGTCCAGTTGGAACCGTCGGCGGGCACCTTGGCGACGCCGCCGTCGGTGGTGAGGACTTCATCGCCGATGACGCCGTCCCCGGCGACCTCGATGATGGTTTGGGCCGAGGTGGTGGCCCCGATCAGTCCGCACCAGAGTGCGAAGGCAAGGGCGAGGCGCTTGAGAGCGTCCAGTCTGTGTTTGGTCGTAATCATTGGGTGTCTTTTTTGGTTGCGGGGATTTCCGGCCGTCGACATTGAGGGCGGTTTTCCAATTGAAGAACGGCTACTCCTATCGCCCATCCCGGCCGCAGCAAGATAAATCAGCGTCCGGGGAACGATCATGAAGGCGCGATCTTCCACCATGAAAATGCGCCCATCTCAACCAATGACGCGTGATGATGATCCGGCGTGATTGATGAGCAGGAGCGGGACGATTCCAAGGGTGGTTCGCCTTGAAGATTTGAAGGCATGTGGCATTTCCGGCGCACCAAAGCGGGAAGCCCCGGCCCGCCTTGTCGCCGGGGTCGGCTGCGCGCGCACGCAACCGTCCGGTCGGGGTTCGTCGCCGCTTCCGGCACCCCGTTGGGAGCGCATGCGGGCGCAGCCCACGGGCCGGTCGACCCGGCGCCGGATGCCCCCGGGGGCCGGCCCATGGCGTTCAAACGATCGCCCGGCGCCGGCGGGCTCAGGCCAGCATGTCGGTGAGGACGTGGCCGTGGACGTCGGTGAGGCGGCGGTCGATGCTGTTGTGGCGGACGGTGAGCTGCTCGTGATCGATGCCGAGCTGGTGGAGAATGGTGGCGTGGATGTCGTAAACGGTGGTGGGGTGGGCGCGGTCGCGCGGCCGGAACCCCCACTCGTCGCTCTCGCCGTAGGTGCCGCCCTTCACCCCCCCGCCGCACAGCCAGTTGGTGAAGACGAACGGGTTGTGGTCGCGGCCCTTGCTGCCCTGCGAACAGGGCATGCGGCCGAACTCCGTGGTCCACAGGATGAGGGTGTCGTCGAGCAGGCCGCGCTGCCGGAGGTCCCGGATGAGGGCCGCGGCGCCCCGCGCCATTCCGAGGGAGAGCGGTTCGTGGTCGCGCTGCACGTCCTCGTGGCTGTCCCAGTTGCGCCGCGGGTGGCCGTTGTCGTTGCCGCTCCAGACCTGCACGAAGCGCACCCCGCGTTCCAGGAGGCGCCGCGCCACGAGGCACTTGCGGCCGAAGAACTCGGTCTCGGCCCTGGCATTGATGGTCTTGTCGTCCACCGCGGGACCTTCCGGGACGAGACCGTAGAGGTCCCTGATGTGGCGCGGTTCCCGCGAGAGGTCGAGGGCGTCGGTGGCACTGAGCTGCATGGCGGCGGCGAGCTCGTAGGAGCGCATGCGCGCCATGAGGCGGTCGTCCCCGGGCCGCGCCCGGGCGTGGGCGGTGTTGAGTTTCGCGAGGACATCGAGGCCGGCGCGGTCGTTGCGCGGGTTGATGAACCCGCCCGGCGGGGCGTGGAGGTCGGCGATCGGCTCCGGGCTGCCGGGACGGATGACGGTGCCCTGGTGTTCGGCGGGCAGAAAGGCGCCGGCCCAGTTCTTCGCGCCGTTGGAGGCGAACCCGCGGTGGTCGGGCAGCACCACGAAGGACGGGAGGTTGTCATTCGGGCTGCCCAGCGCGTACGACACCCACGACCCGGCGCTGGGGAATCCCGGAAAGTCGAATCCGGTCGTCTGCAGAAGGGTCGCCTGGCTGTGGACCCCGGTCTTGCCGACGAGATTGTGGACGAAGGCCAGGTCATCGACCACCTCGCCGAGGGGCGCCACGATCTCGCTGAGCATCTTGCCGCTCTGGCCGAAGGGCCGGAATTTCCACGGGCTGGCGAAGCAGGCCCCGGGCGTGCTCTGGAACAACTCCACGGTCTCGCCGGGATCCCACGGCTCCCCGTCCTTCTTCGCGAGCAGCGGCTTGTGGTCGAACATGTCGACGTGGCTGGCGGCTCCCGCCATGAAGAGCTGCACGACGCGCTTCGCCTTCGGGGCGTGATGGGTGGCGGAGCTCAGGACCCCGTCGCGGGCGAGGAGGTCCGCGAGGGCGAGCCCCGCGAAGGTGCCCATCCCGGTTTGCAGGAAGGTCCGGCGGTTGGCGATGGTGCGCTCAATCGACATAGACGAAGGCGTTGAGGTTGAAGATGACGCGGGCGAGACTGGCGGGTCCGTGATCGCGCAGGTGGGCGGCGAGGGCGGCTCGTTCGGCGGCATCGGGATCGCGTCCGAGGGCGAGGCGGCAGGCGAGGGTGACCTGCCCGTCCGGGGTGGCCCCCCCTTCCTCCGCAAGGCGTTTTCCGAGGCGCACCGCCGCCGCCTCCACGAAGCGGTTGTTCCATTGCGCGAGGGCCTGCAGGGCGGTGGTCGACTCGTCCCGTTGCGGGATGCTGATCGACGGGTCGGCGCAGTCGAGGGTGGTGAGGAGCGGTTGCGGCTGGGAGCGGACCACGAGGCGGTAAATGCTGCGCCGGTGCGCCGCGGGATCGTTCGGGTCGTGGAGGTGGTACTCGTAGTGCGGCGAGTGTTGCGGCTTCTCGATGACGAAATCCATGAAGCTCGGGCCGCCGCGCTCGCCGGCCCGCAAGGCGCCGCTCACCGCCAGCACCGTGTCGCGGAACTCCTCGGCGGTCAGGCGCCGGCGATGGGCCCGCCACAGGTGGACGTTGCCGGCGTCGATCCCGGCATTGCCGGCGTGGTGCGTGCCGGAGCGCCGGTAGGCCCGGCTCGTGACGAGGAGCCGCACGATGGACTTCAACGACTGGTGCGGGTCGTCGCGCAGGGTGGCGGCGAGCCAGTCCAGCAACTCGGGGTGGCTGGGGGGCATGCCCATGCGGCCGAAGTCGTTGGGGGTCGCGGCGAGGGGATGTCCGAACGTCCACTGCCAGAGGCGGTTCGCGATCGAGCGCCAGAGGAGCGGGTTGTCGCGCCGCGTGAGGTAGCGCGCCAGGGCGGCGCGGGCCGCGCCTTCCTCCCACGAGTCGCCGGTCACGAATTCGGCCGGGGCGTTCGGCCAGAGCGGTGGCCCGCCGGGCGACATTCTTTCCCCCGGCGCGCGGATGTCGCCGCGGTCGAGGAGGTGGATCGGCCGGGGCGATCCCCCGGTGGCGGTGAAGCGTCCCTGCGGCCGAAACCGGGTGGCCGCGGCATAAACGAGGCGGCCCCCGGGGATCTTCCCGAGGCGCCCCTCGAGGCCGGCGAGCTCCTTCCTGATCGCCCCGAGGCGCCTGGTGGTCCCGGGCGGGCGGACCTTCCTCTCGCTGGCGGCCCGCTTTTCCTCGAGCTCCCGCATTTCCACGAGGGCGTCCGGGTCGGCGACCACCCGGTGGTAGATGCCGTCCACGAGGTTGGCGGCTCCCCATCGCACCGGCGCCTCGATGCTGTCGAGGGCGGTGACCTTCGCACCCGCCGCGAAGTTCTCCTGCGGCTGTCCGCCGATCGCTTCCAGCTCCCCGAGGGCGAAGATGAAATCGTTGCGGCGCGGGGCGAGCTTGGTGGCGGTGACGCGCAGGAAGCGCACCGGTTCCCCGCCGACGTCGATGGCGATCGTCCCGGTCCCCGGGTTCGGCTGGTCGGCGCCGGTGGCATCCCGCAGGAGCCGGACGCCGTTCCGGAAGGCGCCGTCGTTGGCGGCCTCGACCTTGTAGCGGGCCGGAAACCCGAATCCCGCCCCGATGTCGTTGAACCGGTCGAAGGACGGCATCAGGAATACCTGCTCCACCGCCCGCCGCGACCCGAGGTCGACCTGCACCCACTTGGTCACCTCCTGCCGCCGGCTGATGGCGCTGTGATACCCGTATTGCGGCTTCAGGCCGGTGCCGTGTTGCTTCTTCAGTGCGGCGAGACGCCGGTCGATGCCGGAGACGCGGGCCGCGAGCTTGCGCTTCACCTCCGTATCGAGGGCCTCCTGCTCCTTCCGCAGGGTGTTGATGCGGTGCACGAGGCGGTCCCTCTCCTCCTGCCGGGCGGCCGGGAGTCCGGCGTAGACGCGGTCGGCGCGATCCACCGCCGCGAAGACGGCGTGCAGGCGGTAGTAGTCGCCCATCGTGATCGGGTCGGCCTTGTGATCGTGGCACTGGGCGCACTGCACGGTGGTGCTCTGGAAGACGTTGAAGACGGCCGAGATCATCTCGTCGCGATCGAGGTGCTTGGCGATGCGGCCGTCGATCTTGGCCTCTCCGACTTCCTGGTGCCCGATGAGGTCCCACGGCCCGGCCGCGAGGAAGCCGAGCCCGAGGATCCCGTCGGGGTCGCCCGGGAAGAGGACGTCGCCCGCGACCTGTTCCTGCACGAAGCGCGCATGGGGTTTGTCCTCGTTGAAGCTGCGGATCACGTAGTCGCGGTACGGCCAGGCGTTGCGGCGGGGCTGGTCCTTGTCGTACCCGTGGGACTCGGCGTAGCGCGCGAGGTCCAGCCAGTGTTGGCCGAACTTCTCGCCGAAGGCGGGGGATGCGAGGAGACGGTCCGCGAGGCGCCCGACGCTCGAGACCGCATCCCGCCGGTAGGCGCGCTCGAAGGCGCGGACCTCCCCGGGGGTCGGCGGCAAACCGGTGAGGTCGTAGGTCATGCGCCGCACGATGGTGAGCGGGCCGGCCTCCGGCATGGCCTGCAACCCGCGCGCCGCGAGGCCGCGGTCGATGAAGCGGTCCACCGGGTGTCCCGCGCCGGGATCCGTGGCGGCGGCGTCCTCGAGGGGCGCGAGGCTCCACCACGCGAGGGCGCGCGGGGGCGCGGAGGTGGCCACGCCGCAGAGGGCGAGCGGGGCGGCAAGCAGGATGGAACGGAAGTCCATGGGATGCGATCCAGCCTCCACCAATGGGGGCGGCAGGTAAAGCCGGCGCGGCGGGCAGGCCTTGCCCCCCAACGAACAACGGCGGCCTGCGGGGCCGCCGATCGAAGACTGGAACCGGGCCGCGGGCCTAGCCCTTCCGGCGGCGGGTGGCGAGGAGGCCGGTCATGCCGAGGAGGACGATGAGGGCCTCGGAGGCCTCGGGAACCGCCACGAAGCTCTGCGCCGGGGACGCCGAGAAGGCGTTCCATCCCTGGGTGCCGGAAACGTCGTTGCCGAGCGACTCGGTGGAGCGGAAGCCGCTGTTGGAGATGTAGGTCGTCACGAACTCCGCGGAATCACCGAAGGCGATGCCGATGTCGGCGAGATCGAGGCTGAAGGAAAAGTTGGTGCCGTCATTGGTGACGCCGAGGTCGTCGTTGAACGTGAAGTTGTTGGTGTTGTCGAGCGTCCAGACGCCGGCGAAGCCCGAATTGATGGCCACGGCGTAGTCGGCGTTGAATCCGGCGGGCATCGAGAGGGTGCTGCGGTTCGTTCCGCCATCGAACCCGGAGATGGCGCGGCGGTGGTCGTCGCCGTTGTCGGCGAAGGTGCCCGTGTCGGAGAAGCCACCCGCGACGGTGTCGAAGTAGATCACGAGGAGGTTGTCGAAGGAGCCGCCGCCCTTGGAGAAGGTTCCGGCGAGGGACGTGCCGCCGTCGTAATCGAAGGTGAGGGATCCGTTGCCCACGGCGCCGCCGAATCCGGTGTCGCCGTTGCCGGAACCCGAGTAGATGATCGAGGCGGGGCTGGCTCCCGCCCCGAGGGCGAGAAGGAGAATGGGGAACAGGTGCTTCATCGCAGAGCGTGAATGGATTACCAAAGGCGGTCCCCCCACGTCAATGCCCCAAAATCCGGCAATTGCTTAACACGCCCGGATAATTTGCCGATTCTGGCGCCCCGGTGCCTGAAATCAGGGGGTCTTGGGACCGCCCCGGGGTGCCGGGCGAGGGGGAGGAGGGCGTGGCGGCCGGGTCCGCCGGGAGGGTGGGGAGCGGGGGCCGGGCCCGTCTTCGGACCGCGCCGGGCCGCCAAACCCGTATTGAACGCTGGTGCGGAAGGGGTTCCGGGGCGACAATGCGCCGAGCGAAACCCACCCCTCTCTCAACACGTTTCCAGAGATCGCAGAATGGCGAAAAAGCTCCCCCCAAAATTCGGTCACGACTGGGACCAGCACGTTTACAAGCAGGAGAAACGAGAGCGGATTCTCCGGGGCGTCCTGGTGTCGGTGCTCGGGGCCGCGCTGCTGGGCACGCTCTATCTCGGCGCGGTGGTTCTCATGAACCGGGACGACCCGGCCGTGGTGGATGGGCCCGTGGCGTCGACGCCCATCCCGGGCCGGGAGCCCGCGCCCGAAGATGGGGAAGGCGCGCCCGGCGTGCCGGGCAATGGTCCCATGGACGAACCGCCGGGCGAAGCCACCGTCGATCCCGAAGGGGAAGACGGCCCCCCGGATCCAGCGGGTGAGGAACCCGTCGCGGCGGAGACCCCCGGCGAGGCGCCCCCGGATTCCCCCCCGCCGGTGTCCCCGCTGTTCGCGAACGAGCTTGTCGACAACGACCTCGATTACATCGACCTCGGCGAGGAGGGAAACCTCCTCCAGTTGTTCGTCAACTACGCCGGAGCGCTCGAGGAAAAACGGGGCCGGGAGCAGTTGCAGGAGATCTACGAGCTCCTCCGCGAGAAGAAGACGGGGGAAGCCCTCGGCAAGGTGGACGAACTGGAAGCCCCGGCCCGCGTCAGGGAGGGCGCCCGGGCCATGGTGCTCACCCGCATGTTGCGCAAGGAGGAGGCCGGGCGCGCATTCCTCGAAGCCAACCGCTACGCGCAGCCGGCTGAGTTTCACTTCGAGTACGGGTTCTATCATCTCGCGGCGCGCGCCCTCGGGGAGGCCTACGCGCAGTTCCGCACGGGGGTGCGCAAGAACCCGCAGAGTCCGTCGATGCGATTCGTGGCGGCGGGCACGGCCTTCGACCTGAAGAAGTGGGGGGAGGTCATCGAGCATGTCAGCGCGGCCGAGGAGCTCGTCGAAAAGGTTCCCCCGAAGCTCGGCTTGCTGGCGGCCCTCGCCGAGGCCCGCACCGGTCAGCCGCAGGCGGCGGTGGATCGCTCCCGCAGGCTGCTGGAGACCCACCCCGACAACGCCGATGTGAAGCTCTTCCTGGCGCGCGCCCTCGGGGCCCTCGGGAAACTCGACGAGTCGCTCGAGATCTACAGCGAGTTGAAGAGCGAGCTGCCGGATGCGGCCCTGATCAAGATCGAGATGACGCGGGCCTACATGGCGAGCGACCAGAAGGAGAAGGCCCTCGATGTGGCGGCGGAGCTGGCGGGCGCCAAGCCGGACGACGTGCGGATCCAGGCGTGGTATGCCGACATCCTCGCGGCCAACGGGAAGGTCGAGGAGGCCGCCGCGATCCTCGAGGGATTGTCCGATGACCTCAAGGGCAACGAGATGGCGGTGCTGCGCTCGCTCCTCGCCCTGCGGCAGGAGGACTACGCGGGCGCCAGCGCGGCGCTGGAGCCCTATCACACCATGGACGCCAACCTCGCGTTGCGCTGGGCGGGGTTGAAATTCCGCACCGGCGAAACCGGGACGGTGGTGCGCGACGTCCTCCTCGGTCACCAGTTGAATGCCGCGCAATGGAAGGCGGTCGGCAACGCCGCGGTGAGCTTTGAACGCTGGGATGCGGCGGCCTTCGCCTACCGCGAGGCGATCGATGCCGGGGACCAGTCGGTGGCCACCTTGAACAACTGGGCATGGACGGCGATGCAGGATCCCAACGGATTCGACGCCGAGAAGATCATCGCCGCCTGCCAGCGGGCCCTGACGGTGGCGCCCGGCCAGCCGAACATCATCGAGACCTACGGGCAGGCGCTTCTCAAGTCGGGGAAGGCGGGACGTTGCATGGAACTGCTGGTGGAAAACAGCGAGGCCACCGAGAAGTCGGCGGAGCTGTCGCTTCTCCAGGGGCAGTGTTACCTCGCACTGAAGGCGAAGCCGAGCGCCGTGGCGTCGCTCGAACGGTGCCTCGAACTGATGAAGGACGCCCGCCGGTGGCATCTCGACATGAGCCGGGAGGAGATCGAAAAGCTCATCGCCGAGCTGAAAGACTGAGAACTGCGGGATGGACGAGGCAGCCGCAGGAAAGCGATCCGGAGCGGGGTCATCGGGAAACGTCCTCCTCTTTGCCGCCGGGGGCATCGCGATCTACGTCCTGCTGCGCGTCCTCGACCCCGCCATCGCCTACCCGCTGCGCTATATCTCCTCGGGGGTGGCGACCCTCCTGCTGAACGCCCTGTCCCTGCCCGCCACGCGGGAGGGAACCACGATCTCCACCGCCGACTTCGCCTTCGACGTCAATCCGGACTGCAGCGGCTCGACCTCCCTGCGGATCATGCTGACCCTCGGGGCCCTGTGGTTCGGGATGTATCCGAACCTCACCATGGGGCGGCGCCTCCTGTGCCTCCTGCTGGCCGCGCCGATTGCGGTGTTGTGCAACGCGCTGCGCGTCACGGCGCTGGTGTTCATCGGCGATACCCGGCGCGTGCCGGTGGAGGGCCTGCCCCACGAGATGATCGGCCTCCTCGCCTTCGCGCTGGCCATGGCGATCGTCTATCTCATGACGCTCCTCATGGCGAAGGAGCCCTCCGTGCGCGAGCGCAGCGGGCCGCGGGCGCACCTCGCCATGCTCGTCATGGCGCTGCTGGTCTGCTATGCGCCGGTGTTGTGGGGCATTCCCCTGCTCGCCTCGACGCCGATCGTGGGGGTGGTGCACATCGTGTTTGTCGTTGCGGGCGTGGGGCTCTTCGCCACCGCGACGTGGGGCCGGCCGGCCGGGAGGGAGGCGGCGTCGTGGATCCCGGTGAGCCTTTTCACCGCGGCGGTGGCCTTGCTGGTGGCGGGCACCATGACGGACGTGATCACCTTCTCGGCGGTGTCGCTGGGGGTGGCGCTCTTTGCGCTGGCTCTCTACCTGCGCGGCTGGGGGTTCGCGGTGCTGGCGGCGCCCCTCCTGGGCGTGATCTTTCTCGGGCTTCCCAGCGTCCTGCACGGGTGGATCGCGCGGGTCACCTCCCGCCTCGCTGCCGGCGATGCCGGGTATCATCTCGCGGTCGTGGTGGAGGCCCTGCTGGCGGCGGCCTTCATCGGGGTCTTCCTCTGGCTCACCCGCGGCCGGGCCGCGCGGGGAGCGGCCGCCGCCGAAGACCCTCCGGCCTCGACGGTGGCCAAGCTGAGCGCGGTCCCCATGAAGGCCATGATCCTCACGGGGGTGCTCGGGGTGCTCTTCCAGACGTGGTTCAACAGCGGGGCGGCGCGCTTCGACCAGCTCCGCGCCCTGCAGATTCCCGCCGTCCTCGGCGAGTGGACCGGGGTCGATCGCCAGCCGACCCCCCGCGAGGTCGAAGTCTACGGCCGCGCCAGCATCCTGTCCCGCGTCTACCAGCGTCCCGGCTTCGACCCGGTCCACCTCCTGGTCTCGTCCACCGGCGCGAAGCGCAGCAACACGCACCACCCGATGCGTTGCATGATGGCGCTCGGCTGGGATGTGCGGGACGAGGAGGTCATGGAGCACGCCGGCCCGGCCGGGGCGATGCCCATGACGAAACTGCGGCTCGCCCGCGACGACCACGAGCTCGAGATGCGATTCTGGTTCGACGGGGGCGACGGGCGGAGCTACCTCAGCTATCGGGACGTCTACCTTGCGGACGTCACCCGCCGCCTCTTCGGCCGGCGCACCGACTGGCGCGTCTTCCGTCTCTACAGCCGGCCCGGTTCGGCGGCGATGGACGCCTTTCTCGACGCCCTCAGCGAGGCGGAGACCGCGGCGACGCCCTGATTCCGGCGGGAGCCGGGGTGGCGATCGGGCGATCAAGCGGGTTGCAGGGCGCGGGTGGCCGGGACAGGATCGGCATCATGCGCCCGTCCTGGCTGCCGCTTGTCGCCGCCCTGCTCGCGGGCTGCGCCACGATCCCGCGTCATGGTCCGGCGGCGGAGGATAACGGACGGCCGTCGTTGCGGGCCAACCCCCGGGAGGTGCGGGCCCTCATGGCCCTTGACCCGGCGGCGGTGACCGACCGGCAGGCGCAGGAGGTCCTGGCGCGTTTTCCGGCGCCGCGGGTGATCCTGTTCAACGGGGTCGTCGCGCCGGTGCGCATGGACCGCATGGCGGAGTTCTTCATCGCGAGGGGGTACCCGCGGGCGAGTTTCGTCGATCCCGTGAGCGGCCGGATGTCGCATTCGAGCCGGACCGGCAGCCGGCAGTGGGCGGGCGCCCTGCCGTGGTACTTCGAGCAGGAAGGCCTGCGGCCCGTTTTGATCGGGCACAGCCAGGGGGGCATGATGGTCAGCAGGATCCTCCACGAGGGCGCGGGCACCTTCGGGCCGGGCCTGCGCATCTACAATCCGCGGGAACGGCGGTTCGAGGAGCGCCGCCGCTTCCGGCATCCGCGCACCGGCCGCATGGTGGACGTGGCTGCCTACCGCACGCCGCTGGCCTCCGCCATCGCAACCGGGAAGATGATGCGCGTGCTCCTGGGTCAATGGAAGATGGTGGGTCCCCTGCGCAAGGTTCCCGACAACGTCGAGGTCTTCATCGGCGTCTCGGTCGAAGGGGACCTCATCGGCAGCGACCTCGCGGGCGCGGGGTCGACCCACACCTACCGGCCGACGGGCTCGGCCCGCGTCGAGAACCTCGTCCTGCCCCGGACGGCCAACCACCTGAATCTCCCGGCCCTGACCCGGGACCCCGGCGACCCCCGGTCGCTGCTCGCCGGCCGGCTCTGGCGGGAGCTGAAGCGCGCCTGGTGCGCCGAATTGCAGGCGGCGCACCGCGGGCCGGCGGGGCGTTGAGGGGGGTGTCCACATCCACCCGGGCCCCGGGCCCCGGCGGCCGGGACCATGGGGGCCGGGGCCGGGCGGAGATAACGAATGCGCGGGATTAAAGATAATTCGCACAGACAGACGGTAGAATTTGGGTATGATGCCCGGCATCAGGAAGACGGAGAAAGAGAAACTGAAGAAGGCCTTGCTCGAGCAGAGGGTCGAGCTGGTGGAAGAGTTGCGCCGGCATGGCGAGGTGGAGGAACCCGGCGGGACGAGTGACCTCAAGGACAGCGAGGAGCGCGCCTCCAGCGTGACCGATCTCTGGGTGGAGAGCCGCATCGTCGCGGACGACCGGAATCTTCTCGAGAAGATCGACCTCGCCCTCGAGAAGATCGAGGACGGAAGTTACGGGATTTGCACGAACTGCAAGGAAGTGATCCCGGTGGCGCGGCTCCTGGCCAAGCCCTCGGCCTCGCTGTGCGTCTCGTGCCAGGAGTTGAAGGATACCGGCAAGCTCTAGCCCGGAAATTTCATGAAATTTCCGCCCCCGCGAACGCGGGGGCCGACACGCTCTGACCAGTCAGAGCCGTCGGGGCTCGCCCCGACGCTGGAGGAAATACACTTTGGGTATTTCCCCCAGAGTCGGTTTTGCGAATCAGATGATTGAGCTTCAGCCACATTCGCAAAACGCATGTTTCACTTCGTGAAATATGCGGGTTAGGGACCCGCCCCGCCCAAAAAACTGCAGATTGCTCAAGGACAACGGGTTGTCAGCGCCCAACCCGGACTAATGTGAATTTCCGGTAGTCGGCGGGGAGGGGGCGACCCTCCGCGGGCCTTCCCCCGAACGT
>JABDMC010000058.1 GCA_013001695.1 Akkermansiaceae bacterium
GGCCGCCCCTTGGCGGCCGCCACGAGGTCCTGCAGGATGCGCAGGTCGAGGGCCGGCTTCTGGATGCCGTCGTTGCGCTCCACCCCGCGGATGCGGGCCACCTCGGCCTGCGGCTTGCCCGCCGCGGCGGCGGCCTCGGCGGAGACATCGCGCAGGACGGGCGAGAGGTCGATGGTGTTGGCCTTGGTGTGCCCGGAAATCTCGCGCTGGCGCAGGTACCCGGGGCGGCCGATGAGGTCGTCGAACTTGCGCACCCCGAGTTCCGCCATGACCTGCCGGGCCTCTTCCGCGACGGCGTCGAAGAAGTTGATCACCATCTCCGGCGTCCCCTTGAACTTGGCGCGGAACTTCGGGGCGGTGGTGGCGATGCCGACCGGGCAGACGTTCAGGTGGCACTTGCGCACGTAGACGCAGCCCATGGCGATCATGGCGATGGTGCCGAAATTGAATTCCTCCGCGCCGAGGATGGCGGCGGTGACGATGTCGCGGCCGTTCTTCATGCCGCCGTCGGTGCGCAGGGTGACCCGGTCGCGAAGGTTGTTGAGCACGAGCGTCTGCTGGGTTTCGGACACCCCGAGTTCCCACGGGAGTCCGGCGTACTTGATGGACGAGAGGGGCGAGGCCCCGGTGCCGCCGTCGTGGCCGGACACCAGGATAACGTCCGCGCAGGCTTTCGCCACCCCGGCCGCAATGGTGCCCACCCCGGATTCCGAGACGAGCTTCACCGTGACGTGGGCCGCGGGATTGATCTCCTTCAGGTCGTGGATGAGCTGCGCCAGGTCCTCGATCGAGTAGATGTCGTGGTGCGGCGGCGGCGAAATGAGCTGCACCCCGGGCTGCGTGTTGCGCAGGCGGGCGATGAGGCGGTTCACCTTGTGCCCCGGGAGTTGGCCGCCCTCGCCGGGTTTGGCCCCCTGCGCCATCTTGATCTCGATCTCGTCGCAGTTGACGAGGTAGTGGGCCGAGACCCCGAAGCGCCCCGAGGCGACCTGCTTGATCCGGGAGCGGGCCCAATCGCCGTTGGGATACGGCTTGAACCGGCGGGTGTCCTCGCCGCCCTCTCCGGAGTCCGATTTTCCGCCGATGCGGTTCATGGCGATGGCGAGCGTCTCGTGGGCCTCCGGGGAGAGGGCCCCGAGCGACATGGCGGCCGTCGTGAAGCGCCGGCGGATCGTCTCGATGGGCTCGACTTCCTCCAACGGCACCGGGCCGTTCGGGCCGGGGACGAACTCGAGGAGGTCCTTGATGGCGGACGGGGCGGTGGCCAGTCCGGCCTGCACGTATTCCTCGTACTTCTCCGGGTCGCCGGTCTTGACGAAGGTGTGGAAGTTCTTGATGACCTCGGTGGTGAGAGCATGGCGCTCGCCGGAGCGCCGGTAGCGGTTGTACCCCGGGTCGCCGAGGTCGAGGCACTCGCCGTCGGGCACCTCCGTCTCGAAGGCGGCCCGGTGGCGGATGATGCTCTCCTCCGCAAGGTGCGAGAATCCGACCCCCCCGATGCGGGAGTGGGTCCCGGTGAAACAGAAGTCGATGACCGGCGAACCGATGCCCACGGCCTCGAAAATCTGCGCCCCCTGGTAGGAGTTGAGGACCGAGATCCCCATCTTCGACATGATCTTGAGAAGCCCCTTCTCGAGGGCGCGGCGGTAGTTGCCCATGGCCTTCTCGGCACTCATGTCATCGCCGAGCTTCTTCTTGTTGTCGGTGGCGACGACCTGCCGGACGGTGGCATAACCAAGGTAGGGGCACACCGCGGTGGCGCCGAAGCCGAAGAGGCAGGCCACCTGGTGGGTGTCCCGGGCTTCCCCCGTCTCGACCACCAGCGAGGCCCGGAGGCGCTTCCGGGCGCGGTTCAGGTGGTGGTGCACCGCCCCCGTGACCATCAGCGACGGGATGGCGACCAGCTCCGGGGAGACCTTGCGATCCGAAAGGATGATGACGTTGACGCCGTCATCGACGGCGCGCTCCGCGAGGGCGCAGATGCGGTCGAGGGCGGACTTCAATCCCCCCGCGCCCTGCTCGAGCGGCCAGGTGGTGTCGATCACGATGTTCGTGAACCCGTGCTCTTCGCGATGCTTGACGGCTTCCAGCTCGTGCTCGAAGAGGATCGCGGACTCGAGCTGGAGGATGCGGGCGTGCTCGGGAGTCTCCGCCAGGAGGTTGCGCTCCGGGCCGAGGCCGGCCGCCAGCGTCATCACGGCCCACTCGCGGATCGGGTCGATCGGCGGGTTCGTGACCTGCGCGAAGAGCTGCTTGAAGTACGAGAAGACGAGCCGCGGGTACTTCGAGAGCGGGGCCAGCGGGATGTCGTCGCCCATCGAGTAGACCGCCTCCTGGGAGGCCTTGATCATCGGCGGGAAGACCATGTCGAGGTCTTCGAGGGTGATGCCGTGCGCGACCTGCAACCGCGAGAGCGCGAGGGGTGCGATGTCCTCCGCGGGCGCGTGGGGCTCGTGCGAGATGTAGTCCTTGAGCTCGACGCGATTCTCGTCGACCCACTGCGCGTAGGGCTGCTGCTTGGCGAGGGCTTCCTTGATCTGGCGGTCGAGGAGGAGCGCCCCGGTGCCGGTGTCGGCGGAGAGCATCTGGCCGGGGCCGAGGCGGCCGCGCCGCACGATCTTCTCGTTGGGGATGACCACCGCGCCGGATTCGGAACCGATGTAGAGGAGGCCGTCGGCGGTGAGGGTGAATCGCGAGGGGCGAAGGCCGTTGCGGTCGAGGGAGGCGCAGACCTTCACGCCGTCGGTGTAGACGAGGCCGGCCGGGCCGTCCCACGGTTCCGCGAAGGACCGGTGGTAGTTGTAGAAGGCGCGCAGGCGGTCGGAGATGTCCGGGTCGTGCCGGAAGGCCGGGGGGATGAGCATGCACATGGCGTGCTCGAGCGAGCGGCCCGAGAGCACCAGGATCTCGAGGGCGTGGTCGAGCGAGGCCGAATCCGATTCCTTGTGGCTCAGGAGGTGCTTGCAGAGCTCGATGTCGTCGCCCCAGAGGTCGGACTCGAAGAACTCCTCCCGGGACGCCATCCAGTTGCGGTTGCCGCGGACGGTGTTGATCTCGCCGTTGTGGCAGAGCATGCGGAACGGCTGGCCGAGCGGCCACGCCGGGAAGGTGTTGGTCGAGAAGCGCTGGTGGTAGAGCGAGAGGGCGATCTGGTAGTCGCTGTCCTGCAGGTCGGCGTAGAAGGCGCGGAGGGCCTCCGGCTGGGCGAGCCCCTTGTAGGAGATCAGGCGGCCGGACAGCGTCGGGATGTAGAACCCGTCGACCTCCGCAAACTGCATTTCGAGTTCGCGGCGGACGAGGAAGAGCTGGCGCTCGAGGTGGTCGGCGTCCCAGCCGGCCGGCTTTTCGAGGAGGAGGTGGAGGATGTGCGGCTGGGTCCTGCGGGCCACCTCGCCGAGCTCGTCGGGGCGCACCGGGACCTCCCGCCAGCCGAGAACGCGGATGCCGCGGCGCGTCGCGATGGCCTCGGCGGCCTCCTGGATTTGCTTCCGGCCCGCGGGGTCGGCCTCCGGGAGGAAGAAGACGCCGACCGCGAGGTCGTGGTCGGCGGCGAGCTCGTGGCCCATGTCCTTGAGGGCCCGCCGGAAAATGGGATAGGGGATCTGGGTCAGGATGCCGGCCCCGTCGCCGGTCTTCATGTCGGCGTCGACGGCGCCGCGGTGCGTCATGTTGCACACCGAGGTGATGGCGAGATCGAGGACATCGTAGGTGCGTTCCCCGGTGAGCATCGCGATGGCTCCCATGCCGCAGTTGTCCTTTTCGTTCTCCCAGCGATGCAGGCTGCCGCGCGTATCCGGGGTGTGGGCGTGATGATATGGTGTCATGGTCGGGAATCTGGCTGCTGGTGCCTTGCGCGCACCATGTGGGGGATCCTCGTTCGCGGATGCGTCGAAGGACAAGACGGCGGCCGGCGAGTCACGCTCCGGTGAGAAGCTCCAGGGGACATCCCAAGGACTGCATTTGCTGGTTCCAGTGCCATCCGGCGGCTGGTGAAGCAGTTCGCCTGCCGCCGGGGTCCCAAAATAAAGGGCAGGACGAGGAAGCTGCCAAGGGTGAATTGGGCGGAAATGGCCCCGAATCCCCCGGAATCAGGCGGATCTGCCACCCGGGCCGGAGCCGCCGGGGCGGGAGCATGGGTGGCCCCGGCCGGCCCGGTCGGGGGGCGTGGACTGCCCCGAGGTCGGCGGGTGTGGCGGGTCGCATGGTCCACGGGTGCCGCGGCCTCCTCAAAACTCGCCCGCGAGCGGGTCGGGTTCGAGGATGCCGAGGTCGACGAGGAAGTAGTCCGCGGCCCGGGTGGTGATCTCGAAATTGCGCTCGTGGGAGTTGTAGTTGAAGAAGGTGTGCCCGGCGCCTTCGAAGGGCATGAACTCGCAGCGGTTCTTCCGGCGCCCGTACTTCTTGGCGAACCGCTCGACGAGGTTGACCGGGACGACCCGGTCGACCTTGCCGTGGAAGAGATGGCACGGCGGGAGGTGTCGCCCGAGGTGCTCGGAGGGGCTGTATTGCTTCGCCTCCCTGGGGGTCGGGAAGTGCTCGCTGCCGACGCCCTTCGGGGTGGTGTTCACGATGGCGCTGTAGGCAAAGACCGCCGCCGGCCGGAACTCCTCGGAACTCATCTTTCCAATCTGCGGGATGGTGGCGAGGGCAAGGGCGAGGTGGGCTCCCGAGCCCGCTCCGGCAAGGATGATGCGCTCCGGGTCGATGTTGAGGACCTCCGCGTTCTTCTTCAGGAAGACCACCGCCATGATGGCGTCCTCCAGCCCCGTGACGGGGGTCGCGGGATACTTGTTCCGGACCCGGTACTCGACCGTCAGCGTCACCGCGCCGCGCGCGGAAAAATGGTGGCAGTGCGGAATGAACTGCGTCGGCATGGACGCGTCCCACAATCCGCCATGGAAAAACACGATGGCGGGCGCCGGCGCGCGGTCCTTGCCGTGGCCCGGCGGGAAGTAAAAGTGGGCCGGCAGCTCGCCGTCCGGCGAGGCGTAGTAGACGAAGGAGGAGGCGTCCTTGAGGAGTTCCCGGTCGCGGGCTTCTCCTATCGGGGGGGCTTTCTTGAGTTCTTCGAGCACGGTCCGGGAAGCGGAAATTTCCGGTGAAACGGCGATTTGATTCTTCATTCCCAGCGGTTGATGTCCATAGTTTCCAGCGTGACGCGCCGGTTTATTGACATCTTGGCAGCCGTGGCGGTCCTCGCGGGCGGAGCGGGGGACCTGCGGGCCCAGAACGCCCTGCAGCCGCAGTTGGAGGCCACCTACAACCACTGGCGCGACGCCATGGTGCGCAAGAGCGGCGCGGCCTGGAAGGCCCACACCTCGGCCCGGCGGCAGGCGGAAGTGCGGAACCGCATCCTCTCGGAGCGGGCCGCGTTTCCCGGCGCGGTGTTCGAGATCCCGGCGGCGCCCCCGGCCCTGGCGGGACTCCGCGCCCTGCAGGTCACCGCCAAGGGGGCCACCGCCAAGGCGGTCTACTTCGGCAAGGTCGACTTCGGCGTCGGCGCCAGCCCGCCGGACAACCTGCTGGTCCTGTCGTTTGTGAACGAGCGCGGCGGGTGGAAGTACGACGGGGCGGAATTCATCAACCTGGCGGCCATGCCGGACGTGCGGGCCAAGCTGCGGAGCGGGGACATCTCGCCGCTGAAGACGCCGGAGTTTCTTCCCTCCGGGCAGCCCGCCCCGGTGCCCATCCAGGTCCAGGGGCCGGCCAAGTACATCTCGAAGGTCTACGTCTACTGTCCCGGCCGCGAAGTGCAGGTCATGGTCAACAAGATCAGCCGCCACACGTTCGCCAACACCAAGGAGGCGGAAGTCGTCATCGGCGGGGCCCGGGATGGGGCCAACGAGATCCAGTTCACGGTGAAGGCGCTTCCCGGCAGCGAGGGAAACGAGCCCATGACCATCCGCGTCTACCTGTTCTCCGAGATCCAGGGGGTGAATCCGGTGAAGGCCTTCGAATACCAGGTGGCCGAAGGCGGGAAGCCGAAGGCCTTCGACACCCGCAACTTCCAGGTGACCCCCGCGATCGTCGCGAAGTTGAGGGGAAAATGACCGGCGGCGGGCGGCGCGCCCGGAATCACTTCCCGGGCTGGTTGGCTTCCATGACCGGAAGCGGCGCCCCGGGGTCGATGGGATCGGGGCTCGCGAGCGGCATCGCGCGCTCCCCGGTCTCGAAGGCGTCGTAGACCAGCGGAACGGCCGTCAGGCAGATCACCGGTTCGGACTCGAGGCCGATCTTGGCGGCATGGATCACCGCGGCGCGGTGGATGACGCCCCTCAGGGTGAACTCGTCGCCCTCCTTGTAGGGATTGGCCGCCGGCGGCTCGGCGGTGGGAAGGAGGAGCTCCAGGATCACGGGGTAGGGGCCCGGCGGCTTGGTGTCGTCCTCGGGCTGCACGTAGGCCTGCGCCCGGATCGCAAGCCCCGGGTGGAAGAAGTCGCCGATGATCAGGGGACGCACCGCGGTGACCCGGTAGGTCCCCTCGACGAACAAGAGGTAGTCGTCCCACTTGAAATTCGAGATGAAGTTCCGCTTGTACTGCCGGTTGAGGGCCGCGAGGGAAACCTCATCGGGCTTCAGGAAGTCGGCGTACAGCTCCTGGGGGTCGCGGCGGTCACCGCGCGGGGTTTCCTCGATCGGGAACTCCTCGATCGGCGGGAGACGCTTGATCTTGCGGAGCAGCATGTAGTTCGACGGCTTCTCCGGGAAGTTGAAGACGTAGTAGCAGGTCGTCCAGCTGACGATGGCGAAGGTGGCCGCCAGGATGTTCGCCAGCGACCACCAGAAGATGGACGGGCGACGCCTGGGAAAGTCCTGATCGTCGCGCGTCGCCACCTGCGGGTGAAAATGGGGGTGAGAGATGGGCGGCGGGCGTCAGGAACACTTCGTGCCGTCGAGGGCCGGATCGTATTCCGGCTCCTTCCCGTCCTCCTTGGCCTCGAAGGAGGTTCCGCATCCGCAGGAACGCGCGGCGTTGGGGTTCACGATCTTGAAGCCGGAGTCGGAGAGGTCGTGGGAGTAATCCACATGACAGCCGCGGAGGAACTCGGCGCTGTCCGGGGCGATGAAGATCCGCACCCCGTCCTGCTCGATGGTCTCGTCGCCGGCTTCCGCGGCCGCGACCTGCATGGTGTACTGGAGCCCGGCGCAGCCGCCCCGCTGGACACCCAGGCGCAAGCCGGAGTCCGGGGTGGCCCCCTTGCTCGCAAGCAGCGCCTTGAGCTCCTGCACGGCGGTATCGGTCAGCGTAATCATTTCCTGCGGACGGCTGGGGACAGGATGCCGCAGGTCACGGCGCTTCGCCAGTGTTTCTTCGCGGGCCGGGGAAAACCCGGGCTCCCTGCGGCGCGCGGCCCCGGCGGTCCCGGTGAAGAGGCCCGCCGGGCCGCCCCCGCAGCCGGGACGCGGGGGCATCCGCGGTCCCCGGGGATTGTGAATTGTGAATTGCAGTTTATCTGGGAGCGGACGGGTGCTATCTCCTCGTGCCGGGGGGATTCGACCCTCCGCCCCCGTTCCCGATGTCCCGGATTGCGATCATGCCCGACGCGCTTGCCAGCCAGGTGGCGGCCGGGGAGGTCGTGGAGCGGCCCGCCAGCGTCGTGAAGGAGCTGGTGGAAAACAGCCTCGACGCCGGGGCGCGGGAGATCGTCGTCGAGATGCAGCGTGGCGGGGTGGCCCTCCTGAAGGTGAGCGACGACGGGCGCGGCATGAACCGCGAGGACGCCCTGCTCTGCCTCGAGCGGCACGCCACCAGCAAGCTGCGGAGCAAGGAGGATTTGCCCACCATCGGCACCCTCGGGTTTCGCGGTGAGGCCATCCCGAGCATCGCCAGCGTCTCGCGATTCCGCCTGACCACCCGCGAGGCGGAGGCCGTCTCGGGGACCGAGATCACGGTCGACGGCGGCGTCCTGCGCGAGGCGCGCGATGCCGGCTGCCCGCCGGGCACCACCGTGGAGGTGCGCGATCTCTTCTTCAATGTGCCGGCGCGCCGGAAGTTCCTGAAGAGCGAGAGCACCGAGGCGGCCCACGTCGACCACCAGGTGCGTCTGCACGCCCTCGCCAGCGTCGAGACGCGGGTCGTCTTCCGGAAGGACGCGCGGGCGGTGCTGGACCTGCCCGGCACGCCGGACCGGCGGGTGCGCATCGGCGACCTCTTCGGCCGCGGGCTGCTCGGGAAGCTGGTGGAGGTCCCGCGGGCCGAACGACCCGGGGTGGCCATCAGCGGATTCCTCCTGCCGGCCAGCGAGGCGCGCAGTTCGCGCCGGGGCCAGCACGTCATCCTGAACGGCCGCCCGGTCGATGACGGGGTGGTGTGGCGGGCGATCGCGGAAGGCTTCCGCGGGGCGCTTCCGCCGGGACGCCACCCCGTGGCGTGGCTGTGGCTCGAGATGGATCCCCTCCTCGTGGACGTCAATGTCCACCCCGCCAAGCGGGAGGTGCGCTTTCACAAGCCCGCCGACCTGCGGGCCCTCGTCGTGGACGCCATCGATGCCGCCCTCCGCGACCCGGCACCGGCGAGCGGTGGCGCGGCCGTCGCCCCGGCGGTGGCCCCCGGCCGCGAGGACCGCCGGCCGGAGC
>JABDMC010000074.1 GCA_013001695.1 Akkermansiaceae bacterium
CACTCGGCCCGCCTCCGCGCCCGCCGCCCTCGCCCCTTATTCCCTGCCCGCCTACGGCGAGGCCCTCGCCGCGCTTTACCACGATCTCGGCAACATCCAGACTGGGCCGGCCGGCTGGCTGACCAAGGGAATGGTCCTCGAGCAGTTCCTTCTCCCCGGCCGCTTCCACTTCCTCCGCACCTGACCGGACATGAATACCCAGGAACAAACCGATGCGCAGCACCTCAAGCTGCTCTCCATCTTCCACTATGTCCTCGCCGGCTTCTACCTCCTCGGTGTCGGCTTCCTCATCCTCCACTATTTCATGATGAACGCCATCATGACCATGGCGGAAGACGCCCCCGTCGAGCCGGGATCCCCGCCACCCCCGGACATGGAGGAGTTCATGGCGATCTTCGTCTGGTTCTATGTGTTCATGGGCCTCGCCTGCCTGCTCCTCCTCGTGGGAAACATCCTCGCCGGGAATGCCCTCCGCGCCCGCCGCAGCCGCACCCTCGTGCTCATCGTCGCCGGGGTGAATTGCCTCAACATGCCCCTCGGCACCGTCCTCGGCATCTTCACCTTCATCGTCCTCCTCCGCCAATCGGTCGCGGAATTGTTCCGTCCCAAAACGTGAGCCATGGACTACTCCCTGCACCAACCGATCGACCGTCAACATCTGCGCCTCCTGGGACTCTTTCACTACGTCCTCTCGGGATTCCTGTTCCTCGGGGCCTTCTTCATGATGGTCTATCCGTTCATCATGCACTGGGCCCTCACCCAGGGCGGGACCGCCAGCAGCGATGAAGACCGCTCCATCATCATGCTCGTGGGCGTGTTCTACGGCATCTTCGGCCTTTTTTCCCTCGCCCTCGCGATCTGCAACATCATCGCGGGCCGCTCCATCCAGCGCCGCCGGCGCAAGCTCTTCATCCTGATCATCGCCGGCATCAACACCCTCAACATCCCCCTCGGCACCATCCTGGCGGTCTTCACCTTCATCGTCCTTCTGCGGCCCAGCGTCTCGGCGGAGTTCGAGGCCCACGCGACATCGCCGTCCGCACCCCCCGTCCCCAATGCCTGATCACGCCGCCTTTCTCCGCACCCACTCGACCCCCCTCGCTCCCGATCCCACCGGTCTCGCCCCCGCCCTGCCGACCATCGACGGCATCCGTTGCGTCGCCTTCGACATCTACGGGACCCTCTTCATCTCCGGATCCGGCGACATCGGCCACAGCGACGCCGGCGCCAACGAGCGCGCCCTCCGCGACATCCTCGCCGCTCACGGCATCGCGGCGCCCGCCGGCGATGCCTCCCTCACGGCCCGCTTCACCGCCGCCATCGCGGCCGACCACGACCGCTCCCGCAAGTCCGGCATCGATTTCCCCGAGGTCGAGATCCGCGACATCTGGCGGGAACTCCTCGGCGACCACCCCGACGACCTCATCGAGTCCGTCGCGGTCGCCTACGAATGCGCCTGCAATCCCGTCTGGCCCATGCCCGGCGCCCTCGACCTCCTCACCGCCCTCAAGGACCGCGGCCTCGCCCTCGCCATCGTCTCCAACGCCCAGTTCTACACGCCCTTCCTCTTCGAGGGCCTCCTCGACCGCAGCATCGACGACCTCGGCTTCGACCCCGACCTCTCCTTCTTTTCCTGCCGCTTCAAGCGCGCCAAGCCCTCGGCGTGGCTCTACGAGCAACTCCGCGACGCCCTCACCGCCCAGTCCATCGCCCCCGAAGAGGTCCTCTACGTCGGCAACGATGCCCTCAAGGACATCCACCCCGCCGCCCAGACCGGCTTCCGCACCGCCCTCTTCGCCGGCGACCGGCGCTCCCTCCGCCTCCGCGAGGACCACCCGGAACCGCTCCTCCCCCCCGACGCCATCGTCACCGCGCTCGCCCAGATCCCCACCCTCATTCCCTGAGGACGCAGCGCTCCGCTGGGCGTCGCGGCGCTCCGCGGCGCGTTCAGCCCCAGGCCGCTGCGCGGCACAAAAAAAGCCCCGCGAGCGGGGCATTTTTTTTGGGTGGCGGAGCGGACGGGACTCGAACCCGCGACCTCCGGCGTGACAGGCCGGCGTTCTAACCAACTGAACTACCGCTCCGCGTTGGTGAGGGCGGGAACCTAGGAAGATTCCGCCCGGGGTGCAATAGCAATTCTCGCCATGTGGAGAAGCCCGCCCGGGCCGCGCAATCGGCCCGCGGAACCTGCAAATCCGCGCCTTACCCGCGCAGGACGCCCGCCGCCGCCTCGATCCCCGCGGCATCATCCACCGCGATGACCTCGGCATCCCTCTCGATCCGGCCCATGAGCCCCTTCAGCACTTGACCGGGGCCGAGTTCCACGAAGCGCGTCATCCCGAGCGCCAGGAGAGCCTGCATGGACTCCACCCAGCGCACCGATCCCGTGACCTGCTTGACGAGGCTCTCCCGGATCTCGTCCGGGGTCGTCACCGCGCTCGCCGTGTAGTTGCAGATCACCGGGAAGCGCGGTGTCCCGATTTCCGCCGCGGCCAGGGCGGCGGACAACTTCTCCTGCGCCCCGGCCATGAGACGGGAATGATACGCCCCGGCCACCTTCAACTTCCTGGCCATCCGGATTCCCCGCTCCTTGGCGAGCCCCACGGCGGAATCGATCCCGTCGACCGGTCCGGAAATCACAATCTGTCCGGGCGCATTGAGGTTGGCCACATCGACGTCGCAATCCGCCGCCAGTTGCCGCACCACCTCCTCGGTCCCCCCGATCATGGCCGCCATCGCCCCGTCGGTCGCGGCGCAGGCTTCATCCATCAAGGCGCCCCGCGCCGCCACCAGCCGCAAGCCGTCATCGAACCCGAAGGTTCCGGCGGCGGTGTGGGCCGTCATCTCGCCAAGCGAGAGTCCTGCCGCCGCCAGCGGTTGCAGGTCCGGCACCCTGGCCTTCAGGACCTCCAGGAGCGCCAACCCGTGCACGAAGAGCGCCGGCTGGCAATTGGCGGTCATGGTCAATTCCTCCTCGGGTCCCTCGAACATGACCCGCGTGAGCGGGCGCCCGAGGACCTCGTCGGCCCGCGCCATCAGGGCCGCCGCTTCGGGGTGCGCCGCCGCGAGGTCCCGCCCCATGCCGACCCGCTGGGCCCCCTGCCCCGCGAACAACAGTGCCACCTCCGCCATGAGGCCCGACCCTAGCCACCCCCGGAAAACCGGCAAGCCTCGCCGTCCCGGCCATCCGGGCGGACCGCCGGACCTCAGGCGCCCGTGTGGGCCGCGAGATCGGGGCCCTTGGCGCGGAGCAGTTCGGCCCCGCGTGCCATGCTCTGGTCGACGGGGAGCGCGAAATCCTCGAGGGAGACGAGGGCGTCGAAGGCGCCGGATTCACGGACCTCGCGGGTGACGCGCCCGCCACAGCCGATGACGCGTTTCCCCGCCGCGCCGGCCAGCCGGGCCACCCCGATCGGCCCCTTGCCGTCGAGCGACTGGGCATCGAGGGATCCTTCGCCGGTGATGACCACGTCCGCCGCCGCGACGCGCTCCGCCAGTCCGAGGGCCTCGGCGACCATCTCGAAGCCGGGGCGCAACTCCGCGCCGGCAAACCGGAGCAGGCCGAAGCCGAGCCCGCCGGCCGCCCCGGCACCGGGGACCCGCGCCATCTCGCCCGCTTCCGCGACGTCCACGAGGCGCTCCAGGAATTCCTCGAGGACCCCGCGCTCCGCCTCCCCGGCACCCTTCTGCGGACCGTAGACGGCGGTGGCACCGTTCGGGCCCAGCAAGGGATTGGTCACGTCGCACGCCACCTCGATCGGCGGCAAATCGATCCGGCCGCCTTCGCAGATCTCCGCGAGGGCGCCCATCGCTGCCGGGACGGGCCGCAGTTCCTCGCCGCGGGCGTCGCGGAAGGCGATGCCGAGGGCGGCGGCCATGCCGACTCCCCCGTCATTGGTGGCGCTGCCGCCGATCCCGATCAGGATGCGCTCCACGGCCGCCACCTGCACGGCATGCCGGATCATCTGCCCGGTGCCCGCCGTCGAGGCGTGCAGGATGTCACGCTCCTCCGGGGAGATCCGCAGGTAGCCGCTCGCTTCCGCCATCTCCATGACCGCGACCGGCGTCCCATGACTGCGGCCAAGCCCGTAGCGCGCCGTGATGCGGCGGCCGAGGGCATCGTGGACGGGGCAGGACCTCCACCGTCCCCCGAGGGCCGCCACCATCGCCGCCGCAAACCCCTCCCCGCCATCCGCGATCGGGCACAGGTCGAATTCCGCGGAGACACCCGCTGCGGTGAGGCCGTCACGGATCGCCTCACACGCCTCTGTCGCCGCCAGGGACCCCTTGAACTTGTCGCAGGCGATCAGGATGCGCACACGGCACGCTGGCGCTTCCCGCAACAATTGAAAACCGGAAAATGGGCGGCAGGGATGGCGCGTGGATAAGCCCCGCGCCGGCCGGGATCCGTTCCGCGGCACCCCAGGGGGCGCTCACCGTCTCCCGTCCTGCACGGGGAAGAGGATCTTGTGCTTCTTGATCTTTCCGAGGCGCGAGCCCTCGTTGAAGATGTTGATTTCGCGGCGGGTCGGTCGCAGCACGATGGTCGAGGCGCTCAGGATCTTCCACTTCTTCTCCTCGGGATGGTAAAATTCATACATGACGGGCATGTTGACCGGCCTCGCCAAGACCGGCGCTTCGTAGATGTTCGCCTGCCTCGGGGCCACGACTACCTTGGTATCGCCAAATTTGACGCGGACGCCCGTGTCGCTGAGGTTGATGAATAGCCGGTCTCCGCCCTTGAAGTTCGCGAGGTCCTGAACCTTGGTTGCGAAAATGAGATCGCCCTCGGGCTTCGCCAGCGGCACCAGGATGATCAAAACGTCTCGAAACCCTTCCGGAATCTTCGCTTCCGCCAGGACAAGATACTTCCGCTTTGCCGGGTCCTCGGGATCAGGCACTTCCCGGACGACGCGGATGACGCCATCGTCCGGGATCCGCACCGCGTCGCTCGTCATGTACTTCGGAAGCTCGAGCTCGGTGATCTTTCCACCACTCATCACCTTGGCGGGGTTTTCAATGCCGTCCGGTATGGATGTGCAGGCGAACCAGGCCGAGCGCCCGGGGGCCCGGCGCGAGTCGCCGCCGGCATCGGCCTCGGCCGCCACGGGCAGAACCCCCGAAAACAGGATGCCAATGCAGCAAAGGGCCTTTGTCATGGTCATGTGGGTGAGGACGGCGAATCGCCGCCGTCAGATCTCGGATTCCCTCAACCAGCGAAAACTCTCGATCTGGAACTTCCTGCCGAAACGGCGGTTGACGGGCGTCAGCTCGCCATCGTCCACGCTGGAAAATTCGCCGTTGGAATCGAGTTTTCGCGCGGGGATCTCCGGAGGGTTGGCGCCATCGGCATACTCGGGGACGCGCTGCACGATCGCCTCGCACCATGCCCGGGCGAGAACCCTGCCATTGTGGTCGAGAGACTCGCCATAGGCGCGGATGCGGAAGGTGTCGTCACGCACCGAAAGGGTGTTCGCGATGGGCTTGAGCAGGTCGGACTGGATGACGTATCCGGGAATGCCGGCGAACCGGGAACCGATCGCGGCTTCCGGAGTGGCGAAGGCGTGGTCCCCCAGGTCGCCTTCCTCCAGCATGAAGTCCCCGTGGCTCTTGAAACTGTGGTTGATGGACCCGGCCTCGGGGCTGGCATCATCGTAATCGATCGCCGACTGCAAGGCGCCCATCGTCCCCAACTCGTCGTCGGACAGGCGGCGGTTGATGAACTCGGAAAAGTTCAGGAACGGACCGCGCCGCTTCACCTGCTTGACGCACTCCCGGGCGAGCTTGCGCAGCTGGTCGTCATCCAGGAAGCGCACGCCGGACCACGCCTGCATGCCGTCGTCCCGGGCAATCCCGAATTCAGGGTCGGTCCCCTCCTGGTCGGTGGTGGCGGTGTTGAAGCGCGAAAGGGCGATCCGCTTGCCTTCCGGGATCTCGACCGGCCGCAAGGTGCCGTTCTTGTCACGATAAACGACCCGGCGCTCGCGGATGCCGGAAAAGAGCGCCTGCCACGCCGCCACCGAGGTGCTGTTGACGTTGAACATGCCGTCCACCATCAGGTGGGCCGCCGCCTTGAGGTAACCGTCGGCGCCATCCAGTTCAGCCACCACGTCTTCCGCCGAGCGGCCACCCCCGTATGGAACGTAACGCGTGTTGGCCAGCTCTTCACCGTTGGCCAGCTTCCGGATGTTCTCGGCAAGACTCGTGCCCGCCGTCGCCCCGGGGCGCGTCTGGTCTGCCAGGGAGGACACAAAGTAGTCATCCCAAAGCGCATCGTTGAGCAGCAGGACGTGATCCCAGTAATCGCAGTAGGCCTTGGTGTCCGTCTTGGTGTAGCCGGCATTGATGTTCAGGCAGTCATTCAGGTCCATGCTGATGGAATTGTTCAAGAACCGGTAGACATCCGTGCGGGGAATGACCGGATGCAGAAACGAATTGCCGATGCCGGGACCGGTGATGCCACTCTGGTAGGCCCATGCCTTCGATTCGGCGACGTGCTGGGAGAACCCGGCGGTCCTCGTTTCCCCCCTCGGCGCGGTCGGTCTCTTCCAATCCGGATTGAGGGTGGCGATGTCCACCCAGCCCGGATTGATCCGCATGGCCGCAAAACCAGCGAGGCTCGCCACGGGAGCGGTGGGAAGCTCGAGGCTGGGAACGGCGGTCACCCTCTCGTCGATCCCCATGATCGCGCTGTGCCCCACGTGCTGGATGATGTCATCCACGTCTCTTCCGGCGCCGAGCAGCGGCCCGAAGCGCAGCTCGTAGGGGCAATCGATTCTCTGCGTGTTTCCGATCGTTTCATCCTCCGACATGTAGAGGCCCTTCCCGAGGTAGAATGGGGGCGCCTGGATCCAGTTGCGGCAACGCCAGTCCTGCTCCCAGCCGATGGTCGCGTAGTCGTGGTCGTGGATCCCCTTGAGCACCAACTGGAAGTAACCGACCGGGAGGAGGTCCCCGTCAAAAACCCAGGGATCCGGGGCGGCGGGCGGCGTGATGAACGTGCTGGTTTGCGCGGTGTTGAACCAGTCAACGTGATGATGAAAGGGCAGGTAGGACCTCGGACGGTAGTCGCCCGTGGGCGTCCAGTAACGGAAGGAGACGAACGAGGCCGGGGTGTTGCCAAACTGCATGTTGAACAACCAGCGGTTCGTCTCATGCCCGAAGCGCATCGCGAACCGGGGCCTTTGGTCCGGGGTGTACGATCCCACGGTGGCGTACAGCCCGCCGTACGACTGGGGGTCGAATCCGGGCAACATGTCCAGCAGGTTGCCCCTGATGATGTTCCCCGGTTCGGGAGTGAAGATGCGAAACTCCCCGGGTCTGAAGACGATGTCCCGCCCGTTCCCGGACATCATTCTCGCATAATCGTCGTCGAACCTCAGCACGACGTCCTTCTTGTGGGTGCGGCCCGTGAAAAACCGGCCCACCAGGGGATGCACCTGCGCCAAGTATGTTCGCGTCGTCATCGCCACGTCGGGCACGCGCAACTCCACATTGTAGGGATTCCAGTACACGTAGACCGGCGAGGCCACGTAACGCAGGTCGTACGTCCCCCGCGTGTTTCCGGGATCGGTCTTCAGGCTCAGGATATACGTGATATTGGTGAGGATCGGAAACCGGACATAGGTGTCCTGCCCGTCCCACGCCGAGAAATAGGTGCTGACATTGCAGTCCGTCCACGGCTTGGAACCCGCCCACCGGAGTCCCGGGCTGCCATCCGTTCCGCCATCGTCAAAAGCCCGCGCCTCCGCATCGCTGTCCCGCCGGTACATCCGGTAGAAGTGCCGCATGCGGTTCCATGAGGCGAAATGCCGCTCGCGAAGCACGGGTTTGTCCGCGATTTCAGGACTCATCGGGCGGATCGACGGCTCCCGGACATCATCGGAATCAAACCGATAGGGCTCGGGCAGCTCCGCCTTCTCCTGCTCGAAGAGCAGGCTCAGGTCCTTCTTGAGATGCCCGGTGCGGACGCTGGCCAGCACCCCCCGGCTCGAGGCGGTCAGGTCGAAGAAGTGCTGCCCCACGACCTCGGCATCGATCCCCGCGGGACGAAGCGTTGGCAGCGTGGCAAGCTTGTCGCTGAGGGTCCCATCCGATTCAAGGGCGCCGAGTCCCGGCAGAAGACCCACGCCCACATCGGCAGTGTCCCCCTGGGAGGCCTCCCAGTGGTCGACGGTGAGCTCACGCGGCTGCCTGGCCTTGTCGACCCTGGCCTTGTGGTTTTCCGGGCCGATCCACCATGCCTGCCGTCCGGTCTTGTTGACCGGGGTGAGGTGGGCGCGGGTGACCCGATCCGGGTGGCTTTGCGCCGCGGCGCCCAGGGTGCCTTTCCCGACCAGAACCACGGAGTTGGCGTCATCCAGCCCGGTGGCGCGCAGCGGGGCGTCGACGTCCCCGCTCATGTCGTCGGGCAGCGAAACCAACCAGCGGCGAAACATCGGCTTTCGTCCTGCGGTGTAGGTGTCCTGGATTTGAAGGGTGCTTCCGCCATCGGGTGGCGTGTAGGCGGCATTCAGCCAGGTTCCCCAGGAGTGATAGCTGGCAAGCCAGCGCGACTGCGCCACGCCGTCGATCTCGGCGCTCTCCGGATCCTGGTCGAAGATGGCCGCCTCGGCGCTCACCCGCATGTCCGGGCCCATCTCCTCCTGCAACTCGCCGAGGGCCAGCACCAGCGCGAGGCGGGCATTGGCCTGTGCCTCGGCCTGCGCATCCCCCTGCGAGGCGCCGCGCACCGTCAAGGTCGACAGCGTGAGCAATCCCACCGAGATCACCGCCAGCAACACCAGAATCGAGACCGTGACCACCAAGGCAAACCCCCGCCGCCGCCCGGCCACCGACCACCCCTTGGGAGGGCTCTGACTATCTCGACCGGCCATCACATGGTGATCACAGAGGATACCCTATCCCAGCTTGGGCGCCAACGAAGCCGCAGCATCAGTCGATTTACGGATTCTTGACGCCCATTTGCGTCAAGCGCGACTGCCCCCGCCGTGCCGGGGATCCTCGGGCGCTGCGGAGGTGATCTCCAAGTCGTCCCGCGACCCGGAAACGACCCCGGGTCGCTCGAAAGCCCATGCGCGGTCGACCCTGCGCTACTTGCTCAGCAACTCGCCCATCGCCTTGCCCATGGCCTCGCCGACATTCATGTAGGTTTCCGGATTGCCTCCGTAATGGCCGCTGGAACTCCCGCCCTTGGAGAGCGGGTGCGTGTAGACGAATGCCACCTTGCCCTCGAGCTCGGGGTCATTGTTTTTCGCGACGGCCTCCATGGCATCGAGGGTCGCTCCACACCGTCATACTGGCAGCCTGGATACCAGCCCTGTTCAACACCTCAGGGTAACGCTCCCGTTTTGCTGCGCCAACCAACAAAAAAGCCTTCATCAGCAGAGCGTCTGCCGATGAAGACTTCTTGTCCTAAGCTTTGATTTCTACTTCGAAAGCAATTCTACCATAAGTTTGCCCATCCCTTCTCCTACTTTCATGTAGGTATCTGGATCGCCACCGTAGTGACCGCCGCTACCTCCCTTGGCGACAGGTTTCGAGTAGAACACCGCAGCCTGATCTTTGAATTCCGGGAGCTCGGCGAAATCGAACATCTTCTGAGAAAGCGTTGCGCTCTTGTCATGTTCACCCAGGGTGGCGCAAACAAACTTGGCGTTCGGGGCATTGAAATCCTTTCTCAGGTCATTGAAGAGAAAAGCCAGATTCTTGTCGTAAGTCTCCACGTTCCCCTTGCCTTTCTCAGCATTTCCCTGCCACCAGAAAAACCCTGCCACTTCGTATTCCTTGGCACCAGGATAGTAGGTGTCCAAGTTTTTTAACGCATTCTGAGCGGCCCCTACGTCCTGGTCATACTGGAGGCCTGCATACCAGCCACTAGCTTTCTTGACCTCTTCATTGACCTTCCGATTCGAGCTCTCCGAGTCCCCTTGGTATGATTTGCCACCACTTCCAGTGCCTACCGCACTGGGTGGCAGCAAGTCCCAGCCCAAAGCACGGTTGCCCACACATGATTTCAATATCAGCACAGGCGCGTCAAGAACGTGACCCAGATAATTCCCAATGCCGATTTCCGGGCCAAACTTCCCGCCACCATTCCCATTTTCGGCTGTTAACCAATCATTGTGTCTCAATTTTGCCATGCAGAAAAATACATTTCGAACATCCTTCCGCACGTTCCAGTTTCCTCCGTCATCGACAAGATAGGGATACTGGTCAGCGGCGATTCCTTTTAGTGCGCCTGCATTCCCGAAACCCAGCATGTTCGATTGGCCCATCAGGATAAATACTTGGACCGGCTGGCTCATGTCGGCCTCTTCACCGTCCGGATCCGGCAGCTCGTCCGGCAGTTCCCCAACCTCGGTGGTGCTTCCCCCGGACCGGCCGCCGTTCTTCTCCAGCCACGCGATGTCCTCCGCCGAGAGCTTGTCCTGGCTGAAGTTCATCCGCTTGCCGCTGCTCAACGTCACGGTGACCTTTCCGCTGGCGGCGTCGTAGGCCTGCAATTCTCCCTCGAAGGTCTTTCCGCCGTCGGCGCTGGTCCACGTGCGGCCCTCGACGCCCGCGACGAGCAGGAGCGCGGCGGCGAGTTGTAAAATCGGGTGGATTCGGTTTGGTGTCATCACGGTATTCCTTAATGGGTCAGTCCTCGGATTTTTTCAGAAAAATGAACAGCCCGGCCGGAAAATTGGGCCTTCAGCTCACTTCTTCCCCGCCCCCACCGCTCCCTCGAAGCGGTCATTGATCCATCGCCACAGGTCACGGTGAGCGCAGAGGCTGCAGCTCAGCCGGGCCACCAGGTTGGATCACGTCCAACCAAGGACGCCAGACGCTGACCATGGTCCAGATCGTCGAGGGCGGGACGATCGGTCTGGCGGAGGGGGTGGGATTGCCTGCGCTCCGCTCCGGCCATGCTGAGTTCCGGGCCCCTCCTCCGGGGCCCGCAGATTCTCATGGCTCGCCCCTGCGCTTCGCGCCATCGCTTGCCGCCGCGTTCAAACCCGGCCTCCCTGCGTTCGGCAGGGTTTTACCCCGTCCCGAAACGCCAGACTCCCCACCCCGCTTCGCTGGGGTGGGGAGTCTGGCGGAGGGGGTGGGATTCGAACCCACGGTGAGTTGCCCCACGCCGGTTTTCAAGACCGGTGCATTCGACCACTCTGCCACCCCTCCTCAATCGAGGATCTTCCGAAGCCAACGCCGTCCGTAGCCCGATTTCAAGTACCGTTCCCGTTTTTCCGCGGTGGCGCGGTCGGCATGTTCCTCGAGGTGAACCCGGCGCCAGGGGCGCTTGCCCTTCGTGGAGCGCACCCGCCCGGCCTGGTGGGATCGGAGACGCTCGTCGGGAGCGGCGCTAGGGAACCGGCAGCGGGTCGTTTTGGAACCGTTCGTACTGCTCGCGCAGTTCGTTGCCGCCGCCGAGGGAGTGATTGGCGTGGTAGGAATCGCGCACCGCCTTGCGGGACCATTGCACGGCCTTTTTGCGATCGCCCTTGGCGAACCAGACCTCGGCGAGGGTATCGAGATACGCGGCCTGCCGGGGACGCATCTCGAGGGCCTTGCGAATCTTGTCGTGGGCGTCGTCGAGATTCCGCACCGCCCGCGATGCCAGCCAGGCGGCGCCATTGTAGGAATTGTGGGCCCCGGGGTAGGATTTGATGGACTCCTCGAGGCGGAGGTAGGCCCGCGCAAACAGGCGGTCGTGAAGTTCGGCGAGCCCGGCCTGCCGGACGAGCGGGAAGAAGTCGTCGGCGAGGACCCCGTCGCCGACGAGAATCTCGAAGGCCCCTTCGAGGAGCGATTCGCCGCCCGCGGCGTCGCCTTCCTCGGCGAGGGCCAGGCCCCGGAACAGGTCGGCGGACAAGCGACTGCGCAGATAGACCACCGGGTTGATCATGAGGGTCGGGTTGCTGCGGAGGTAGCCAAGGCCCTGGACTTCCGCGAAGGCCGCGGCGCGGCGCCACTGCCGGCGGTCCTGCGCGTAGCCCACGCCCTGACCCGCAGCGCTGCGCCAGTACCAGTCGGACGGCGAATTCGTGAGAAAGAGCTTCTCCCAATAGCGCTCGGCAATCTCGCCGGCTCCCCACACCTGCAGGGTCATGGCGAGGCGCAACAACTTGAGGGATTCATCGAGGCTCCGCATCTCGACTTCGCGGAGAAGGCGCTCGGCCTTCTCCTTTTGGCCGAGATGCATCAGGACCGCGGCGTGGGCCGCCAGCGAGTAGGGATCGGTGGTGTCTTCATTCGCGATGACCACCTCCCACTGGGCGGCGGACTTCTTCCAATCCGCGAGATAGCCGAAATAGGTGGCGAGGAGCTTCGCCCAGCGTTCGGGGCCGTCGATGGCAGCGAGTCGTTCGAGCAGTTCCACCACATCCCCGGCCGAGTCGCGCGTCATGGCCGGTTCCAGGAGGTCGACCAACATCTGGCGGCGCTCCTTGGCATCCGCCTCGTCGATGCCGGCGCGCAATTTTTCGAGGAGGTCATCGAGTTCGGCGACCGGCACGGGCAGCCGTCCATAGATTCCGCCGAGGAGGCGGAGGCGGTCCGGCGGGGCGGCGTCGCTGATCTCGCCGATGCGGGTCCACAAGCGCATGGCGGAATCCCCCTCCCCGAACAGGCTGCTCATCAGCACCGCGGGCCTGGCGTCCTCGCCGTCGGCCTCGAGTTTGGCCGCGGCGAGATCGAAGGCCAATTCCATGGAGGCCGCTTCATCGCCGTCACCCAACTCGCTGAGGAATTCCAACCACGTGTTTTGCGCGTGGTTTTCGGCGATGTCGCTGACGGTCTTGATCAGGGCGCGGGCATCGGCGGTGTTGCCGCGCCGCTGCAGGAACCCCGCCACCTGGAGAATCTCGGCGCGGGCGGCATCCCCGTCGTTCCAATCCTCCGTGAATGCCGAGGTCCGGGCCGCGAGCCACTTCTTCCGGTCATCCTCGCCCGGCATGTAGCCGACGGCCGCGAGGGCCGAATCGGGAAGCTCGACCGCATCGTAATATTCGAAGAGGGACGTCCGGAACTCCCCCTGCATCAACGGCAGGACATCGTCGCGTTTCCCGAGAAGCAGGAGGGACGTCATCGCGGGTTCCCGTTCCTCGCCACCCTCCTTCGCGAAGGTCAGGATGGAGCGGGTCAACTTGGCTTCCGCCTCGCGGTCTCCCGTCCAGCGCTGACGCACGACCTCGGCGTGGATGCGGGCCACCGGCTTCGCCTCCCGCGCGATGAACCAGTCGAGGTAGGGGACCGGATTCCCATCCATGAGGGCGAAGGCCGCGAGAAGATCGTCGCGTTCCATCTCCTCGGCGACCGTGCGGGCCGCGGCGAGGTCGCCCTTGGACCGCAGGAGGGCGAGGCGGCGGGAGTGAAATTCCCGCTTTCCGGCAGCCTCCATCCGGGCGAGGTCCCCGCGCTCGATGGCGCCGTCCATCTCGGCGAGCTTGGCATCAAGCTTGCCGCGGGTGCGGTAGATCGCCGCGAGGCGACGCAGGTTGGCCTCGTTGGGCGGGGCCAGCTCGAGCAGGATCTCGGCGGCATCGAGCTCGCCCCCCGCCAGCTTCGCTTCCACCGCGGGGACGACGGCCTCCTCGACCAGTTCGGCGCACGCCTGGCGGGCGTCGGGGTCCTTCTCGAAGCGGTAAAGCCGCAGCATCTGGGGGAACGCGCCGATCTTGCGCAGTTCCTCCATGGCCGCCTTCTTGCTCATGGGGCCGCCGCGGTGGTAGCGCTGCACGAGGTCGATGATCTCCTTGGGGGTCCCGGGCAGGATGCCGGTCTGGATGCGCTGCAGGAGGATCCGGGCCCGGTAGGCCACTTCGGGATCCTGGTCGGACTCGGCCTCGCCGAGGATGGCGAGGGCCCGCTCGCCCATGGCCCACAACTGTTGCGACGCCTCCTCGCGGTCCTTGTAGGACTCGGCGCCGAGTTGCTCCACAAGACGGCGTGCTTCCTGGGCGGGCGCGACGAGGGCCGCGGCACAGCCGAGCGTCCACACCACGCCAATTCGCAATCCCCGGTAAATGTCCATGAAGGTCACAGGCACCAAGCCACATCACGGCCGATCTTCAAGCATCTCTTGCCAGAATCGACCCGACCAGATCCGGCAAGATCTCCCCGGCGCGGCCCCGGCGGCTTTCCTGGAAGGCCCCGCCGGGCCCGGTCTCCTCGAGGTTGATTTCGATCGTGCGGGCCTCATGGGCCCGCGCCAGCCGGACGAATCCGGCAGCCGGATAGACCCGCCCGGAGGTCCCGACCGCGATGAACAGATCCGCCGCAATCAGGGCCCGTTCGATCTCGGGGAGTCGCAGGGGGATTTCCCCGAACCAGACGACATGGGGCCGGGGGGTGCCGACCGCGTGACACCGGGGGCATTCCGATGCGACCGTCAGGTCGTGGCGGCACTCGGAAACCTCGCCGCAGGAAACGCAGCGCGACTTCAGGAGCTCCCCGTGCATGTGAATGACATTCTCCGATCCCCCGCGCTCGTGGAGGTCATCGATGTTCTGGGTGACGACGAGGACCTCGCCGTCGAACTCCCGTTCGAGGCGCGCCAGCGCCACGTGCGCGGGATTCGGCTCGATCCCGGCGAGGAGTTGTTGGCGGCGGAGGTTGTAGAACTGGTGCACGAGGCCGGGATCCCGGGCGAAGGCCTCGGGGGTGGCGACATCCTCGACGGCGTGTCCCTCCCAGAGCCCCCCCGCCCCGCGAAACGTCTCGATTCCTGATTCCGCGGAGATCCCCGCACCGGTCAGCACCACGATGTTCCTCATCCTGCCCCGGAATCCTAGCGCCGATCGCCGGGCATGTCGCCCCGCATCTGAGTCCGCCCGGGGACGGTGTCGATCCGCGGCCTGCGCTATTTCCCGATGCAGAACCGTCCGAAGATCTCACCGAGGATCTCCTCGGTGTCGACCCGCCCGGCGATCTCGCCAACGGCTTCCAGCGCCTCCCGCAAGTCGACCGCGACGAACTCCGGACCGGTCCCGGCATCGAGTTGGCGGCGGGCCGCCCCGAGGGCTTCCTGGGCCCGCCGCAGGCACGCCTGGTGACGGGCGTTGACCGCCACCGCCTCGCGGCCCCACGCCCCGGCGCCGAGCGCCAGTTCGTCCTTCATGGCCGCGGTGAGGTCCTCCAGCCCGGTGCGCTCAAGGCACGAGATCTCCACCCCCGGGGCGTCGTCCCACGCGGGGTGGCGGCCGAGGTCGACCTTGTTGATGACGAGCAGGTGGTGCCGTCCGGATCGCGCCTCCTCCGCGAGCCGTTCGCCCGGGGGGACGCTGCCATCGACCACCTCGAGGATCAAGTCGGCCTCGGCGAGGTGGCGCCGGGTGCGTTCCACCCCGTGGCGCTCGATGACGTCGGCGGTCTCGCGCATGCCGGCCGTATCGATCAGGCGCACCGGGATGCCGCCGAGGTCGATGACCTCCTCGACGGTGTCGCGGGTGGTTCCCGGAATCTCGCTCACGATGGCACGGTCCGCTCCGAGGAGGACGTTCAGGAGACTCGATTTCCCGACATTGGGGGTCCCGTAGATCACGGTGCGCACCCCGTGGCGCAGGAGGCGCCCCTGCTCGGCGGTGGCGAGGAGGGCCGCGATCCGCCGTTCGCAGTCGCCGAGGCGGCCGGCGATCTGCGCGGCGCCGTCGGGATCGATGTCCTCCTCGGGGAAGTCGATGTAGGCCTCGAGGTGAGCCACGGACTCGAGCAGTTCGCGTCGCAGGCCTTCGGTGGCCTCGCCGAGGAGTCCCTCCAGCTGGTGTTGGGCGGCCTTGAGGGCCAGGTCGGTCTGGGCCGCGATGACATCCATGACGGCCTCGGCCTGGGTGAGGTCCATCTTGCCGTTGAAGAAGGCCCGCTGGGTGAACTCGCCGGGGGCGGCGACCCGGGCCCCGCATTCCACGAGGCGGTCGAGAAGCCTGCGGGTCACCAGGATGCCCCCGTGGCAGCTGAGCTCGAGGACATCCTCGCCGGTATAGCTGCGCGGAGCGGCGAACCGCGTCGCCAGGACCTCGTCGATGACGTCACCCTGCGCGTCGCGCGCCGTGGCGAGGGTGGCGCGGCGCTCCTCGAGAGAGGCGCCGCGTTCTCCCAGGAGCGCCATCGCGACGGTGGTCGTGGCGGGACCGGAAACGCGCAGGACCGCAATCGCACCGGGCCCGGCCGGGCTGGCGATGGCCGCGACCGTCTCGCTCATGCCTCCCCGGCCGGGGCGCCGCCCGCGCCGGGCGGCTTCTCCTCCGCCGGCTGGCCGTCAGGCGACCCCGGGAACGGGTTGTACTTCTCGCCGGGAACGGCATTGCCCTTCTTTCCGCCGAGACCGAGGAACTCCCAGCAGACGATTTCCTGGAGGCGCAGGCGGGGATTCTCGCCCTCGGTCCACGTCAACTTCACGGTGGCCGTCTGGCTGGGCACGCCCCGGCCGGACAAGCCGATCCAGTTCAGGCTTTCCAGGATGCGCCCCTCGATGCTTCCCACCCCGATGGGCACCTTCACGTAGTCGGCGCTGTTGGCCGGATCGGCGAAGCGGTAGTAACGCACCTGCTCCTGCCCGACCGCACCGGCCGTGGCGACGTCCTCGTTGACGATGACCCGGAAGGTCTTCACCTCGCCGGGTTGCGGGTAGGCCCCGAACTCCCGGAGGGTCCGGTACTTGGTCTGCACGAAGACGTCCCAATCGAGCAGCAGATCCTCGCCGGACTGCTTGAAAAATGCCATGACGCGCACCGGTTCCATCGAAAAGTTCCCGAGGGAGGCGAAGGATGCGAGCAGCAGGCCGGGTTCCTCGAGCCGGTACTGGATCTCGAGCGGCGCCACGGGCCGGAAAAACTCGCGCATGTCGAATTGCGACGGCCGCTCGTAGCGCATCATGAAGATGCCGCGCTTCTTGTCGGCATCGGCGAGGTCGAAGTGGCTGAAGGCCGATAGCGGGGTGCTCTTCTCGCTGGCGGGCCCGCCCTCGTAAAAGGCGCGGAGGTCATCGAGACGGGCACGGCCGCCGATGATGTGCGGCGCGCGCTGCTCCGGGGTGGAGGCGTCGAGGAAGGCCTGGAGGCGCTGGGAGGCGGCCTCCCTCCAGCCTTCGCGGAGGAAGCGGCTCTTTTCCATGGCGCTGCGGGTGGCGCCACTTGCGCCGGCGCCGGCGCGGCCGCGGTTCAGGATCACGGCGGCCACGAGGAGCACCACGATCAGGCCGATCACCGCCAGGAAGGGAAGGAGCGGGTTGACCTCCCGGAAGCCGGATTCGGCCTCCGCTTCGGCGTCCTGGCGCGGCGCGGGATCGCTCGCGGGGGGTGCGGC